>CAZGLJ010000052.1:0-2761 GCA_964526025.1 uncultured Candidatus Saccharibacteria bacterium | reverse complement strand
GTGTGCCAAGGTGATCAATGTTTATATGTAGAAGGTGCTGGCACTAATGCCTGCGCAAATAGCAGTCAATGCCCCGGTGGTCCGCCAACTCCTCCGCCCCCTCCAATTCCCCCTTATCATACGGTGTGCCAAGGTGATCAATGTTTATATGTAGAAGGTGCTGGCACTAATGCCTGCGAAAATAGCAGTCAATGCCTAGGCGGACCAGATTATCCAGGCGGTCCCGGTGGTCCCGGCGGTCCAGGGAATCCAGGCGGTCCCGGTGGTCCCGGCGGTCCAGGGAATCCTCCTGGTCCTGATGGTCCTCCTGGTCCTGATGGTCCTCCAACTCCACCAAGTTATCATACAGAATGCCAAGGATGCGCATGCCTCTATATTGTTGGTGATGCTGATGATGCTTGTCTAAATAAGGCTGCTTGCCAATCTAGTCCAAATTGTTCTGGAAACAACCCTCCAACAGTGAGCGGACTGTCTGCTGGTCCCGGGCCTTATTGCACAGGAATTCCAGGAATAGGGATAGCTAATTTCCAGTGGACTTACACAGACCAGGATTGCGACAAAGAAATAGAGTATCGCTTTCAGGTAGATGATAACTCTAATTTCAGCTCTCCTGAAATAAATAAAATAGCAAATAATCTTTACTGGGGCTTTTGTTCGGGTGGCCAGGTAGTGGTTCAAAACAGCCAGTCGCCTCTTGTATCTCTTACACCTAATCCCAGCGTTGCTCCTTTGGCTTACAACACTGATTATTATTGGAGAGTTAAGGTTTATGACGCAGGAGGACTAGACTCTGGCTGGTCTCCGGTTCAAACATTTAGAATGGATGGCCATCCAGCTCCCAATCCTTATTATCTTATTGAACCGTCTTCGTCTGCAACATTTCCCGCTGACATCCAATTTCAAGATAGGTCTATGTGCTATGATGATATCACCGGGCCTTACTTCTGTCAGTACGGTTTAACTTCTCTTAATAACAACACTCCTGCCTGTTCTAATGACTATTGTTATACTTGGAATTTTGGAGACGACAGCTTGGGAGACGGCAGCTTGTATGACAATACCATAGGAGATGTTAACTACACATATAGTTCGAAAGCAAAATACCAGACACAGCTCCAGGTTTGCGATGACATAGCCTGCTGCGCCAGCCCCATCTATACCGTACCGATAGGCGCGCAAGGTTCGGGATCTTTGCCAATATGGAAAGAGATATCGCCATTCTAAAAGAAAATCAAGCGGCGGCTCCTATGGGAGCCGCCGCTTTTTGCAGCAAGTATTGCAAATTTATTATATTTGTTATATTATAGAAAATGTTTTAAATTAATATGGCAGTTCCAAGACACAGTCACACAAGGTCAAAAGTGGGCAAAACTCGGATGCATAAATACATAAAGCCGGTTGTTTTGTCTTTGTGCCCGAAGTGCAAAAAGCCGGTTTTGTCGCATACGGTTTGCAAGAATTGCGGGTATTACAATGGCAGGGAAGTTATTAATGTTTTGGCCGACCTTACAAAAAAAGAAAAGAAGTTAAAGGAAAGAGAAATAAAAAACGCGGAGAAGGAAACAAAACAGGAGAAGCCGCTAACGATGGAAGAATTATCACAGAAATAATTTTTAAATTTTTAATTTTGTAATTTTATAAATAATTTTTTAATATTCTAATTTTTAAAAATTTAAGCATTATTTAAAAATTAAAAATTGGAAATTAAAAATTCGAAGCAATGGCTTCGCGGCACTTATCACGCTCAATCGTTTTGCAATCACTTTATGAGTGGGATTTTTACGGCAAAAAGTCTGATTTAAAAAATATTGTCCAAAGAAATATTGAGGATTTCGGACCCGGGCTTGAAGACTTAGATTTTATCTGGAAATTAGTTGAAGGGATAACAAAACATCTGCCTGAAATTGACAAAATAATTGAAAAAGCGGCTCCGGAATGGCCGATTTCGCAAATACCGATAATCGACAGAAATGTTTTAAGAATCGGGCTTTATGAACTTTTATACGCTGACAAAGAAGAAGTGCCGCCCAAAGTGGCAATAAACGAAGCGATTGAGCTTGCCAAAACTTTTTCCGGCCAGACATCGGGCAAATTCGTCAACGGCGTTTTAGGAACAGTATATAAACAACTATCCGACAAAAGCCCAGAAGGGCATTTTGACGGACCCGCCGCAATTCCGCCAAAGGCGGATTTGGGCGGGGAATAAAAGAATAAAGATGAAAAATTTTGAAAAATTAGAAAAAAAATTAGGATTAGATTTTAAAAACAAAAAGCTTCTGACGCAGGCTTTCTGCCACAGGTCTTATTTGAACGAAAATCCGGATTTTAATTTAGAGCACAACGAAAGATTGGAATTTTTAGGAGACGCGGTAATGGAATTAATTGTAACAGAGGCTCTTTACAAAGAATATCCTGAAAAATCAGAAGGGGAATTAACTAACTGGAGGGCAGCTCTAGTCAACGCCAAAATGTTAACCTCAGTTGCGGAAGAATTGGGACTTAACGATTTTCTTTTGCTTTCAAGAGGAGAAACAAAAGAGCTTGGCAAGGCGAGGGCGTATATCTTAGCCAACACTTTTGAGGCATTAGTGGGCGCTACTTATCTTGATTCTGGATATAAAGAAGCGGAGAAGTTTATTAAAAAATATTTGCTCAAAAATTTGCCGGAAATCATTAAAAACGGCTCTTATAGAGATGCAAAATCGCAATTTCAAGAAGAGGCGCAGGAAAAACAGGGAATTACTCCGGTTTACAAAGTTGT
>CAZGLJ010000051.1:0-2812 GCA_964526025.1 uncultured Candidatus Saccharibacteria bacterium | reverse complement strand
ATAGCCGAAGTTCCTCGCAAGAGGGCCTAAGCTAGATTCAGTAAGAGGGGCTAAGTCGTAACAAGGCACGGGTAGGGGAACCTGCTCGTGGATCATTTTTTTAAAAATTTTGGAAATAATCCAAAATTTTGCAGTCGATATAGTTTGAAATCTTAAATTTGGATTTTAAGCTAATGCGTTTTGAGGAGAGTCGCTTAAAATTCTCCTTATTCGGAACAGCTTTAAGAAACTAAAACAAAAATCCCGCCAAGGCGGGATTTTTGTGTGAGCTTGAAAAAATACAAAATTAAATATAAAATAAGAAATGGTTCAGTATTTTACAAAAGAAGGCCTGCAAAAACTAAAAGACGAATTGCAACATTTAAAAACTGTTGAAAATAAAAGAATAGTAAAACTTATAGCAGAAGCGGCTGCTTTTGGCGATTTAAAAGAAAACGCAGCTTATCACGACGCAAGGGATAAAATGGCTTTTTTGAGAATGAGAGTTGCCGAATTAGAAGGCGCCATCAATGAAGCCGTGGTTAAAGAGAAAACAGAAACAGATAAAATTCAGATTGGTTCTGAAATTTCAATCTTGTTTGACGGCGAAGAACAAAGATATCTGGTTGTTGCGCCGAGTGAAGCAGATATTTTAAAAAATAAAATATCTTATCAATCGCCATTGGGCCAAAAATTAATGGGACAGAAAGCCGGCAAAGAGTTTAATTTTGAAGGCGGAAAAAAATCAGTCAAAGTAAAAATATTAGATATAAAATAGAAAAGGGCCTATAGTTTAATGGTAGAACGATACATTTGCAATGTATAGATGGCAGTTCGATTCTGCCTAGGTCCACTATGTCTTTATCTATAGGTATTGTTGGTTTGCCGAATGTGGGCAAATCAACACTATTTAAAACTTTAACTAAAAAGGAAGTTGATATTGCCAATTATCCTTTCTGCACAATTGACCCCAATGTCGGGGTTGTTTTGGTTCCCGACCAAAGAGTAGAAAAACTGGCTGAATTGTCTAAATCAAAAAAGAAAATTTATGCCACAGTTGATTTTGTTGATATCGCAGGATTGGTAAAAGGCGCTTCGCAAGGGGAGGGACTGGGAAATAAATTTTTATCTCATATCAGGGAAGTGGACGCTGTTTTGTATGTTCTGCGCGCATTTAAAAATGCAGATATTATAAACACACAGCAGGACGTAAATCCATTGAAAGAAAAAGAAATTTTAGATGTTGAGTTAATTTTAAAAGATTTAGAAACAGTCAATAAAAGAATAGACGGTTTGGAAGGCGACGTGAAAGCCGGAAAAAAAGAATCTATCAAGGAAATGGAAGTTTTGAAAAAGGCAAAAGATTTTTTATCACAAGAGAAAATTTTAAGTGACCTGCCTGCGCAGGCAGGTCAAAATTTTACAGAAGACGAGAAAGAAATTTTAAAAAGTTTTCAGTTGCTAACTTTTAAACCAAGGTTATATTTACTCAACGGTAAACCCGAAGAAATAGTTAAGTCGGACTTAACTAAATTTGGTGATGCCTGCCTGGTTATTGACGTTGCCACAGAGTTTGAGGCGGAGGGGTTGTCGCGAGAAGAAAGAAAGAGTTTAGGGTTGCCGGAATTATCAGAAACAGATGTTTTAATAAAAAAATCTTACGAACTTTTGAGTTTGATAACCTTTTTAACAACCGGCGAAGACGAAACAAGAGCATGGACAATAAATGATGGAGACACAGCTCCAATTGCCGGAGCCGCGATTCATTCTGATTTTCAGGAAAAGTTTGTAAAGGCAGAAGTTGTTTTTTGGCAGGATTTGCTGGATGCCGGAAGTTATGCAAAAGCCAGAGAACAAGGAAAATTGAGAACAGAAGGCAAAGAGTATATTGTTAAAGACGGCGATGTAATTGAGTTTAAACACGGATAGTTTTTTGTAAAAAAAGAAGCCCCACACAACTGCGAAGTGCAATTGCATGGGGCCGGAGGAGCTGCGGTGACCGCCGCAACTATTTGGTGACAGCCATGGGGTTTTCGACGGGCTTCAACGACCGCCCCATATCGATTCTGGAGACCGCCCTTCCATTGCAATGGATGTTGATCACAATGATCCCTTTGTCCGGATGCTTCCAAGTGAGCACACCCTTGCGGTTTGAAGGCGAATAGCTCGCCATCATGGGAAGGTGATGAGTGCCACCACCAGGACCACCGACTTCGATCAATCCTGCGATGATCCAATCTTCGTTCGTCGGCTCGGGTTCTCCCATCAAGCGCTTGACGCGACTTAACTCTTGCCGTTGCAAGGTTGCGGACTTGATCTGGACATTGACCAATTGTGGCGTCCCATTATAATCGATCTGAAACCTAACGGGGCGGGGATGGTCATACTGACTCAAAAGCATGTCGAACTTGGACGGTCCGTTGAGGATAGAAAATTCCTTCGGCCCGTCATCCACTGTGTTTGTAGTCATACGACTACTCCTTCATAAAAGAACTGACTCCTGAATATCGGCGCAGGAGTAAAACGCCTTTGTAGACAATCGTGCTCATACGAGCAAGCCTACACTATTATTAACATTTTTATTTTAATATGTCAAACATAAAAGTGCTATACGAGGATAATCATATTGTTGCAGTGGTAAAGCCAGCTGGGGTTTTGACGCAAGGGGATAGAACGGGGGATGAAAATTTAATGGAAATGGTTAAGGATTATTTAAAAGAAAAATATAAAAAACCTGGGAATGTTTTTTTGGGTTTGGTGCACAGATTGGATAAGCCGGTGCAGGGGATTGTGCTATTTGGAAAAACTTCAAAGGGTGCCTCAAGGTTATCAG
>CAZGLJ010000050.1:0-2912 GCA_964526025.1 uncultured Candidatus Saccharibacteria bacterium | reverse complement strand
CATCTGAACCAAGCTTGTAGTTAACATCCGCTCTCCATAGATTTAAAATCCCAAAAGAACTGACCCGTAAATTGAGAAAATGGCAGGGATGGCATCTTATCGCATCACATCTCGCATTAAAAAATCTATGCCATTTGCCTCTCCCTCTTTTGTAGTGGCATATATATCGTAATGAATACTCTGATTAAAAATCTCTTCCCCAAAACACATCCATTTTAAAACAACTTCTTTTTCGTCTTTAAAATTTCCCAGTATTAAATTTTCTCCCGTAGTTATGTAATCATATCCAAAACTTCGCACTAATTTAGCAGGATCTATTCCATCAGGAGAAACATGCTCAAAGTATTGTTTTTTAAACATGTCGCTGGCCTTTTTGACTGCCGCATCGCTAAGCTCTTCGTTTTCTTCTAAAGGAGGCAGGCCGTTTTCTTGCCTCTGTAAATTTGTTTCTTCAAAAACTTTGCTTTCCAATAAAACAACCTTGTTGCTGGCTCCTCCAATTCTTAAAGGCGGCGGGGTAAAAATTTCTTTGCCGACTTCTGTTATCACAGAGCCGATATCTGTTTTCTGAAAATCCTGAATCTGCTTGTTTAAATTATTATAAAATCTTATGACATCGTCCTTAAAATAAACCCCTGCTGCAAACGCCGCAATCACCAGCAATAAAATTATTATTTTTTTAATTTTTCCCATGGCATTTTTTGAATTTTTTGCCAGAACCGCAAGGACATGGCGAATTACGGCCGACTTGTTTTTTGCCTGCCTGCGCAGGCAGGCCCGATTCAACCGGCCTGGAATTCGGTATTGGTTTTTGATGAGAGGGCATGCCTGCCTGCGCAGACAGGCCTGATTTTAAAATATTTTCTGCGATGTTGGCATCAAGCATTGATAACAATTGCCCGAATGCCTTATGGCCTTCGTTTTTATATTCTACTAAAGGATCTCTTCCAGCGTAAGCTCGCAAACGAACTGAATCTCTCACGTGATCCATATAAGACAAATGCTCCTGCCAAAGCATATCTAAAATTCTCAGGCAAACAATTTTCTCTAATTGGCGCATATTTGCCTCGCCTAATTCTTTTTCTTTTTTGTTATAATCGTCCGCTGTTAATCCAGATTTTTTGAAAATCTCTAAATTCTTTTCTTTTTTTATAAATAATTTCACGATGTTTGTTTATGACGTCATCATATTCCAATAAGTGATGGCGGGCGTCAAAATTAAAGCCCTCAATTTTTTCCTGCGCTGACTCAATTGCTCCAGAAATCATTCCAGCTTGTATTGGCTCATCTTCTGGAATATTAAAGGCAGTCAATAAAGATTTTACTCTGTCGCCGCCAAAAATTCTCATCAAATCATCTTCTAATGAAACGAAAAATTGTGTAGAACCCAGGTCTCCTTGTCTACCCGACCTTCCTCTTAACTGATTATCAATTCTTCTTGCCTCGTGCCTTTCTGTGCCCATAACATGCAGGCCGCCAAGTTCTCCAACCATTCGGGCCTCCTCAGGACTAGGCGGATTGCCGCCTAGAATAATATCGACTCCCCTGCCTGCCATGTTTGTGGCAATTGTTACGGCTCCCTTTTTTCCTGCCTGAGCTATAATTTCTCCTTCCCTTTCGTGGTTTTTAGCGTTTAAAATATTGTGTGGAATGCCTTTTGTTTCCAGCAGCTTTCCTAAATACTCGTTTCTTTCAACAGACCTTGTGCCAACTAAAATCGGCTGGCCCTTTTTATGCAATTCTTCAATCTCTTTTACTGCCGCCTTGAATTTTCCATTTTCAGTTTTATAAACTTTGTCTGCAAAATCCTTCCTTATCATGGGCTTATTGGTGGGAATTGAAACTACATCTAACTTATAAACTTTATCAAATTCTTCAGCTGAAGTTAAAGCGGTTCCTGTCATTCCGGAAAGTTTTTTATACATTCTAAAATAGTTCTGGAAAGTAATCGTTGCCATTGTTATTGATTCTGGCTTTACCTGCAAATTTTCTTTTGCCTCCACTGCCTGATGAAGGCCGGCAGACCATCGGCGGCCTGGCAAAATCCTGCCGGTAAATTCATCTATGATTAAAATCTCCCCGTTTTTTACGGTATAATCTCTGTCTTTTAAAAATAATGTTTTTGCCCTTAAAGCAGATTCTAATTGATGGGTTGTGGCGATGTCATTGTCTAACCATGGGTCAAAGCCCAAGCTTTTTACAACCCTATTCTGCCCTTGCTCTGTAAAGCTTACTGTTTTTAATTTTTCGTCAATTTCATAATCTGTGTTTTTTTCTAACGGAGCTGCAACTTTTGCAAACTGATAATATTTTTCTGTTGCCTCTTCAGCCTGGCCGGAAATAATTAAAGGCACGCGGGCTTCATCAATTAAAATCGAGTCCACCTCGTCAACAATTGCAAAATTAAACCCGCGCTGGGCTTGCTGGCTCTGTTCATACACCATGTTGTCTCTTAAATAATCAAAACCGAATTCGTTATTAGTGCCATAAGTAATGTCAGCTGAATATGCCTCTTTCCTTGAACAAGGTTTTAAATAATCCTGGATTACCTTAAAGCTTCCAGTAGAATCCCTTTCTCTATCTTTTTCATCGTTTTTATAATTTACGTCATAAATATAACCTGACTCGTTTACAATGCACCCTGCAGACAATCCTAAAGAATTATAAACCTGGCCCATCCAAACCATATCTCTTTTGGCCAGATAATCGTTTACAGTTACAATATGCACACCATTGCCTTCTAATGCGTTTAAACACGCAGGCAGAGTTGCAGCTAAAGTTTTACCCTCGCCAGTTTTCATCTCTGCAATTTTTCCCTGGTGCAAAACAATTCCGCCGATTAACTGGGCGTCAAAATGGCGCTGGTTTAAAGTCCTTTTTGAAGCCTCGCGGACCAACGCAAAAGCCTCTGG
>CAZGLJ010000049.1:0-2947 GCA_964526025.1 uncultured Candidatus Saccharibacteria bacterium | reverse complement strand
TTAAGGCAAATTGCAAAGGTTTTTTTTCTTTACGAGGAGGATAGGGTTTGAGCCTCAGGCAGATAGCGTCTTTTCCCGCTCCGCCTTCCCACATGGTTTGTATTGGCCCAAAGTTAATTTTGGCATCTTCGGTCCGGCCCTCTGCATTTAACATGGTCGCAGTTCCTTCGGGCGCTTTACTGATGCCGCTGATTGCCGAGAAAGAATCTTCTGCTTTGGCAATAAAGCCAAAAGCCAAAAATAAAATAAACAGCGCGAGGGTTTTAACGTTCATCGGTAGGTTCCTTTTTGTCAAAGAGCTGGCTTTTATACCTTCTAATTTAACTCTACAACCGGCAGGCAGGATGTCAAGCCCATTATCTAAAGATATTCACACCTTGACTTATTGTATTGTAAATTTAAAAGATGTAAAATAATATAATAAATAAAAACAAAAATATGTTTTTTCAAAAAATGGACAGCAGAAATATAACAATAATAATACTCTTAATTGCGGTTTTGGCGTTGGCTGTTGGCTCGGGCGTTCTGCTGCAAAAAGATTTATCGCAATTTGGCAAAGCCGCAAAGACGGAGGCAAAAATGGAGGCAGTTGTAAAATCGTTGTCTTCAAAGGCTGTTCCTTCGGTTGTTGCTTTTGGCGAGGTTTCAAAAATAGACGGAAGAAATATCACCCTTACTTACAACGGAGACAGCGTAACAGTTGCCATTAAAGAGGATGCCCAAATTTCTTCTTTTGTCGTTCCTTCCGGCGGCGGCGCTGGCAAACAAACGATTGTTCCATTTGGAAATATTAAAAATAACGACAAGCTGAGCATTAATTTAAAAGTTTTGTCTGACGGCCAGTTGCAGGGCCAGTCGGTTATTATATTAAACTCTTCAAATTAAAAAATAGATAAAATAATCTTAATTTTTTAAATTAATTTATGGATAAACTTTTAATGTTTTTATTAATAATCGGGGCAGTGTTTATTTTCGTTTTAGGCGGGGGAGCGGGCGTTCTATATCAAACGCAAAAAGACGCGCCGCAAATAGATAAGTTGGCATCTTTGTTAAAGAGAATTACTTCAAGGGCGATTCCTTCAATTACTGCTTATGGCCAAGTTGCAAGCATTGAAGGAAAAAACATAACTTTGGCTTCCGGAGGAGACAATATAATAGTCAGCGTTAGAGGCGATACTGAAATTTATTCTTTTGCGCAGCCGACTGCGCAAAAGCAAGAGCAGGCAGTGCTTCCAACTAAACAGCTCGTCAAGTTTGAGGATATTAAAAAAGGCGATACTCTTAATATATCATTAAAGGTTTTGCCAGACGGCCGGTTGGAAGGCAATACGATAATAATTATGCCTTTGCCCAATGTTGCTTTGCCTGCAAATAACGCAAAGTAGAAAAACTATGGTGTTTCAGTTTCAATCAAAATTTAATGGAAGAATTTTTTTGTTGATTTTTGTTATTTTATTATTTATTTTGCCGATAGCTGTTTTTGGCACTGTTTCTTGCACGCCCGCCCAGGTAGCCCAAATAAAAAATGATATAGCGGCAAAAGTTGCCACCCTATTTTCAGGCCCAGATACTTGCAGATATCTTTGGCCAGGCAGGTATTCTTGCAATAGTTGTCCGACTTCAAACTGCTATGATCAAGACGGCAGTATAATCACAAATGGAAATTCTGTGTCCATAGACCCGCTTTCGTATCCTTGCGATGGCCAGTTAAAGGTTTATTTTAAGTCGATTACAGATCTGGACAGGATTTGGTCCTCCGGCGGTTCTTATCAAGCAAGCATGATTTATTCTATGGGTTGGTATAATAATCCCCCTGGTCAGATTAACAGAATCTACATAGGAAGCCAAGGGGGCGCATATTGTGATTACCACAATGATACTACTTGTTACGGCGAGGTTGGCATTGGTCCATCCGCGGATCCGGGAAATCCAGGAACCCCAATAACTCTTGCCCCGATATTATGGGATGGTTATGTCTATCCTGCTGATAATATATGTCCGCAGGAGCCGGGTTCTTCTTGTACCGGTTATTTTGGCATGGAGATTACGGGTTCAGATTTCATCCCTGCGATTTTGAGTCAATGCACAACCGTCGCTGATTGTGAGCCGGATAGCTGCTCTGATGCCAACACAAGAAGAAATTGGACTTGCATTGATGGTTTATGCAACTCACAGGAATTTGACTGCGGTTCATACGATTGCGATTATAACACAACCGAACAATGCAGCTGCAGTGGTTATGTTTGTAAGATTGATAAGAATATTCTGAGCAAGGGTTGCGAAATGTCTGGCGGTACGCCAGTTTGTTATGAAAGGGTAAAAACGTGTAGCGAGACTTTCTGTGAGCCTCCTCCAAGCAGTAGCAAGTTTTGTCTCGAAAATGCCGTTTACCAAAGAACCATATTTGGAAAATGTGATGTCATCGCTAATCCTTACTGCTATGCCGCACCTCCTGTAGATACTAAAATCCAAGATTGCGGATGCCAGCCCACAGGGGCGACAAAATGCGGGGCGTCTCCTGTTCAGGGTAATGAAGGCATAGAGCGAGAGCTAAGTTGCAGTACTTGCGGAGGAGATCCAGCCGCTTGCCAGGCAAATTCTACTATGTGGGAACCGGCCGTAGATTGCGGTTCTCCACAGAAAGTTTGCATGGGAGACAATACGTGCGCAGTATATCCCGGTCAATGCGTCACGCAAGACACTGGTCCTGTATGCGCTACTGTCTACATAGACTATAATTGTACTGAGTGCGCCGGTTCCACGGGCACTCCAGGCGGTCCAGGCGCCCCGGGCACGCCTGGTACTCCAGGCGGTCCCGACACCCCAGGCGGTCCCGGCGGTCCCGGCGGTCCAGGTGTTCCTCCGCCCCCTCCAATTCCCCCTTATCATACGGTGTGCCAAGGTGATCAATGTTTATATGTAGAAGGTGCTGGCACTAATGCCTGCG
>CAZGLJ010000048.1:2420-2957 GCA_964526025.1 uncultured Candidatus Saccharibacteria bacterium | reverse complement strand
ACATTGGTTGCTTTAAAAGGAAGTTTGAAAGAAGGGATTACAGCCGAAAAAACAGAAGCTGAAAAACAAAGAAAAAGAGGAGAGATTTTAGAAAAAATTTCTGAAAAAATTAAGGTTGAACTGCCAGACGCTTTAATTAGTTATGAAAAGCAGAGATTAATGGATGATTTGAAAAACAGAATAACGCAGAATATGAAAATCACATTTGAGCAGTATCTAGCTGCTGTAAAACAAACAGAAGAGCAGTTAAAAGAAACTTTTCAGAAAGAAGCTGAAAAAAGATTAAAAGGATTTTTGGTTTTAAGGGAGCTGGGCAAGAAAGAAAACATTGAAATTTCAGAAAAAGAAGTTGAAGATGAAATTTCAAAATCAATAAAAAAATACCCGAAAGAGGATTTAGCTAAAATTGACACCGAAGAATTAAAAGAGTATACTAAAGGCGTACTTTATAACGAAAAAGTATTTGAAAAACTGGAAAGTTTTTCAAAAAACTAATTTAATAAAATGCCAATAATTCCAACTATTGTAGAAAAATCA
>CAZGLJ010000048.1:2096-2410 GCA_964526025.1 uncultured Candidatus Saccharibacteria bacterium | reverse complement strand
AATGCGAATTTAGTGATTGCCCAGATGCTTTATCTAGCTTCAAAGGACCAAAAAAGAGACATTAAGCTTTACATTAACAGCCCAGGAGGTTCAGTTACAGCAGGTTTGGCAATTTATGATACAATGCAGTATTTAAAATGCCCGGTCTCCACTATTTGCATAGGTCTTACAGCTTCAATGGCTGCAGTAATTTTGGCCGCGGGAACCAAAGGAAAAAGATTTTCCTTGCCTAATGCTGAAATACTTTTGCACCAGGTTGCCGGAGGCATGCAGGGCCAGGCGGCGGATATTGAAATTACTGCAAAACAGATAAT
>CAZGLJ010000048.1:0-2086 GCA_964526025.1 uncultured Candidatus Saccharibacteria bacterium | reverse complement strand
CTGTCAGGTTTCCCAATACCTCTATCCAACAACTTTTCAATAACATCAAAGCCTATGCTGAGGATTATATCGAGTTAGCAGTTGATGCAATAAATCAAGGTCAAGTAGTCTATATTTATGATTCAGACATTGAAATTACAGCAAAACAGATAATGAAGATGAAAGAAAAACTGAACGAGATTTTATCTTTGCACACAGGCCAGCCGTTAGCTAAAATGGAAAAAGATACTGACAGGGACTTTTATTTGACAGCAGCAGAGGCAAAGAAATACGGGCTTATAGATGAAGTAATCGGAAGCAAGTAATAACTCAGAAAATAGAAGCTAGAAAATAGAATTTGTCGTATTCGAGCTCACCGTGAGAGGTGAGTTTTATTATTAAATTTTAAATTATAAAAATTATGGATCAAAATGTTATTTACGTTACGCTTGGAGCCGTATCGCTGATTGCAGGCTCTGTTTTGGGATATTACGTCAGGCAGAACTTAGCGAAAAGAAGGGCAGGAACTTTGGAGGCAAAATTGCAGAAAAGAGTTGCTGATGTAAAAGAAGAGACCACTGCTATGGTAAAAAAGGCAGAATCAAAGGCAGCTGATATTATAGAGAAAGCGCAGAATGAAATTGATGAAAGAAGAAGGGAATTCTTAAAGGCCCAGCAGGTTTTGCTTAACAGGGAAAGTTTATTGGACTCAAAAATTGCTTCGTTCGAGCAAAAAGAAAAGGAATTACAGGAAAAGGGAGAAAAATTGAAAGGCATAAAGGAAGATTTGGAAAAATTAAGAAGAGAGGCAGAAGGAAAATTAGAAAAAGTTGCCGATCTTTCCAGGGCAGAGGCGAAAAAAGAACTTTTGTCTTTAGTTGAAATTGAAAGCGAAAAAGAAATTTTAGAGAGGATGAAAAAATTGGAAGAGCAAGGCCAGGAAAAACTTCAAGAGAGGGCAAAAGAAATAATTGCTTTGGCAATCCAGAAGTGCGCGGTTCCTCAAACTCAGGAATTAACCACAACTACGGTTATCTTGCAGAGCGAAGATATTAAAGGAAGAATTATCGGAAAAGAGGGAAGAAATATAAGGGCTTTTGAAAAGGCAACTGGCGTGGAGCTAATTGTTGACGAAACGCCGGAGTCAGTCGTGATTTCCGGATTTAATCCGATTCGCAGGCAGATTGCAAAAGTTGCTTTAGATAAATTAATTCAGGACGGCAGGATACAGCCGGCAAAAATTGAAGAAAAAGTTGAAGAGGCGAAAACAGAAATTGCCCAGAAAATAAAAGAAGCTGGAGACAAGGCAGCTTACGATACAGGAGTTATCGGGTTAAATGACAAATTAGTTCAGATTTTAGGCAGATTGTATTACAGGACAAGCTACGGGCAAAATGTTTTACTGCATTCAATGGAAGTGGCTTTGATTTCAGAAACAATTGCCGACGAATTAAAAGCCAACAGCCAGATTGCGAAAAGAGCCGGACTTTTGCATGATATCGGCAAAGCAATTGACCAGCAGGTTCAAGGCTCGCACATTGATATCGGAATTAAAATTTTAGAGAAGTTCGGCGAATCAGAAGAAGTCATAAAAGCAATGCGAGCTCATCATGAAGATTATCCGGCAGAAACCTTGGAAGCTGTTATCGTTAAGGTAGCTGACGCAATTTCTGGTTCAAGGCCGGGAGCTCGAAAAGACACTCTGGAAAATTATTTGCAGAGATTGAAAGACCTAGAAGATATCGCTAACAAATTTGAAGGCGTTGAAAAAACTTATGCAATTCAGGCAGGCAGAGAAATCAGAGTGTTTGTTAAATCAGACAGAGTTGACGACTTGGGAGCTGCAAAAATAGCGCGTCAAATCGCAGAAAAAATTGAGGAAGAACTAAAATATCCAGGAGAAATAAAGGTAGTTGTTATCAGAGAAAACAGAGTGATAGAATATGCGAGATAAAATTTAGCAGAAAACAAAAACTAGGGGTTTAAACCCCTAGTTTTTGTTTTGGAGCGGGTGAGGGGAGTCGAACCCCTCTCATTAGC
Source organism: uncultured Candidatus Saccharibacteria bacterium (assembly GCA_964526025.1). Taxonomy (GTDB): domain Bacteria; phylum Patescibacteriota; class Minisyncoccia; order Minisyncoccales; family Staskawiczbacteraceae; genus UBA11703. The sequence goes on along the minus strand of CAZGLJ010000048.1, from coordinate 67 downwards.
TTGGAAAGCTAAGGTAATACCGATATACGATCCCCGCCTACGCTTGCTAGCTTCGGCGGGCGGGCCC
>CAZGLJ010000047.1:0-3622 GCA_964526025.1 uncultured Candidatus Saccharibacteria bacterium | reverse complement strand
GAATCCCACCCTCTCCGTTTTGTTTAGAAAGTACAAAAGAGATTGATTATGTCTGAAAAATATGGTCCTTGTTTGGAAAAAAATTGTTCGTGGTGCTGTGACCCTGTTAAAGTGGTAAACAGTTTTCCAGAAGAAAAAATACCGATTAATAAAAATGGAGAAAAAATTTGGAAGGAGAGAAATGGGATGTGGGTGCCAGAAACTCATTCCGACACAGTAAGATTAAAAATTTACGATTGTATTAATTTTGATAAGCAAAGTGGTCAATGTAAATTTTATGAAGAGAGACCTGAAATTTGTAAAAATACTTCTTGTGTTAAAGATGACTCTTTGGAAGATATCCATCAACAGCACCAAAAGTTTATAAACGAGAAGTTTATACCTATTAAAAAAGGAAAGTATCTAAGATGAAAAACATTGCAATAATATTTGGTGGGCAATCGGTGGAGCATGAAATTTCACTTTTGTCCGCTTTAAATATCATTAACGCAATTGATAAAAATAAATTTAATATTATTCTGGTTGGTATTGATAAAAATGGCAGATTTTTGCTTTTTAGGACAAAGGATTGTTTTTTGAATGCAAATGATTCCGAAAAAATAAAGTTAGATATTTCAAAAGGTAAGCCCATAGCTTTTGTTTCTGGAGACGATAGTAATATTGTTTGTTCAGACAATTCTAGTTTAAAAATTAAGATTGATGTAGCGTTTCCTGTTGTACATGGTCGTCAGGGTGAGGATGGAACTTTGCAAGGATTATTAAAATTCTTGAACATTCCTTTTGTTGGCGCAAGTGTTTTGGGTTCGTCAATCGCAATGGATAAAGAAGTAGCTAAAAGATTATTAAAAGAAGCAGGAATTTCTTCTGCAAAATTTTTATCTTTTAATTACAGTCAAAAAGATAAAATTTATTTTAACAATATTAAAGAGGAGCTAGGTTCACCAATTTTTGTTAAACCATCAAATACTGGATCTTCAGTGGGAATAACGAAGGCTAAGAATGAAGATGAATTTAAAAATGCAGTTAAGGAAGCATTTGAATATGATAAAAAGATTATCATAGAAGAAGCTATTGATGGTCGAGAGATTGAATGTTCGGTAGTTGGGAACAATGATTTGGTTGCCTCCTTACCGGGCGAAGTTATTCCTAACGACAAATTTTATTCTTATAGGGCGAAATATGTTGATGTTAATAGTGCGAAATTAATAGCACCAGCAGAATTATCAAAAGAATGGATTAAGAAAATTCAAGACTTATCAATTAAGGCTTTTCAAGCTCTTTGTTGTGAAGGGATGGGACGTGTAGATGGTTTTTTGACTGATGATAATTATTATATTAATGAAATTAACACAATTCCCGGGTTCACTAATATTAGTATGTATCCTAAATTATGGGAGAAAAGTGGTCTTTTAAATCAGGAATTAATAACCAAATTAATAGAATTAGCTTTAGAACGATACGAAAAAGAGCAATCGCTAAAAACTTCTTATAATTAAAATTATTTTAATTTCGCAAGGGGTCCGTGGGTTCGAATCCCACCCTCTCCGTTTATCGATTTAGTCAAAAAATATCAAAGTCAGGTTATCCGCCAGTTGGCAGAGAGAACCGTCCGTCCCCTAATTTCTAACTCCTTATTGATAAAGTAAAAATATAAAAAATTATGAATAAAAAATTTAAAAAGATTCTCACCATTGGAATTGATAAATCTGCATTAGATTCTGCGTATTGGCAAAGAATTGAAACATTGGCCGAAAAAATAATCAATCTTGTTAAAGATAGCTCGGAAATTAAAGAGCAATTAGTCAATACTGATTGTTTGCTTATAGGATTTGGAGTAATAATAAATAAAGAAATTATAGACAATGCTCCCAAATTGAAATATATCGGCGTATTAGCTACTGCCTACGGCAAAGTTGATGTTGATTATGCAAAAAGTAAAGAAATTGCTGTTTGTAATATTCCGGGGTATGCAACCGAGGCAGTTGCAGAATTTGTCTTCGCCGTAATTTTAGACCACATCAGAGAAACAGGGAGAGGGAAAAAACAAGCGAGGGGGGGAAATTATTCCGAAGTTGGGTTTTTGGCCGTTGAAATCAAAAATAAAATATTCGGGATTTTAGGTTTGGGAAGAATTGGAAGTAGAGTTGCAGAAATAGCCTTAGGATTTGGCGCAGATGTCAGGTATTGGAACATGGGTAGAAAAAAAGATTTTGAGATAAGCAGGGTAAAATATGAAGAGGCGGACAAGTTAATTCCAAAATGCGATTTTCTCTCGTTACATTTTGCTCAAGTAAAAGATACTGAAAATTTTTTGAACGAAGAAAGAATTCAGAAAATCAAGAAAGGGGCCGTTGTGATTAACACGGCTCCAATGGAATTGGTAAATATCGATGCTTTGGAAAAAAGACTGAAAAACAGAGACATAACTTTCATTTTAGACCATTCTGATGAGATGTCTCCAGAAAATATAAAGAGACTTTCAAAATTTGAAAATTGCATAATTTATCCACCGATAGCTTACATAACAAAAGAGGCAAGAATAGCGAAACAGGAAATTTTTGTTGGGAATATCGGAAATTTTCTAAAAGAATCTTCGACGAACCAAGTGAACTGATGCAGAATTTGCCGCCAAAGAAAAACTTGAAATCGTAATCCCCGAACCGCCCGAAAGGAAGAAAGCGCACTTGTCAGCGCCTCCTCCCACACCCTCCACCGCTGGCAAGTGCGCACCCATTACAGTTTTGTTTCAATTCCGTTCGAATATTTTCGTAAAGACACCGTTTACTATATTAATCAAAAAATATCAAACATCAGGTTAAAAGAGAACCGTCCCCTAATTCCTACTAATTCTAATTCTATTGAAATAACATGGCAGAAAAATATACAAAAAAGTTTTTTGAGGGAGCTGATTTTCAAGGGAAAGAGTTTAAGGCATTAACTCCTAAATTTTACCCTCTCAAATATAAGAAATATATCCAGGAAGAAACTAAACTACTAAGAAAACATCTTGTTGGAGCAAATCGTGTTTTAGAAGCGGGGGTCGGGATAGGAAGATTGATACCATTTTTATCTCCATTGGTGAGGGAATTTGTTGGAGTTGATCACGCTAACTTGATGTTAGAAAAATCAAAAGAAGTTGCAAAAAACTTTTCAAATGTAAAAATTATTAAGGGCGATTTAGAAAAGTTGAGTAAAGTATTTTCTCGAAATTATTTTGATTACACGCTTTGTGTTTGGAATACACTAGGAAATGTTAAAGACGAGGTAAAAGTTTTAAAACAATTTGGGGAAATTACATCCAAAAGTATTTTTATAACCGTTTATAAAAAGGGCACGCTTATAGATAGAACCAACTGGTATAAAACAGTCGGAATAAAAATTGCAAGAATTGATAAAAAGAATGAGATTTTTTATTCCGAAAGTGGTTTGGAATCAAAGTCGTACAGTCTAGAGGAGTTAAATCAATTTGCAAAACGAGCTGGTCTAAAAGTTGAACGGGCAAAAGTTTTGAATAATGTAATTTTATGGATAGAATTAAGTAACGGAAACTAGAGAAAGAATTTGCCGCCAAAGAAAAACTTGAATTCGTTTTTTCCGCTCCAGTTCAAGGCGAGGCGGGCGG
>CAZGLJ010000046.1:2923-3856 GCA_964526025.1 uncultured Candidatus Saccharibacteria bacterium | reverse complement strand
TGTATTGCCACAGAAGCGTGACAAAGCTTACTGCCGACCAGTAAAGCGTAACTACCACTAAAAGATGCAAAAACACATCCCTCGGTAAATTCCTTTTCGGCATAATGTTTGTATTTTCGTTTTCCATGTTTTTTATTTTTTAATAATATTTTTTACTTAATCAATGTTAAATCGCCGTTTATAATAATCGGCTTTATTGCCTCAATTTCGGTTTTATAATAGTGGATTTCTGGAATTGGATTTAACAAAAATACTTTTTGGTTCAAGACGTGCGCAAACCCAATTTCCATTAAAGTATTTCCGCCAATATAATTTTTAATTCCGTTTTTATCATAATTTAACACAAGGACTGCATCAGCTCCTTGCATTGCTTTCCAAAAATGACGGATTGCATCCATGTTGTATTTTTGATGAAGTTTTATTTTTTCTTTTTCTTCGTCAGTTTTTCCAACCAACGCTTTATGCAAATCGGTCACAAAAGCATCATGCCCGAGCTTATTCAGCATATCTCTGACTTCAAGCATTTTTTCGGTATATTGCATGCTTCCTATAATTCCTATTTTCATTTTCATTTTTTTATTATAACACTTTTTAGAAATTAGCCATCTTGGATTCGCCTTTTCCGTCGCCGTCTTCAGCCTCATCACTATCTTCCTTTGCCGCGCCGAAGCCTTCGGCGGAGGCGGGTTCCTCATCTTCGCTTTCTGATTTCAAAAATCCGCCAGCTTGCAATTCCCAAAGTTTTTTGTATAAGCTATTTTCATTTCCCAATAATTCTGAATGGCTTCCTTGTTCAATAATTTTTCCGTCATCGATAACAATAATTCTGTCCATTTTTTGAATAGTTGATAATCGGTGGGCGATTACAATTGTTGTTCTGCCCTGCATTAAAGTATTTAAAGCGTCCTGAATCAACATTTCAGAATGAGAATC
>CAZGLJ010000046.1:0-2913 GCA_964526025.1 uncultured Candidatus Saccharibacteria bacterium | reverse complement strand
CTAAACTTGAAGTTGCCTCATCTAAAACTAAAATTGGCGCATTTTTCAAAATCGCTCTGGCAATGGCAACTCTTTGGCGTTCGCCTCCGGATAATTTTATTCCGCGTTCGCCAACATGGGTTTCAAAACCATATGGTAAATCTTTTATAAACTCATCACAATGAGCCAGCGTGGCAGCCTTTTCAATTTCTTCTTTTACAGCTCCCCGCTTTCCATAAGCAATATTTTCTGCCAAAGTCCTGTGGAATAAAATCGGATCCTGCGGAACCATTGAAATATTTTTTCTCAAACTTTCCTGTTTAACTTTTGAAATATCCTGTCCATCAATTAAAATTTTTCCTGAAGTGGGGGAGTATAATCTTAGAAGCAATCTCACAAAAGTTGTTTTACCAGCTCCCGATGGCCCGATTAACGCAACTTTTTCGCCAGGTTTAATCATCAAATTAATATCTTTTAAAACTTGCCGCGTCTGGTTAAAGCTAAAAGTTAAATCATTAAACTCAATTTCTCCCTTACTTATTGAAAGTTCAAAAGATTTTGGCTCATCTTTTATTTCATTAGGCAAAAGCAAAATTTCAACCATTTCTTTTGCATCAGCATAAGATTGGTATGCATTTCTGACCACGCGGGTAAATCCCCAAAGCTCATGGATTAAACCTATTATATAAACCTGCAATAAAACAAAAACGCCGATTGTTATTAAACCCTGCTGCCAGTATTTAATGGCAAAATAAAATAATAAAAATTGTATTGCAAAACCCAAAAATGCCTGGCCAGCCTCTATTGTCGCGTCTAAATTCCAGCTGAGTTTTGTCATTTTCGCCTGCTCGTTTGTTACTGCTCTGTAACCACGGGATTCAAATTTTTGCCCGCTAAAAAGCTGGATCGTATTTTGATTTGTTATTGTATCAGCCAAGTAACCTGTTGTCTTAGAGTCAATTTCAGCAACCTTAATGTCGTATTTCAATTTCCACTTTGAAAAAAGAATATTAAACGACATAAATATGATTATCCAGACAAAAATAACTAGGGCGATCCATCTGTTTATCAACGAGACGACTATAATTGTCAAAATAATTCTTACAAATAATGGCAACACATCCCAAATTAATCTGTCGCTCAATGTTTCAAAAGCGCGGGCAAAACGATTGACCCGTTGCACTAGAGAGCCGGTAAAATTATTGCTGAAAAAACTGTAAGAATGCTCTATCAAATAATCGTACGCTTGCTGTTTTAATCGGGCAATAGTTCCTGTTTGATATGCGCTGTTCCATATTGTGACTAATCTATAAAATAGCCAGACAAATCCATTTAAAATTGCTATCTCAAATATTATTGTTAAAAGCTGGCCGGCAATTGCGCTTTTGTCTCCATTAGCGGAAATAATATCAAAAAACTGCTTATAAAAAATTGGGACCGTAACAGCCGCAATATTCGCCAAAACCATAAAAAAAATAATAAAAAACAGCCCCCATTTTTGCGGTTTAATTCCGTTCCAAAAAGCAGCCAAAACATCTTTGAGTTTTACCTCAGGATAAACAATATTTTTTCCTGCCTGCGCAGGCAGGCGCGATTTTTCCGTTGGCATAATTTGGTGGACCCACCGGGAGTCGAACCCGGACTTCGGCAATGCGAATGCCGCGTAATGCCATTTTACTATAGGCCCATTTTGTCGGGGCGCCGAGATTTGCACTCGGGCCACACCCTCCCGAAGGGTGCATACTGCTGCTATACTACGCCCCGTTATTATAAAATTTAGCGAGGCAGTGAATTTTTAGCGTACCCCGCAGGCGATTTTGCAGGTTCCGCGAAGCGGAAAAATCGCCGAGGACTGAACGAGTTTACCGCTGGGCAAACGAGTGCTAGCAGAAAATTCACTGCCGAGCTAAGTAACCCAATATTTTTGTTTTGTCATTTCGTCGCGCTTTGTTTCAACTTTTTCTCTCTCTTGCTTTGATTTTTCCGCAAGTTTTTCTAATTCTTTATCGCTTAATTTTCCTAATTTTGCAACTTCTTTTTCTAAAAATTCTTTATTGTTCTTTTTTGGGTCGTCTAAAACATAACCTAAAAGAATATCTAAGAGCTGGCCGATTTTAGGCCCTGGTTTTATATCTAAAATTTTCATCAAGTCGTTTCCATTGATTCTCAGCATTTTAGGCAGAATGGGATCTTGCGAAACTTTTTCAATCAAATATTTTAAGTGCCTCAATTTATAGGGTTCAGCTTTTGGAACGCCAGACCCAATTCTGTCTGCCTGCCTTACCTGCAAAAGTTCTTCCATATTTTCAGGACCAACATTTTTTACCAATCTTCTTACAGATGAATCGCCTACTTCGCCAACATTGTAATAAAATAAATGAAATCTTACCAGTTTTGTAATTTTTTCAACATCTTTTTTAGAAAATTTTAATCTGTTTAAGAGCTGAAAAGTTATTTTAGCTCCCACAACTTCATGATTGTAAAAAGTTGCATTTTCGCCTTCTCCTGCCTTTACTTTTGGTTTTGCAATATCATGCAAAAGAGCAGCTAATCTCACATACATATTAAATTTTTTTTTGGCTGTGTATTCCAAAGATTTTAAAGCGTGCGTATAGCAATCATAAATATGGTGCTTATTTTGTGAAACTCCATAATTTTCCAATAATTCTGGCACAATATATTTTAACAAACCTAGCTCTCTTAACAATTCAATTCCATCTGCGGCCTTGTCTGCCATAATTATTTTTAACAACTCATCTCTTATTCTTTCTTTTGAAATTGCTTCTAACCAAATGCTGTTTTTTTTAATAGCTTCTGCGGTTTTTTCTTCAATTGTAAAATTCAAAATTGTAGCAAACCTAACAGCCCGTAGCATTCTCAAAGCATCTTCTGAAAATCTCTCTTCAGGATTTCCAACAGTTTTAATTATTTTCT
>CAZGLJ010000045.1:0-4156 GCA_964526025.1 uncultured Candidatus Saccharibacteria bacterium | reverse complement strand
CGCTTACGAAAACGATCCGATTGGGAATTTGGCAATCGAAGCTGCCGAGATAATGAGTTCGCGTTTACAGCATTTGCATGTGAGCGGGCAGAAACAAAACGCAGATAGTGTTTCGCGGCATGCATATCTTTTTGAGGCAGATAATCAAGCTGATATTAAGGAGGTTTTAGCAAATGAGATTTTTGATGGGGTGCCGAGAATATCGGAGGGAGAGTTTAAGGCTCTTGATGCAGACGCCGTCTCGTCAGAGTTAAAAGCCATAGCAAGCTAAAATCACCAAGTGAGGGGTTGGAATTTAACCCCTTCTTTTTTTGTATAAATTCTGATATGATTTATATAAATAAAACATAAACAAAAATTTATGGAAAACCTTTTAAAAGCTCCCAAAAAATCTATAATATACGAAGACCAAATTTTATACGTTTTTTTAGCAAAACAACCTATTGCCCTGGGCCATACTATTGTTGCTTTTAAGCAAGATATTTCTGATTTAAGTAAATTGCCGGATAGAGATTATGATTATTTAATGGACACGGTTTTTGCTGTCAGAAATGCTTTAATGAAAACTCTAAAAGCAAAAAAAGTTTATTTAGTTTATATGGACGAAACAAAACATGTGCATTGGCATTTAATTCCCAGGTACAAGCAAAAAGGTTTTGATGCTTTCAGAAATAAGCCAGTAACCATAAAAGATTTTTCTTTGGCTCACAAGATACAAAAAAACTTGGTATTCACACGCGATGAACGGTTTTGATATCCGCCAGCGTAGCTCAGTGGCAGAGCAACTCTTTCGTAAAGAGTAGGTCGTCGGTTCAAATCCGACCGCTGGCTCCGATATAAGTCCTTTTACAAGAAGAGGTGATGCGATGATTGATAATCGTTTATTTGCAAAACATAAAGGAAGGCTTTTTATTAGCATTACGGGAGTGGGCGCCGAAGAAATTTTCGGTGACTGGTCTTTGCTTAATTTTATCCTAATGGCTTACAAAAAGTTGACAGGAGAGGATAAAAGAACACTAAAAGAGCAAGAGCACATAGAAGCAAAAAATTGGCGGCTGATTAAAGTGTTTCTTCGCGGAAACGATGGTTTGATTGAAGTAGAAAGGATGGGATGAGATAATGAAATTTTCAGAACTTCCATTAGATTGTTATTTTGTCGTTATTGAGCCAGACAAAGAAATGCCGCTTTTAGCAAAAGATTGTAATGGAGGGGTTAGAAAGGCACAAGATTGGCTGCCATTTTCCGACAGTACAGTCGCTGGCGGTACAGAAGTTCAGCCAGTATATTTTAAAAAGCCAAGTTGTGAAGAATAGGGTCTGATGAATCTCAGACCTTTTTAATTTTGTAAAAATATGATAATCTTAAAAAATGATAGAAAAAATCAGCAAAACCGAAGAATTAAAAAATCGGCTCCATCATTTGGTGGAGTGTCTTTGAGGTTGAAGAAAAAAAAAGTAAATTAAAAAAACTTGAAGCAGATTCGTTAAAGCCAGATTTTTGGCAAGACAATGAAAAGGCTTCTGAAATTCAGCGGGAGATTTCGGAAATAAGAGACGAAATTGATTCAATTGAAAAAATTGAAAAAGAATTAGAAGACGACCAAAAGGGCGTCCCGGATTTTAAAAAAATAGAAAAAGAAATAGAAAAGCAGGAATTTAAAACTTTTCTTTCAGGAAAATACGATAAAAGCAACGCTATAATGGAAATATTTTCCGGAGCTGGCGGACAAGACGCGCAGGATTTCTCGACAATGCTTTTGCGAATGTATGAAAGATATTGCCAGACAAAAGGATTTCAGGCAAATATTCTGCACCAGTCATTTGGAGACTCAGGCGGGCCTGAAGGCAGAATCGGCACAAAATCTGCAACACTGGAAATAAAAGGAAATTATGCTTACGGATTTTTAAAAAAAGAAACAGGAGTCCATAGATTGGTGAGAATTTCTCCTTTTTCTGCACAGAAGCTCCGCCACACGTCCTTTGTTTTAGTTAACGTATTGCCAGAGATTGAAAAAAGAGAAGTTGAAATTAAAATAAAACCTGAAGATTTAAAAATTGACACATTCAGGGCTTCGGGGCCGGGAGGCCAGTACGTTAATAAAACAGAATCCGCTGTAAGAATTACTCATATTCCGACGAGCATTGCAGTCTCTTCACAGACAGAAAGATTGCAGGGAAAAAACAAAGAAAATGCAATGAAAATTTTATACGCCAAGCTTTACCAGTTGAAAGAAGAAAAAAGAGAAAAGGAATTAAAAGAAATTAAGGGAGATGCGGTTTCTGCTTCCTGGGGAAACCAGATAAGGTCTTATGTCTTGCATCCTTATAAAATGGTAAAAGATTTAAGAACACAATACGAAACGTCAGATCCGGAAGCAGTGCTTGATGGGAAATTAGACGAATTTATAGAGGCAGAAATAAAGCTAAATAAAAATGATAAAGTTTGATAAGGTAACAAAAATATATCCCACCCATTCTTCTAATGGGTCCCCGACAGCTGTGCTGCAGGACATATCTTTAGAAATAAAAGAAGGAGAGTTTGTTTCTATTATTGGAAAATCCGGAGCTGGCAAAACAACATTAACCCGCCTTGTACTGGGGCTAGAGGAGCCGACTTACGGAGAAGTTTATTTTAGAAATAAAAATATACGCATCGCAAAACCGTCTGAGATCCAAAACATAAGAAGAAGTATTGGCGGAATTTATCAGGACTACAAATTACTGCCGGCAAAAACAGTTTATGAAAATGTCGCTTATGTTTTAGAAGTAAAGGGCAGCAGCCACGGCGAAATAAAAAAAGAAGTGCAAAAAGTTCTCGAATTGATTGGCTTGCGGGAGAAGGGCAATAATTTTCCCAAAGAATTGTCCGGCGGAGAACAGCAAAGGCTGGCTATTGCCAGGGCCTTGGTTATTCATCCAAAAATAATAATAGCCGATGAGCCGACTGGCAATCTTGATCCATACAACACGTACGAAGTAATATCTCTTTTAGAAAAAATAAATAAAGCAGGCACTACGGTAATTTTATTAACACACAATAGGGAAATAATAAACAAATTGCAAAAAAGGGTTGTAACTTTAGTCGGAGGAAAAATTATCAGAGATGAGGCAGAAGGAAAATTTATCATTTAATTTTTTTAAGAAATGTTTACAAACATCGCAAGAGTAATAAAGTTTGCTTTTCAGGATTTTGCCAGAAACAAAGGAATATCAATTGCGGCAATTTTTGTTTTAATCGTTACTATAATGGTAGTGACGGGACTTTTCTTTTTTCAGGGCATAACATCATATTTAACTTCTGAAATCCAAAATAAAATTGACATTACGGCATATTTTGAAGAAGGAACATTAGAGGAGGATATTTTAAATGTCAAAAATGAAATTTTAAAAATTTCTCCCGATATAAAAAATATTGAGTATATTTCACAAGACCAAGCATTTCAGATATTTAACGAGCGCCATAAAGATAATCCCGTTTTGGCAAAGGCATTAGAGCAAGTCGGCAGCAATCCCTTTTTACCTTCTTTAAATATCATAACAAATGGCGACCCCTTGCAGTATGAACAGATTTCTGATATTCTGCAGACTTCGGATTTCGGCAAACTTATTGATAAGGTTGATTTCAACCAGAAAAAAGACACGATCGAAAAAGTTTATTCTATAACTACAAACATAAACAAATTTGGAATACTTGCTGGGGCAATTTTAATTTTAGTTGCCATGCTAGTCGTCTTTAATACCATAAAACTTGCAGTTGACAGCTCAAAAGAAGAATTAGGCACCATGCGCATAGTTGGCGCTTCTAACTGGTTTATAAGAGGCCCTTTTATAATTCAGGGAGTAATTTATGGTTTTTTTGCATTTATTTTTTGCATTTTAATTTCTGGTTTATTTGCATATTTATTATCGCCCTACTTGGGTGTTATGATGCCAGGTTTTAATATGTTTGATTATTTCTTGACAAATTTCTGGATTCTTGTATTAATACAATTAGGTTTTGGAATAGCAGTAGGAATAATATCAAGCCTTATTGTGGTCAGAAAGTATTTAGATGTTTAATAATTTTGCCGGGTCATCTAACGGTAGGATAGATGCCTCTGGAGCATCTCATCTTGGTTCGAGTCCAAGCCCGGCAGCAGTGTTGACACGATTTTTG
>CAZGLJ010000044.1:2602-4434 GCA_964526025.1 uncultured Candidatus Saccharibacteria bacterium | reverse complement strand
GAACCGAAAATTCCTGCCCGCATTGCTACGCAAAGCGTTGTAGGCGGGGAGCCGAAAAAAGCGAGGAGAGATGGAGAATATACAGCCAAAGATATTTATGTCTTAAAAGGACTGGAGCCAGTCAGAAAAAGGCCGGGAATGTATATTGGTTCAACAGGGATTGATGGCTTGCATCATTTAATTTGGGAGGTGGTAGACAATTGTTTAGATGAAGCAATGGCGGGATACGCCAAAACCATTGAGGTTGTTCTTTTGCCAAATACTAGAGTGAGAATTTCTGATGACGGCAGGGGCATTCCGGTAGAAAAACATGCCGATACAAAAAAGTCTGCCTTAGAAACAGTTATGACAACCTTGCATGCTGGAGGAAAGTTTGGCGGCGAGGCCTATAAAGTTTCTGGAGGTTTGCACGGAGTCGGCATTTCTGTAGTTTGCGCGCTTTCAACATATATGCTATCTGAAGTCCATAGAGACGGGGGAGCATATCAGCAGGAATATTTCAGAGGAAATCCTAAATCGGCAGTAAAAAAAGTTGGAGATTCAAATAAAACCGGAACCATTCAAACCTTTGACGCCGACCCGCAGATTTTTTCAGAAATAAAATACGATCCAAAAAGAATTTTAGGCCACTTGCGCCAGCAGGCGTATTTGACCAAGGGAGTAAGAATTGTTTTCCGCGATGAAAGAATAAAGGGCCAGGAATACAGCTATACTTTTTATTTTGAAGGAGGCGTCGGCTCTTATGTAAAATATTTAGTTCTGGGAAACACTCCGCGCCACCAGAATATTTTTTCAACAGCTGCTACCAAAGATGATATTTTTGTTGAGGCGGCTTTTCAATACACTCAGGAAATGGAATGCACGGAAGAAAGTTTTGCCAATAATATTTATACTGTTGAAGGAGGCACGCACATTTCGGGTTTTCGCACCGCTTTAACAAGGTCTTTAAACGACTATGCCCGCAGGGAGGGATTTTTAAAAGAAAAAGAAGAAAATTTTTCTGGAGACGATGTCAGGGAAGGCTTAACGGCTGTCATTTCTGTAAAAATTAAAACTCCGCAGTTTGAAGGCCAGACAAAAGCAAAGCTGGGAAATCCGGAAGCTAAAAACGCAGTGGAAGCCGCAGTGGGAGAGGGCCTTTCAGATTATTTAGAAAGAAATCCGTCAGATGCAAGAGCGATTATTGAAAATTGCCTTTTAGCAACAAAAGCGAGACTGGCGGCCAAAGCAGCCCGCCAGACAGTTTTAAGAAAAGGAATTTTAGAAGGTTTGGCCTTGCCAGGAAAATTAGCCGACTGTCTGTCGCGAAAACCAGAAGAATCAGAACTATATATTGTTGAGGGCGATTCAGCAGGCGGTTCGTCAAAGCAGGCAAGAGACAGGAGATTCCAGGCAATTCTGCCTTTGCGTGGAAAAATTTTAAATGTTGAAAGGGCAAGGTTAGATAAAATGTTAGCATCAAAAGAGATTAAGGCGTTAATTATCGCAATGGGAACCGGAATCGGAGAAGACTTTGATATTGAAAAATTAAGATACCACAGAATTGTAATTATGACTGATGCCGACGTTGACGGAGCTCACATACGCACATTGCTTTTAACATTTTTTTACAGGCATTTTAAAACTATTGTTGAGTCAGGCCATATTTTTATTGCCCAGCCTCCGCTTTATAAAATTCAATCAGGAAAATCGGCGCAGTACGCGTATTCAGACGACCAGAAGGATAAAATTGTAAAAGATATGGGCAAGGCGTCAGTTTCTATACAAAGATACAAAGGTTTGGGAGAAATGAACCCAGAGCAGTTGTGGGAAACAACAATGAATCCAGAAAA
>CAZGLJ010000044.1:0-2592 GCA_964526025.1 uncultured Candidatus Saccharibacteria bacterium | reverse complement strand
TTGGCGGACAAAACATTGGATATTTTAATGGGCGAGCAAGTAGAACCAAGAAAGAAATTTATTCAGACTCACGCAAAAGCCGCCAAAAATTTAGATATTTAATAAAATAGTTCATTAAGTTGGCAGGCAAAAGGTACCCCAGCCTTTGTTCCAGCCGGACGGGATTTTTTTACCAACAGGGAAGGCTCTTGCACCGCAGAGCCGAAAGTTTGCCGGAGGCAGAGATTAGGCGCCATTGATGTTCTTCGCAACCATGTTGCGATTTTGTGCCGGAGGCATACTGGGGAAATCCTGAAAAATCCTATTTCAGCCACAGAATAGGTCTGACTGGACCTGCTGACTTCAAGCCCTGTTTTGACAAAGCGAAAGCCGAGTCAAAACAGGGCGATTTTTTACCCGACGCTTTTGTTGACAAAATTTGACATTGGCCGTTTTATATGCTATAATTAATAAAGTAAAGTACGTTGACATTTAGCCTTGGCGGCTATTGGTTTTAACCCCTTTTCAGGATTTTTTAGGAGAGTTGTCATGAAGACGATCTCGATGGAACGCGTGAGAGAGCTGGACCGTATCTGGGCGCGGGAGTGCAGCGCTTGCCTTCAGCAAGGCCAGCGCTATCCTGGTCCGTCGCCGTTTTTTATCCAGGAGAAATATCTGGATGCAACGGACCTCGTAGCGATGGCGAGAAAGTGGGGAGTTTCCATTGAGGAACTCCAAACTTACATCGTTTTCCAAAGGTATGTCAACGCAGTCGCCAATGACGACTGCGAAAACCTGCCTTTGCCAGATGACATCGCCAGAGTGCTGGGAATTCCTCTGACTGAGTTCAACGATTACCTGCACGAAGAGGTGAGGAAAATCCATGACTCACACATCGAAGATGAGGACGACATCGCCGATTGGCGAGACGTCACAGCCGAAGACTTCGGCGACACAGAGGAAGATTTTCTCCTCGACGAAGCCGCCGCCCTTCAAGGCGAATAATCGCCACATTACTAAACCCTACGAATGCCAAAAGCACTCGTAGGGCTTTTTTCTTGTTATTTTATGATATAATTATATAAGACTTGACTAATAGATATCTATCGGCTATTATGTAAGTAGATTACAAATGGCCGCCAAGGCCATTTTAAAAACCAAGAAATATAAAACAAAACTATGAATATAACAGAAAAAGTTAAATCATTTTTAAAAGAAGTTTATGTTGAATTAAAAAGAGTCAGCTGGCTTTCTAACAAAGATGTTTTAAGATATACTTTAATCGTGCTGGCTGTTTCAGTTGCTGTAGCGGCATTTTTAGGAGGATTAGACTTTATATTTTCTGAGATAATCAAGAGACTTGTATTCTAAAAATTAAGAAAATATGCCAAAACAAGTAGTTGAACAAGAAAGAAATTGGTATGTAATACATACCTATTCCGGATATGAAGACGCGGTTGCTAAAAACCTAAAACAGAGGATTGAGTCTTTGGGCATGGAAGACAAAATTTTTAACGTAATCGTCCCGAAAGAAAAAAAGATAAAAATAAAAAACGGAAAAAGAAAAACAGTTGAGGAAAAAATTTATCCTGGTTATGTGCTGGTGGAAATGGTAGTTACAGACGCTTCATGGTATGTGGTCAGAAACACGCCAAGAGTGACAGGATTTTTGGGCGCCGGAACCACTCCAATTCCGGTTTCAAAACATGACATAGACGACTTAATAAAAAGAATGGAAGTGTCGGAGCCGGAATTTACAATTGATTTTGAAATTGGAGCTAATGTCAAAATTACAGACGGGCCGTTTAAGGGTTTTGAAGGAAAAGTTTCAGAGATAGATAAAGAAAGGGGCAAGATTAAGGTGTTAGTTAATATGTTTGGTAGAGATACTCCGGTTGAATTAGATTCTCTGCAAATTAAAAAATTATAAACAACATAGTATTTAGCAAAAATCATGGCAAAAGAAATAAAAGCTATAGTAAAAATACAAATTCCTGCAGGCAAGGCAACGCCAGCGCCTCCAATTGGACCGGCATTGGCCCAGCATGGATTAAATATTGCTGAGTTCTGCCAGAAGTTTAATGTGGCAACCCAGCAGATGTCGGGTTTTACAATTCCAGCAGAGGTTACAATTTATAAAGACAGAAGCTATACTTTTAAATTAAAAACGCCTTTGGCTTCAGAGCTTTTGAAAAAAGCAGCGGGGATTGAAAAGGGAAGCGGCGTGCCGAACAAAACTAAAGTTGGCAAAGTCACAAAAGCCCAATTAAGAGAAATTGCAGAGAAAAAATTGCCGGATTTGAATACAACAGACATCGAGCAGGCAATGAAAATCATAGCAGGCACCGCGCGCAACATGGGGATAGAGGTTAAAGAGTAATTTTTAAATCAAGAAGCGGACGATTTTGTCCGTTTTTTGTTTACGAACATAAGATAATTTATCTAATTGAACAGCACTTTTTAATTGAGTCGGTTTTTGTTTAACTTTTTGTTTCAATATGGTAAGATTGTAATCGGATATTAGGCGAATCTGCCTGAGGTCAAGGCTTCAGGCGGCTGAATTCTGAATTTCAGGAAAGCGCAGAGTCACAGCGGTCACGGCTTCTGTGAGAG
>CAZGLJ010000043.1:0-4436 GCA_964526025.1 uncultured Candidatus Saccharibacteria bacterium | reverse complement strand
GGCGCTGGTTTAAAGTCCTTTTTGAAGCCTCGCGGACCAACGCAAAAGCCTCTGGAAGTATGTCGTCCAGAGTTTCCCCGCCCAAAGCTGCGGCATTGTGGCGGGCAAGCCGCTGCTTGAATTCTTTTGTTTTTTCTTTTAATTGCTCTAGTGAAAATTTCTCAAAATCTTTTTCAAAAGAATTTATTTTTTCAACAATCGGCTCCAGATTTTTTATATATTTTTCATTGGCATCGCCAAAAATTTTAGACAAAATTGACATAATATATGTATATATAATACTATACGAAAAACCGCATTTATTCAATGCGATTTGTTAAACTTTGTTTAATATGCTAACTGATAAAAATTATGGAATGAAAATTGCCGCGGCAATGACTGTTGTCCAAAGGCCGTCTTTATTTCCCTGAGCTGATTGGGTAACGTTTGTGGTACGCACAATTTTACCAGACATTTTATAAACTTTTTCTCTTTCGTCCCAAGCGCTTTCAGTATTGAATTCAACGCCAAGCGTCATGGCCAGCATTGTTGCCGCCAAATCCTCTGCGCAATCTGACGCTTTTTCATCTGTTTCGCCAAAAGGATGGTGCTCTGACAAATAACCATACTGCTGGTCATTTTCAGCTGGCACTGCGCAGCCAATTGAGGCTGCAACCAATCTATTCGGTTCATTAGTCGCGTTTCTTGCTAAAACACAATAAACAATTTCGCCCGACCTTAACGTTTCCAAACCCTTATCTTTAGTTATTCTCTGGCAACCAGGAGGCAGAATACTGGACACTGAAACTAAATTAAATTTTTCTATGCCAGCGTCTCTTAATGCCAGCTCAAAAGACATCAGCTGATGCCGCGCTACGCCAACGCCCTTGGTAAAAAACATTTTAGTGGGAATCATCGTAATTTTTAATTTTCCTTTAATTCCTTTCTTTGTTTCCTTATATTTAATTCTTTATTTTTAAGTTTATATTTCTTAATTTCTTGTTGCAACGCATCTTTTAATTTAACAACAATACCAGGTAGGTCTTCTCCTCTCGCCTGAGCCATCAAAATTTTTCCTGGCAAACTAATCTGAGCCTCCGCCTTAAAAATTTTCCCTTTTTTATGATGCCTCGTCTCTTTTTCTACTTCTACAAATGCTTCGGCTAAAGTTTTTCCTTCGCCCCTTTCTTCTTTTAAAATTTTAACGAATTTTTTAAGGCTGCCAATTTTTTCTTCGATAAAATTTTGCAGTTCCTCTGTCAGTTCCAAATTTTTTGCCTTTATGGTAATTCTCATATTATTATATATCACTTTTTATCAAAGCCTACAAATTGCACTTCTGTTTTTAAATCTATTCCAAAAGTTCTCCTAATTTTTTTCCTGGCTAAATCTACAAGCTTTAAAACGTCTCTGGCTTTAGCCCCGCCTAAATTAACTATAAAATTAGAATGTATTTTGGATATTTGGGCCTTTCCTATTTTCTTGCCGCTTAATCCGCACTTTTCAATTAAATAGCCTGCCGGCAAAGTTTTTTTCTTGCTTTCGGGATTCACAAAAACTGAACCGGCAGACGGAAAAGATATTGGATGATTTTTCTTTCTATATCTTATGTTTTCTTTAATTATTTCGCGAATATTTTTTTCATTCCCTTTTTTTAGTTTTAAAACAGCAGAAATTATCATTAGATTTTTGTTTTTTTTGAACGCACTGGTTTTGAGAGAAAACTGGCATTGGCCTCTCGTAAAATTTTTAATCTTCAATGTTTTTATATTCAACGCCTCTACTTTTTTAACTGAGTCTGATATTTTACTGCCAAACGCCTGAGCATTGCCGTATATAGCGCCTCCGACAGTGCCAGGAACTCCTGCTGCCCATTCCAATCCCTCTAATCTGTTTTTTAAAGCAATCTCAACTAGTTTTGGCAATATTACTCCAGCGTCAACACAAACTTCATTTGAATTGCGAATTGCAATTTTAGAATTATTGATTTTTATAACCAGCCCGTAAAAACCCTTATCAGAAACTAAGATATTGCTTCCGCCAGCTAAAACAAAAATAGGCAATTTAAGCTTTCTAGCTGCTGCTGCGGCTTTTATTAAATCATCTTTATTCTTTGCAATAAAAAAATATTTGGCAGGTCCTCCAATTTTAAAAGTGGTATAGTTTTTCAGTAAAATATTTTTTTGAACCCCGGACAATTCTTTTTCCAAAATATTTTTCATTTTTTTTAACTATAAACTAAAAACTATTAACTATCAACCGCCACTAAAAAAACCCCGCCTTGGCGAGGTTTTTTTAGTGGCTGCAGAGTTTACTCCAATATAAAAGTCTATGTGAGTGCTATCCTGCAGCCGCTTTTATTATATATAACATAAATTATAAAAACAAGTTTGTATAAAGAAAAAAATCTCGCTCGAGGGAGATTTTTTTCCGACTTATAATTAGAGTCCTTCGCGAACGAAGAATTTACACTCACGCTTATAGTATATCAAATTAAAAAAGAAAGTCAAGGGAAAATTATCCGCCTAAAATCTGGTTAATTTTGGCTCTCGTTGAGGACCCGACATAGCCGGTGCCCGAAGAAAGCCCCAAGGGTGTTAATATTTCTGAAGCGTATTTCTCCTGAAATTTTATTACAGCTATTTTTGTTAAGCCAAGAAAATTTCCAGTTACATATCCTTCCGGATAAATATCCTGGCCTTGCGATTTTAGAAAAGCTTGCAGGCATTTTACCTCATTGCTGTTTGATATGCCCAAATAAAGGTTATTATTTAATCTGGAACAAAAATTATTCTCGCCTGGATTATTTTGGCTTTGGAGTTTTGCAATCTCAGCCTTCAAATAAGCAATTCTGTCTAAAAGCTGCTGTATTAAATCTTGGCTGCCTACAGGAGTGTTTCCCGTAATTTCAATAGTATAGCTGAAAGGATAAGTCGGCTCCAAGCCGTCAAAACCCGAAAGCTTTGATTGAAGCGAAGGAATAATAATCAATGATTTATAATCTGTCCCGAATTTTTTTATATCAATCTCTCCCTTCTCGTTTTTGTCTAAAGCCAAAAATCTAACAGCATAACTGCCTTCCGAATCTTCAATTATATAAGGCACCTGAAAGTCCAAACCAGCCAAACTGGAAAAATTAAGCTTTAAATCCCCGTCCCCGCCGATAAATTTTAACCAGTTTCCGGCCCAATTTTTTGTAACATTGCTTACAGACAAAGAAACGTTTCCGGTTAAAGGCAGAAAGTTAAGAGAGGGAGCTAATCTAAAATTTTTCAAATTTTGATTTAAATAACAATATTCTCTGCTTACAGAACAATTATTAATAACAGAGGCGATAGTCCAGTTGGTAAAAATTTTATTGAAATCATCTTCAAACCCGTTTTTCGACAAAGCATAGTTTATGCTGTCTATGCCAACATACTTTGACTGCAAAGAGTCTATTAAAATATTTATCCCGTAATGGTCTAAAATGTAACGCGTAAAAAGACTAGCTGTGGCATAATCATATTTTGTGCCCTTCCATTCGGTTACGGAGTCGGATGGGTTCTGTATAAAATCTTTAACTCTTTGCTGCAAATTTGACCCTTCATAATTACTGTCATATTCTAAAATAGCAGAACTATAGTCTGCTCTTGCTTCGTTTAGCCACACTTCTTCTTCAACTTTCAAGAGCCTGTCTTTCTGGTTAAAGGTTATCAAGTGGACAAATTCGTGGGCTAAAAATGCTTTGAGGCGAGGGTCGTCTATATGGTCAAGGGCCAAATAAATCATTTCTCTTTCATTAGAATCTGGCAGCTGCAGTTTTATGTATTCATCTGCTGTCCTAAAATAGCCGCCCTCGTCGCTGTTCATGGCCTCGAATAAAATAGTAATTCTGCTATCTCCGTCCACCCCCGGCTTCCATTCAAAACCAAAAACTGAAGTTAAAGTCGGATAAATTTTATTATTAAATTCATTAGACAAATTATCTAAAGCGACTAAAATTTCGTTCTGCTTTGCCTGCGACTGCAAATCCCACCAGGACTTTTCAACATAAAAATAAAGATTGCTTGTGGTTTTTATTAAAGTTGATGCAACTTGGGTCCTGGATGCTGAGTCAAAATTTTTGTCAACGTTAAAATTGACAACCTCGCCTACGCTGGCAGCGTAAGCTGTTGAAGAAACCAATAAAAACAGAAAAATGCCAGTAAAAAAAACAATTTTTTTGTATTGCCTGAAAAAAATCATAAAATCTTTATTTATTATTTTATCATAGAATGCAAATTAAACAAAATATTCTTAATATTTATAATTAGGCGCGAGCTTGCTTAAAATGCTGATAATTTCTTGGCTTTTTGCCCTTTTTAAATTTTCGCTTAATAAACTTAGATTTTCTTGAAGCTTTCCATTATCAACCGGGGAAAGTTTAGCTATAAAAATCCGCTGGTTTGGGGTGGAAATTACGCCTTCTTCTGCGC
>CAZGLJ010000042.1:0-4463 GCA_964526025.1 uncultured Candidatus Saccharibacteria bacterium | reverse complement strand
TTCCATATTTAGAAATAATATCACAAAACCTTGCTTTTGAAAAGATTATTTGGTAACATATAAACTATTATGAAGAAAGATATTCATCCTAAATACTACAATAAAGCATCAGTCCGCTGCGCGTGCGGGAATGTTTTTTCTGTTGGGTCAACTAAAGAATTTATAGAAACGGAAGTTTGCGCTAAGTGCCATCCTTTTTATACAAAACAGGAAAAAGTTTTAGATACATTAGGCAGAGTGCAGAAGTTTAAAGAAAGGATGTCAAAAAAGAAAACTGCTTCAAAAAAGAAGAAAAAATAATTTATTGTGCGACATAAATATGGCAAAAGAAGACATTAAGTTAAATATAGATGAGATGATGCAGGCGGGATTGAACTTTGGGCATAAAGTTTCAAGATTGCATCCTAAAATGAAACAATATGTTTCTGGCATTAAAAACAATGCGCATACTTTTGATTTGGAAAAAACAGCTAAGGAATTTGAAAAAACGTTAAAGTTTATTTCAGGCATTGTTTCTGACGGAAAACAGATAGTTTTTGTAGGGACTAAGGTCCAGTTAAAAGAATTAGTGAAACAAGCTGCCCAAGACTGCGAAGTTCCTTATGTCACAGAGAGGTGGTTAGGCGGAACCTTTACTAATTTTGAAACAATATCAAAAAGAGTGGGATATTTTAAAGACTTGGAACAAAAGAAAGCAACAGGAGAATTAGAAAAATACACCAAGAAAGAAAGAATAAAATTTGACAAAGAATTAAAGTCTCTAAAAATTAAGTTTGAGGGCATCAAAAATATGTCAAAACTGCCGGAGGCTGTTTTTATTTTTGATTTAGACAAAAACGAGACATGCGCCAGAGAAGCCAGAATAAAAGCAATCAAAATCATTGCGATAACTGATACAAACATTAATCCCGATATAGCAGATTATCTGGTTCCGGCAAACGATGATGCAATTTCCTCTGTGCGGTATATAATAGATAAAGTGAAAGAAGTTATTATAAATTCAAAGCCAGCAAACATAAAATAAAATGATATTAATCGACCAAGTTAAACAGCTCCGCGAAGAAACTGGGGTTTCAGTTTCAGAAGTGAAAAAAGCATTGGAAGAATCAAAGGGAGACGTAGAAAAAGCCAAAGAGCTTTTAAGAATTTGGGGCAGGACTTTAGCTGGCAAGAAAATTTCTAGGGAAACAAAAGCAGGAATTATCGACACTTATCTGCACCCTAATTTTAAAACAGGAGTTTTATTGGATATAAGATGCGAGTCTGATTTTGTTGCAAAGTCTCCAGATTTTAAAAATTTAGCGCATGAAATTTGTTTGCAGGTTGCGGCAATGAAGCCTTTATTTGTGAAAGAAGAGGATATTCCAGAAGAATTTTTAGACGGAGAAACAAAAATTTACAAAGAGCAGATAAAAGATTCCGGAAAGCCAGAAAAAATTGTAGAGCAAATTCTTGAAGGAAAATTAAAAAAGTATAAAGAAGAAGTTTCCCTGCTTTCACAGCCTTGGATAAAAGACGATTCAAAAACAATGAAAAACGTTATTGAAGAGGCCGTTGCTAAAATAGGCGAAAATATAGAGATTAAAAAATTTACAAGATACGAAATATAAAAATATGCTCGTAGAATCTATCGCCTTAGCTATTTTCGTTTTCAGTTTTGGGGGCATATTGCTTATTTTGGTTAGAAAAATTCCGGTTTTGAATGATTTGCCGCGGAACGGTAGCACTGGTTTTAAAAAACATCAGTATATATTAGAGATAGAGCAGAAAATAAAGGAAATCTTGGGTTTTTTTAAGAAGCAGATTTTTTTGCATAAATTTCTTTCATGGGTTAAGGTGATGATTTTAAAAATAGAAACAAAAATTGACGCTCTTTTGCACGGAATAAGGAAAAAAGCCCAGAAAATAGACAAGGAGCTGAAAGATAAAAAGTAGAAATTTTGCCTCCTTAGCTTAGTGGCAAAGCAGCGGTTTTGTAAACCGCAGACATTAGTCCGATTCTAATAGGAGGCTTTTTAGATAATAAGTTCAAGTCGTATAGATGGCTATTCTGTTTTGTGATATAATTAATTAATGTCACACCATTCTTACGATAAAAAAGAATACCAAGAGAAACAAAGTGCTATAACAAAAGCTAATTGGCAAAAAGGAGTTTTTGATCTTATGTACAGAAAGGAAAAAATGATTTGTGCTAGAAAGGGGTGCGGTAAAAAATTTGAGGTTGTACATAGTGATCCTAAAATTTATTGTTCGCAAAGATGTTCTGCGATAGTAAATAATGCAAAAAGAGGTCCGATGTCTGCGGAACAGAAAATTAAAATAGGTAAGGCGTTAAAGGGGAGAAAAAATCCGTATGCAGGGCAAATAATAGTTCCAAGAGTTAAAATTATCTGTGCCAATCCAAAATGCAAAAAGAAATTTTTAATAGAGCGGTGGATGAAAAGAAAGTATTGTAGTAATAAATGTACAATGGCGATTGTTGGTGGAAAACCGACTTCACCGAAAGCTTCCAGAGGAAAAGCTGGAATAAGAAAAGATATCAGCGATAAAATTTACTTTTATAGCCGGTGGGAAGCGAATTTTGCTCGTTTGCAAAATTATTTAGGCGTTAAATGGGAATACGAGCCAAAAACATTTGATATAGGGAAACAGAACTATACGCCAGATTTTTATTTGCCGAAATTTGATAAATATATTGAAGTCAAAAATTTCCTTTGGAAATATTCAAAAATAAGAGACGAAAAATTCAGAAAGTTATATCCAAATATAAAATTGCAGTTGCTTTTAAAAGAAGATTATTTAAAATTAGAGAATAAATATTCGCATTTAATCAAAAACTGGGAATATAAAAATAGCCCGGTTAATTAGGTAAGTATTTAATTACGTAAATAAGTACGTACTGAGGTACGTACTAAAAATTATGCCAGAATTTAGAGAAGGCGAGCCTCGAGACGACGCTAATCCGTCAGCCGCCGGACAAGACAAAAATTTGCCGAAGCCACCAGAATTAAAAACATATTCAGAAAGACCAATAACTGACAGGGAATTTTTGGGAGGTGGTAGATATGGTGATGTTTTCAAAGTTAAATATCAAACAGGAGAAGCTAATCCCGAAAAAGGAAAGAAAGGATTTAAATATTTTGCTGAGAAGAGGTTCAAAACTTTTACAGAAAAAGGCGAAAGTTTATATGGTTTTCTTTCTGAGCCTACCTTAGCCTATAAGTCTGCAGAAAAATCAGTAAAGGTGCACCACGAGCTAAAAGAATTAGGGATTCCCACATGGACTACATATCGCCTTAATAAAAATGGCAATCGTGTTTTAATGAGCCTGAAAGGGGCGGAAGAAAATTATTTTTTAGTTTTGCCTAATAATAAAAAAGAGGTTGAAGGCGTTGAAAGCGATCATCAGCGACTTGTAGAATCAAGGGTTGATAGGGTTGAAAATATGGAAGAAACTATTGATTTTTATATTGGTCTTTTTAAAAATTTAAAAAAAGAAATACGTGTTTCAGAAAATGATGCAGTGGGAATAGTTTATGATAAAAGTATGGGAAAAATAGAGGTTTTATTCGCTGATTTAGACAGTGTGGATGTAATTGCACCAAATAGATTTAATAAGTATCTCCAAAGACAAAATGTGCAACTTGTAGAGGGGCACATTGTCGGAAACCTTAGGCGTTTTGTCGAGGAATATATGGATGATGGTGA
The DNA here is from genome assembly GCA_964526025.1 of uncultured Candidatus Saccharibacteria bacterium. Taxonomy (GTDB): domain Bacteria; phylum Patescibacteriota; class Minisyncoccia; order Minisyncoccales; family Staskawiczbacteraceae; genus UBA11703. The sequence goes on along the minus strand of CAZGLJ010000042.1, from coordinate 755 downwards.
AAAGAAAAAAGAGTATTTGCTTATTTTAGATAAAAAAATGAGTGAAGCCAAGGAGGTTGAAAATGATCTTCCTCAAGACCCTATGGAGAAACGACAGGAGAGGTGGATGAAAGATTCAGAAATAACTCGTAAAATTTTTAAAGATAAGCTAAATATTGAAAACGTCTCCACAACATACGAGCTAATTTCAGAGGAAGGAGAAAATATTACATATAAGGTTACAATGGGAAATAGAAACGCCTCCGCTTTCGATAAAGAGGGGCACTACTTAGAACCAGAAGACCGTGGCGAAAAATATGTTTTTAAATTGAGCGACCCGAGTTCTTTAGAAGAATATAAAAAAGAGGAATTATCTTTGGGTACAAATGCTCAAGGTGGAACGCCCGCTCCAAAATGCTTCGGAGTTGGCATAGAGGGAGATAGGGCATATATGCTTTTAGAATACGTTAAGAAAGAGAATAAAGACGAATAAGGGTATTGACAAGAGTTTATTTTGGAATAGAATGTAAATTGTAGTTGGAAAATACAATTAAAATTTAAAGACAAAAAAGACATATTTTAAAAACTAAAAGTTTTGTAAAATATCCACGAAGGTTTCTAACAGTTAGATATCTTCGTGGGTATTTTTTTCAGAGAAGATAGGAAGGAAAGTATTTTGATAATTTAATAATGTAAACCCAATTTAATAAACCATGTTAAATTGGAAATTTAGTTTTTTAAAGTTGTTTCGAATTAGCCCGTCAAAATGCACTTTG
>CAZGLJ010000041.1:2921-4507 GCA_964526025.1 uncultured Candidatus Saccharibacteria bacterium | reverse complement strand
AAGGAAATTAAAATACCCGTAACCTTGAGCCAAATAGAAACAATGAAAATAAAAGTTTACTTTAATAACAATAAACTGGATCTGGAATTTTCCTGCAACAAAGTTTTTCCGGTTGAAAGGGAAATACCAAAAACAGAATCAACAGGCTCGGCTGCTTTAAATGAGCTTTTTAAGGGGCCTGCGCAGGATGAAAAAAATCAAGGATTTTTTACCAGCATAAATGACGGGGTAGGGCTTAAAAGCTTAGCGATTGGAATGGAAAGCGGCACAGCATGGGCTGATTTTAATGAACAGTTGGAATACCAGGTTGGGGGCTCTTGCCGCGTGTCGGCTATCAGGGCTCAAATTGAACAGACTTTAAAGCAGTTTCCGACAGTAAAAAGCGTTGTTATTTCTATAAACGGCAGGACAGAAGACATTTTACAGCCATGAATTTTAAAATTCTTAAAAAGTCAAAACAGAGCAGAGCGCGATTGGGATTTATAGAAACTGATCACGGAGTTATTGAGACTCCGTGTTTGGTTCCTGTTGCCACCCAGGCAGTTGTAAAAACTTTAGACAGCAAAGAAGCGGAAGAAACGAAATCCCAAATTTTAATTGCCAACACTTTTCATTTGCATATAAAGCCGGGCGAAAAAATTGTGGAGAAAGCAGGAAAGCTGCACAAGTTTATGAATTGGAAAAGGCCCTTGATGACAGATTCTGGCGGTTTTCAGGTTTTTTCTTTGGGTTTTGGCCGAGATTACGGCGTTGGCAAGGTTTTGAAAATTTTTCCGGGCGGGCAGGGAGAAGCAATAAAAGAAAATCAACAGCCGCAGCAGATTAAAATAGACCAGGATGGCGTGCATTTTCATTCGCCGATAAACGGAGACGAGTTATTTTTAGGGCCCAAGGAATCAATTAAAATTCAGGAAAAATTGGGGGCAGATATTATTTTTACCTTTGATGAATGCACAGCTCCCTTAGCCGATTTAAATTACGCGAAGAAGTCTTTAGAGAGAACGCATAAATGGGCAAAAATCTGTTTAAAAACTAAAAAATCACGCCAGTCGCTGTTTGGTATTGTGCAGGGTTCAAAATTTAAAGAATTGAGAGAAGAAAGTTCAAAATTTATTGATTCTTTGGATTTTTCAGGTTATGGAATCGGCGGAGATTTGGGCCAGTCAAAACGGGAAATGAAAAATATTTTAGACTGGACTATTCCTAATTTAAACGAAAAAAAACCGAGGCATCTTTTAGGCATAGGATACCTTGAAGATATGGAAATAATAATAAAATCAGGCGTTGATTTATTTGACTGCACAGTCCCGACACATTATGGCCGCAGGGGGATTGCATTTACATCTGAGGGAAAATTGGATTTGAAAGAAAAAAAGTTTTTAAAAAAACGCGAACCGCTGGACAAAGGCTGCACCTGTAAAGTTTGTTTAAATTACAAAAAAGACTACATTTCGCATTTGTTAAAAGCAAGCGAGATGACTGCTTTTAAATTATTAACATTTCACAATCTTTGGCATTTTAATAATTTTGTAGAAGACATCAGGACAAAAATTAAAAAAGGTGAAATTTAGCATGGAAAATCCGGT
>CAZGLJ010000041.1:0-2821 GCA_964526025.1 uncultured Candidatus Saccharibacteria bacterium | reverse complement strand
TGTCTCTGGCATTAAAAAAGTTTTTTGAAGATAATCCTGAAAAAGCCGATTTATATTATTTATCAAAAATTTCTTTTGCTGATTTCAAAAATATTTTACAGGGTGGAAAAAATTTGTTGTTCTTAAAAAAGAGGTGGCAGATTGCAAGAACAGCAGCAAAATCAATTATTAAAAATTACGGCGGCTCAAAAAAATTTGTAGAATCTGCAAATCATAAGTTTTGTTTATTGACGCATAAAATTTGCAAAGAACTGCCAGGTTTTAATGATATTTTTAGTTATCAAGGCAAAAAAATATATTTGCTCAAAAGGGCTCAAATTTTATGCTCTGAAATATGGGGAGCATTCAAGGGCAAGGGAATAGGGTATTTTGAAGATTTAGATTATTTAACTTGTTTTCCGGACTATAAGATACCGCAGATTTTAAATTTTCTCGGGATATTGGAGTATTCTGAAAGATTAAATAAAAAAATCAAGAATAAGGTTTTAATTCCGATGGGGTCTTTGCAGGAGTTAGAAATAAGAAGCGCAACTGTCCAGGCAGTAGAAATTTTAAAGAAGGAGTTAAAGGCAAGGGGCCAAGACATGCCAGCTTTTCAATTAGATTGGATTTTATGGAATAAATCAAAGAAAGATAAAATGAAAAATCATTATCATTTGACTAAAACTATTTTTTATTAGAGAATGAAAAACATGAATGATAAAATAAAAAACAGCTTTAAAAAAATCAAAGAAGAGCAGGCGAGGCTAAGCAGGGAAGTGAAGAAAAGCACGATAGGATATATTATTGCAGCTTTTGGTTTGGTTGCTGGTTTAGCTTGGAACGATGCGATAAAAGCAATAATACAGTATTTTTTCCCTTTAAATTCCGATAGCTTATTAGTCAAGGTTTTTTCTGCGTTTTTGGTGACAATAATTGTGGTTATAGTTTCGGTTTATTTAATAGGGCTGGCAGAAGATAAAAAAGAGAACGAAGGAAACTCCAAATAAAAAGCAGTAAAAAATATGTAAGCCCCGCATTACGGGGGCTTTTTTAATAAGGATGGTTATCCACAGGGTGAAGAGTTGACACGTTTTCTTATTAAGAATAAGATTTAATAAGGAATAACTATTATTAATATATATAGCTATATGGAAAAAGAAAACTCCGGAACTGCAGAAAGGATGACTTCCCAGAAAGAAATTATTTTAGACTATATAAGAAATACCAAAAGCCATCCATCTGCCAAAAAAGTTTATAATGAGACAAAAAGAGCTCTTCCCCGCATAAGCAGAGCCACGATTTACAGGATTTTAAATAACCTTAAAGAAAAGGGCGAGGTTCAGGAAATCTCCACGAAAGATATTACTTTTTTTGACGGAGATTTATCTGATCACAGCCATTTTATATGCCAGGGATGCGGGACGGTTTTTGATATTTTTGACGAATGCTCCAAGTGCAGCATTATAAAAAATAAAAAATTAAAGGTCGGTAAAATTAATAGTTATAGAATTTATTTTTATGGAATTTGTAAAAAGTGCAAAAGAGGATAACGTTTGCCACGACTGCGGAAAAGAAATTATTATTAAAAACGAGAATATTGAAAACGGCTTGTTTCTTTCGTATAAAGATTCTGGAGAAATAATAAATATTTTTAAATGCAACGAATGCTATGAACAAGACAAATCATTGAGAAACTTTAAAAGGTGCGAGGTTTACTCAAGAGTTGTGGGCTACATTAGGCCGGTGCAGCAGTGGCACAAAGGCAAGAAGCAGGAGTATAATGAAAGAGAAGAATATGCAATGCCAGAAAACAATTTATCCTGCCCTTGTTAATAAGTTATTGGGGTATTTCTTACAAAAAACCCAAAGGCATGAAAAAAATAAAAATAAGGAAAGAGATAGAAAAAAAGAATATGCAGTGCATTGTTTGCCAGGCGAATTTTGAAGTCTGGCTTGATAACTTAAAAGCCAGTTCGGAAAGAGAAGAAAAGCTGCGCCAACATCTTTTGAGCTATTGTCCGGTTTGCACCAGGAAAGACGAGAAAAATTAATTTAAACATTAAAATAATGGAAAAGTATAAATTGCCAAATTTGCCGTACGGATACAAAGACTTAGAGCCATATATGTCGCAAGAAGTTTTAATGCTTCATCACGACAAGCACCATTTAGCTTATGTTAATGCAGCTAATGCTTTATTAGATAAAATTCAAGACGCGAGAGACAAAAATACCGAATTAGATTATAAATCAGTTTTAAAATCGCTTTCATTTAATGTGGCAGGCCATATTCTGCATGAAACGTTTTGGAAAATTATGGCTTCTGCCAGCTCTGACAAAAATAAACCTCAAGGGAAAATTTTAGAAGCGATTGAAAAAGAGTTTGGCAGTTTTGAGAGATTTAAAACCGAATTTTCAGAAACAGCAAAATTAGTTGAGGGTTCTGGCTGGGCTATATTGGCTTTTCATAAAGAACATGGAGAACACGGAAGCATGGCGATAATCCAAGTTGAAAAACACAACGTAAATTTTTATCCGGAGCAAAAAATATTATTATGTTTAGACGTTTGGGAGCACGCGTATTATTTAGATTACAAAAATGACAGGGCAAAATTCATAGAAAACTGGTGGAATATAGTCAATTGGGAAGAGGTAGAAAAACGATTTGTTAGCGAGTAATTTAGTTGATGCTGAATAAATCCCGAGAGTAAAATCTCGGGCTTTTTTTATTGCTTTTTGCCATGTAAAGTAATAAAATTGTTTTAATGAGGGATTTTTATGTAATTTGCGACAATATAAGAAGTTTGGAAAATATAGGGTCAATTTTCAGGACAGCAGATGC
>CAZGLJ010000040.1:0-4733 GCA_964526025.1 uncultured Candidatus Saccharibacteria bacterium | reverse complement strand
ATTGTGCAGAGAGTTGAAGGCCACACGGTTTTTGTTGATATTGGAAAAACTTTGGGTATTTTAAGCAGGGAAGAGCAAATTCCAGGCGAATTTTACAGGCCGGGCCAAAGGTTAAAACTTTATATGTTAAAAGTTGAAGACACTCCAAAAGGTTCTGTTGTGATGCTTTCAAGGGCATACCCGAAATTAATTTCAAAATTATTTGAACTGGAAGTGCCTGAAATTGCAGCTGGAACCGTTATAATAAAATCAATTGCCAGAGAGCCGGGATTTCGCACAAAAATTGCAGTTGTTTCAGAAGAAGAAGGTGTTGACCCTATCGGAGCTTGCGTTGGCCAGAGAGGAACAAGAATTATGGCAGTAATTAATGAATTGGGAGGCGAAAAAATTGATGTGATACAATGGCAGGAAAAGGCAGAAAAATATATTGCAAATGCCCTAGCTCCAGCCAAAATTGTTAATGTAGAAGTCCAGGAAAAAAACACAGCAGTTGTTTTTGTGCCAGCCGACCAGTTATCATTAGCTATCGGCAAAGACGGCAGAAATGTCCGTCTCGCCGCCAATTTAACCGGCTGGAAAATAGACATTAAAACAGCAGACGTGCCAGCAGAACCCGCCCAAAATCCTGCGGATATTGAGGCGGGCGAGAAACCAAAGAAAGAAAAGAAAGCCAAAAAATCTAAAAAATCAGAAGACGAATCTTCTGACGAAAAAAAAGAAGATAAAAAAGCTGAAGCTGAATAAGTTTTACTGGCATTAGTTTTACTCATGCCAATTTTGCTTATCAGTTTTAAATTCAAAATATGAATTTAATTTATTTTCCGATTATAGTTTCGCTTTTTGCGATTGCGTTTGTCTGGTTTTTGACAACGCAAATCAGAAAATCGCCTGTTGCCGGAGGAAAAGCAGTGGCAATCACCGAGGCAGTGCAGGAGGGCGCTATGTCTTATTTAAAAAGGCAATATAAAACAGTTTCTATTGTGGGAGTTGTTTTGTTTTTAATACTTTTAATTGTCCCTGGATTTGGCTGGAAGGTGGCGGTTGGGTTTTTGCTGGGAGCAGTTTTGTCCGGAGTTTCCGGCTTTATTGGAATGATTGTTTCAACACAGGCAAACACAAGAGTTGCTGAATCAGCAAAAAAAGGTTTGGCAAAAGCACTGGATATTTCTTTTAAGGGGGGACTGATTACTGGTTTGATGGTTGTCAGTTTGGGACTTTTAGCTGTTTCTGGATATTATCTTTTGACAAAGGGAGATATGCCGGCGTTGGTTGGTTTGGGATTTGGCGCCAGCTTAATTTCAGTTTTTGCCAGAATCGGCGGCGGAATTTACACAAAGGCGGCAGATGTTGGAGCTGACTTGGTTGGAAAAGTTGAAAAAGGAATTCCAGAAGACGACCCAAGAAATCCTGCGGTTATTGCCGACCAGGTTGGAGACAATGTGGGCGACTGCGCCGGAATGGCAGCTGACATTTTTGAAACTTACGCTGTAACAACTGTTGCGGCTATGATTCTCGGAGATTTATTGTTTCCCGCTTCTCCGCAATTTGTTATGCTGCCCTTGATTTTAGGAAGTGTTTCAATTTTAACCTCAATTGTTGGAAGTTTTTTTGTAAAACTCGGAAAAAAACAGGGAATTATGGCGGCCATGTACAAAGGAATTACAGCTACCGTAATTTTATCAGCGATAAGCTTCTACCCTGTTATTGCAAAATTAATGGCAGGCTCTGTAATTGCGGTAAATAATCTTTATCTTGCCTCATTGGTTGGATTGGTGATTGCGGCAGGAATGTTTGTTATTACAGAATATTACACCGCAAAAAAATACAAGCCAGTCAGGTCAATTGCCAAGGCCTCAGAAACAGGGCACGCCACAAATATTATCACTGGCTTGGCTATCGGCATGCAGTCAACTGCTTTGCCGGTTTTGTTAATTGCTTTGGGAACTATTGTCAGCTTTCAGTTGGCCGGAATTTATGGAGTTGCTTTAGCTGTAATGGCAATGCTTTCGGTTTCGGGAATTGTTGTCGGGGTTGACGCTTACGGCCCCATTACAGACAACGCGGGCGGAATTGCGGAAATGTCAGGAATGCCAGATGAAATTAGAAAAATCACAGACGCGCTGGACGCAGTGGGAAATACAACAAAATCAGTAACCAAAGGGTACGCGATTGCGTCAGCCGGCCTGGCGGCATTAGTTTTATTTTCCGCATATTCTGAGCAAGCAGGCGTTAATGGTTCAATGATTTTTTCTTTGAATGACTCAAAAGTTATAGCAGGACTTTTAATCGGCGGACTGCTCCCCTATTTGTTTGCCTCATATTTAATGGGAGCTGTCGGTAAAACAGCAGGAAAAGTTGTTGAAGAAGTGCGCAGGCAGTTTAAGCAGATTCCAGGATTAATGGATGGAACAGGAAAGCCAGAATACGGCAAATGCGTTGATATTGTTACAAAAGCTGCAATTAAAGAAATGTTATTGCCAGCCTTAATTCCGGTTGCAGCCCCAATTTTAGTCGGGTTTATTTTAGGACCGGAAGCTTTGGGCGGATTATTAATAGGTTCAATAGTTACTGGGTTATTTGTTGGAATTTCAATGACAACCGGAGGAGCTGCCTGGGACAACGCCAAAAAATACATTGAATCAGGAGCCCATGGAGGCAAGGGTTCATTTGCCCACCAGTCAGCCGTCACTGGAGACACCGTCGGCGACCCGTACAAAGACACCGCCGGCCCAGCCATCAACCCAATGATTAAAGTATTGAACATTGTGGCATTATTAATCGTCGCATTTCTAGTTTAATTTTTATTCTTAAAAAATAAATTTATGGCAAAAGAAAGGCACAGAGAAGTCCCAGCGTCGTATTTAATCTTAATAAAAGACGGAAAAATTTTGCTTTCCAGAAGATTTAATACTGGGTATCAAGACGGAAATTATAGTCTGCCGGCGGGACACGTTGATGAAGGAGAAACTTTTACTCAGTGTGTTATCAGAGAGTCAAAAGAAGAAGTCGGAGTATTGCTAAAGCCGGAAGATTTGAAAGTTGGCCATCTCATGCATAGGTTTTCTGGCGCAGAATGGGGTGTTGAAGGATTTAGAATAGATGTATTTTTTACGGCTGAAAAATGGGAAGGAAATATTGAAATTAAAGAATCGAATAAATGCGACGATTTATCGTGGTTTGATTTGGGTAATTTGCCAGAGAATATAATCCCGTATATACGGCAGGCAATAGATTGCATAAAAAACAAGGTATTTTACAGCGAATTTGGTTGGGAGAATTTAAAATAAAAATCAACGAGGTAAAACAAAAATTATATGAAAGCAGAGATTAAAAAACTGCCTAAATCGCAGATTGAGACAAAAAAATGAAAAAAAAGGAAATAAAAAAGGGAGAAATTGTTATTTATCAAACTCCTGATAAAAAAGTAAAAATTGATGTAAACTTGGATCAAAATACTGTTTGGTTGACACAAAAACAAATAGCAGAACTTTTTGATAAGGGCGTTCCTGCCGTCAACGAACATATTAAAAATATTTTTAAAACTAATGAACTTAAAGAAAATTCAGTTATTCGGAATTTCCGAATAACTGCCAAAGACGGTAAAGAATACGACACAAAGCACTATAATTTAGACGTAATCATATCGGTTGGTTATAGAGTAAGCTCAAAAAGAGCGACACAATTTAGAATTTGGGCAACAAAAACTTTAAAAGATTATTTAGTAAAGGGTTATGTGGTAAACGAAAAGAGGCTGCTTGAAGCGCAAGATAAATTTAAGGAGTTGCAAACTGCCATTGAATTTTTGCAGAAAAAATCTGGCCACGAATTGCTAGCAGGGCAAGAACAGGAAATTTTAAGCTTATTGGGCGATTATTCAAAAACTTTAACCCTGTTGGAAAAATATGACACAGAAAAATTATCACTTTCCAAAAAAGGGAGAGGCAGTTTTATATTGAATTATGATTCTGCAAAATCAATTATTTCAGATGTCGGCAAAGAATTAAGAAATAAAAAAGAAGCAAGTGAATTTTTTGGTAAAGAGAATGGAGATAAATTAAACGGAATTATGGGCGCCCTTTACCAGACTTTTAATAAAAAAGAGCTTTATTCTTCAATAGAAGAAAAAGCGGCGCACTTGCTTTATTTTATTATTAAAGATCATCCTTTTATCGACGGCAATAAAAGAATTGCCTCATTTTTGTTTGTATATTTTTTGGATAAGAATAACTACTTGCATAAAGAGACAGGGGAAAGGAAAATCAATGATAATGCGTTAGTCGCCTTGGCATTATTGATCGCAGTAAGCGACAGGTCAGAAAAAGAAAAATTAATAAAAATAATAACAAATCTTTTGATACTATAATGAAGACAACGCAAACTAAATTACCAAAGTCTCAATTAGAGATTGAGTTTGAACTGACAGAAGAGGAATTTAAAAAGCATGTTGAGCATGCTCTTTTGCATTTTAAAGAACATGTGAAAGTTGATGGCTTCAGGCCCGGCCAGGCGCCCTTAAAAATGGTTGAAGAAAGAATAAAGCCAGAATCGCTTTTAATGGAGGCTGGAGACCACGCCGTACATCATGTTTATTCTGATTATGTTAAAGAAAATAAATTAGAGCCGATCGGCCAGCCGGAAGTTAAAATTTTAAAGATAGCAAGGGGCAGTGAATTCATTTTTACTGCAACGATTACAGTTTTGCCTGATGTTGAGTTGCCAGATTATAAAGAAAT
>CAZGLJ010000039.1:0-4848 GCA_964526025.1 uncultured Candidatus Saccharibacteria bacterium | reverse complement strand
ATTGCAATAAAAAAATCCCGACCTATCGGGATTTTTTTATTGCAATGTTCTATCTCTTTTCTAATTTCACTGAGACAACTGCAAAATAAATGGCTGCCAGTCCTACTAAAACATAAGCAATTCGCGACAGCACAGATGCTGCCCCTCCTAGGACAGAAGCTACAACATCTACTTGCACCAAACCAATTAATCCCCAGTTCAAACCGCCGATAATCACTAAAACAACAGCTATTATATCTATGGTAGTTAGTTTCATATATTTATAAATTAGACCCGTTTAAAAAACGACCTTTATCTTATTATATCACGAAACGTTAATGTCAAGGGATTATTTTTATCTCGTCGCCGATTTTTAATTCAATTTTTTCTGCAAGTCCAGCATTTACCTCTAAAACATATCTTGCTTTTACTGGCGGAGTAACCATTGGACAGATAAAACTTTTGCCTGCCTGCGCAGGCAGGCAAGGTTGAATATTTTTGCCAATAAAAACAGCCTTATTGTCGCTATTTATCCATATTATGTCTAAGGGAATTAAAGTATTTTTCATCCAAAAAGGATAAATATCTTCTTTGTCAAAAATAAACAGCATTCCCTTGTCTTGGCCTAATTGAGCTCTAAACATTAATCCTTTTTCCCTCTCTGCTGATGTCTCTGCCAATTCAACTGAAAAACAAGCCTCTTTATAACAGACTTCTGGCTTTGTCTGCTGGCTTAAACCTGGCGCCAATAAAACATCTGTTAAATATAAATAAATAACAGCAGCTGCGACAAGGATTAAAAACAATGCTTTAACTGATATTTTCATTACAATAGTCTTTTTTGAATATTCTCTCCTGTTAGTTCTCTAATTGCATCACCGGCTATCCACTTAGCGGATTTAGAGTTCATTTTTTGGATTCCTTTTGCCAGTTTTATTGCTTCTTTATTTAATTTTTTGTTTCTTTTTCCAATCTGCCTTAACGCCCAGTTTACTGCTTTTCTGACAAAATTTCTTTCATCGATGGAAGCTTTTTTAATTAATGGAAGAAACTTTAAAAAAACATCATCTTTTGCTTTTTTATCGTGCACAGCCAAACATGCAATTAATGTAAAAGCAGTCCTTTTAATAAATTCCTCTTTTCTCTTGCTAAATTCAAATACTTTTTTATAAGCAAACTTTGTTTTATCAAATAAATTTGAACAGACCTGGTCTACAACATCCCACGAATCAAAACCCCTAGCCCATTTTTCCACTTGCTGTTCTGTAAGTTTTTCTGCCTCGGCAATAAATCCTGCTAGAATTCTTGCCTCGTGAATTTTTGAATCCCAGAGTTTCAGCGCTAACTTATGGTCTTTTTTTATTTCTTTAGCTATTTTCCTTAATTCCGGAATAGCAACTCCATAAACTTTTGTTTTCGGCCTTATGCCAAAACGAGCCATGCCTTCAACATTTCTCGGATTTTTGAGAGATTCTAATTTTTTGATAATTTCTTGGTAGCTCATTACTGCCAGACTGTGTCCGCTTCAACTTGTTCTAAAGATTTAATTACCCAGTTGTCGCCTTCTTTTGCAAAAATGGCCTTGTTTGCCGTCCAAACATCGCCCGCTGTTAAATCCCCCATTAAGACAATATACTCATTTTCGTTATCTGATTTGCAGCCATAATAAGCGGTTTGGTCTTCTGCAAAAATAGGTCTTATTCCTGTGAAAGGAGAACAATATGTTCCGTCTCTTAATTTTACAAACCATGCCCAGTTGTTTGGTATAATCTCGGGCAAAAAAACTTCTGGCAAAGGTTTTGTAAGTTTAATTAAAAAAGCTTCGGGAGCTAAAGGATTTACCTGGCAAAAAACTGTATCGATTTTGTCTGTGGCAAGACATGGGTCGTAGATTTCATTTAAAACCTTGCATCTGAACGCATCTGCCCTAAACGGCTCGGCTTTTGAGCTCGTAAAACAATCGCCTTTTTTCTGCAGCTTTGGCAAAACCTCTGAAGGCTCAAAAAATATTACATTGGTGAGATTTACTGGCTCTTTTTTTATCGGAATGCTGACAACGCCGGAAACAGACGCTGTTTCTACTCCGGTCAGATACATAGATTGAACAGAATAATAATAAAATAAAAACGCTAAAGCTAAAATAATTATTATAGCTAAGGCAGAAATAATAATTGTTGATATGGAAATTTTTTTATTTTCTTCCTCCATGCTATCTTAATTTTACTATTTCTATAAATCAAAGGCAAGGAGGACGCGGTATTCAAAATATTATTCTTCTACTATGCAGCGGGCTTCATTGCCCGGCCTTACCTCTAAAAATCCTGACTTTACCGGAAAAAAATATTCTTTGTTTTCCGCATCAACGATTTTTATAACTCCTGTTGCCAAAACTCCGATAAAGGTTTCGTGGTTGTCTAGAATAGTAATTTCGCCCATAACTGTATTGCAATTCAAACTCGTGGCTTCGCCCTGAAACAATATTTTTTTTAATGAGTAAACTGACAGCTTCATATTATTTAAAAACCTCATCAATTCCTCCTTTCATGTAGAAATTTTCTTCTGGAATATCGTCGTATTTTCCTTCCAATATTTCTGCGAATCCGCGGATGGTGTCTTCTAATTTTACATATTTTCCTGGCCTGCCTGTAAAATTTTCCGCGACGAAAAATGGCTGGGATAAAAATCTCTGGATTTTTCTTGCCCTGTTTACAATTTTTTTATCTTCTTCAGATAATTCTTCAATACCCAAAATCGCAATGATGTCCTGCAAATCTTTGTACCTTTGCAAAGTTTTTTGCACATCCCTTGCAACCTGATAATGCTTCTCGCCCACTATTTTTGGAGATAAAGCTGTTGAGGTTGAAGCCAATGGGTCAACTGCCGGATAAATTCCAATTTCTGTTAAAGCGCGGGACAGCACAATTGTAGAATCTAGGTGAGAAAATGTTGTTGCAGGGGCAGGGTCTGTAATGTCGTCAGCTGGAACATAAATTGCCTGAACCGAAGTAATAGCTCCATTTTTTGTTGAAGTAATTCTTTCCTGCAATTCTGCCATTTCTGAAGCCAATGTCGGCTGATAACCCACGGCCGATGGCATTCTTCCCAACAAGGTTGAAACTTCAGAGCCCGCTTGTGAGAATCTGAAAATATTATCTATGAAAAGCAAAACGTTTTTCTTTTCTTCATCCCTAAAATATTCAGCCATTGTCAATGCTGACAAAGCAACTCTGGCCCTGGCGCCGGGCACCTCGTTCATCTGCCCGAAAACCAAGGCAGTCTTGTTTATAACTCCAGATTCCTTCATTTCCCTGTGCAAATCGTTTCCCTCTCTTGTTCTTTCGCCAACTCCGGCAAAAACTGAAACTCCGCCAGACTCTTCGGCAACGTTTCTGATTAATTCCTGCAAGAAAACCGTTTTTCCAACTCCCGCTCCGCCAAAAAGTCCAACTTTTCCTCCTTTAATAAATGGAGCAATCAAGTCAACAACTTTAATTCCAGTTTCAAAAACTTCTGTTTTTGTTGCCTGCTCTGTAAAGGCAGGAGAAGCTCTGTGAATTGGCCAATGTTTTTTGAATTTTTTATCTGTCGCTTCCAATGGCTCTCCAATAACATTAAAAATGCTTCCCAAAACTTCTAGTCCAACAGGGACTTCAATCATTTTTCCAGTATCTTCAACTTCAGCTCCTCTTTGCAACCCATCTGTTGATTGCAAAGAAATTGCTTTTACTTTTGTTTGGTCCAAGTGTTTTACAACCTCTAAAATAATTTCTGCGTTCTCGTGCCTCACCTTCAAGGCGTTATAAATGGCTGGAAGCCTTATTCCTTCTTCAAATTCAACATCGACCACTGGCCCAATTATTTGAATTATCTTACCTTTATTCATAATGTTTTAAAAACTTTATTAATTTTAAGATAACGCTTCTGCTCCAGCAGAAATCTCTGTAATTTCTTTTGTAATTGATGACTGGCGAGATTTGTTATATTGCAAATTTAATGCATCTCCAAGATCTTGCGCGTTGTCTGATGCTGTTTTCATGGCTAATCTTCTTGCCGAATGTTCTGACGCGTTTGCTTCTAAAATTAAGTGATACATTTCCATAAAACATAAGTGTCTTGCTAGTTTTTCTAAAACCTTTTTAGGGGATGGCTCAATTAAATAATCATTTATCTTCTTTTTGTCTGGAACAAAGTTAATGCTGTGCTCTTTTATTAAATCAGCGAACTTTCCACGTTCTGGGACAATTTCTCTTACGGCAGAAGCAATATGGTCAAAATCAATAGGCAAAAATCTTCTGACATGCGGTTCTTGTTTTAAAGCAGACCTAAAATGTGTTGAAAAAATAACTACCCTGTCCCAGCCTTCGCTAAAGCTTCGGCTTGGCAAGCCATTTTTTCCTCCTCTCAAGTAACCATCTATTATGAAATCAACTAAAGGCTTAACATTTTCCGGAGTTGTATAATCGCCAACTTGTGTAAATTTTTTGACCACATTTAATCCCTTTTTTTGTAAATATGCGTAAGCCTTTTCACCTACCGCCACATAAAATTTTTCTTCCTTTGCCGCGCCGGAGCCTTTGGCGGAGGCGGGATATTCATTTTGGTGTTTCTCAAATTTTTTAAATACAGAACTGTTAAACGAACCTGCCAATCCTTTGTCGGAAGCCACCAATACAAACAAAACTTTTTTTATATTTTTCCTATGTTTTAAAAGCTCTGGCAATTCTTTTTCCAACAAAGAAACATTTGCCAGCAAATCCAAAGCTGCGAAGCCGTAGGGTCTGGAGTCCAAAGCAATCTGCTGTGACTTTCTCATCTTTGTAGCCGAAACCAGCTCCATTGCCTTGGTAATCTGGCCAATGTTGTTAACAC
>CAZGLJ010000038.1:0-4877 GCA_964526025.1 uncultured Candidatus Saccharibacteria bacterium | reverse complement strand
CTTTTATTTTCATTGTTTCTATTTGGCTCAAGGTTACGGGTATTTTAATTTCCTTTGAATTATCACTCTCTTTATTTAAAAACAGCAAAACAGCAGCCAAGGCAACAATTATTATTGCTAATGCTATCAAGATAAGCCAAATAATTTTTTTCATATTTTTTTGTTAACTATTATATTTATCTTTATAATACATTTTAAGATGAAAAAGAAAAGAGGGTTTTATGCTTGACACGAATAGGCAAAAAGAGTATAATAGAATTAACTAATAAGTCGAGGTATCTTAGTAATAATTAGTAATAATTAGAATAAGTAGGGCGACTATTAGAAAGGTCGCTTTATTTATTCAGTAGTAAGTAGTAAAAATAAAAAATGTTTGACAGAAATCAAAACAGGGGCTTTGCTCCTAGGGAGATGATAAAAGGAAACTGGAAATGCTCCGAGTGCGGAGTAGAAATCACAGAACTTCCTTTTGAACCAGCTCCTGACAGGCCAATTTATTGCCGCGAATGCTGGCAAAAGAAAAGGCCTCCAAGATTCAGCAGATAATTTCTCTGAAAACAAAAACGTCCCGCCTAGGCGGGACGTTTTTGTTTTGCAAAAATTTTGTATTTTATTTTTTTTAGTGATAAAATAAAAAAATAGTTTTAAATTTTTTAGAAAAATTTTCTATGGAGCGCCCTCCTTTAAATGAAATAGAATTGTCCGCTGATCGGGAAATTTTGGAAACAAGAGAAAAAAATGCTGACAAAGTAATCGATGATTTTTTATTGCTGAATGTTGAGGAAAAAGTTTTGTTCTTAACAGATAAAAATTCGCAGAATACTGATAGGGAGCTTATTGAAATAATGAAAAATCGGCTCACCAGCAAAAAAATAGAATTTTCAGAATTAGCCGCAGACGAAAAGACAAGTTGGAGGGAAGTTTTAAACGCCGCGAAGAAATGCGATTTAATATGGGATTCTTGGGCAATGGAAGATACGGCAAAGGGCACGGATTTTAACAGGCTAACGGATTTTTTGGAAAAACACGGCAAAAGAATGGCGTGGTGCCCGGGAGTAAGAGCTGAATCTTTGGGCCCCGAAGGCGCGTTGTCTGAAGATAAAGAAGAACTAATGACACGTTTGGAAAAAATGCGAAACCGGTTAAAAGACGCTGTTGGATTGACAATAACAACGAGCTACGGCACAGATTTAAAAATACCCTTAAAAAGAGACCAAAGAAGGTGGATAAAAGACGCAGGAATAATTAAAAAAGGAAGCTGGGATAATTTGCCCGGAGGAGAAATTTATACAACTCCTGATGAAGAGAAGATTGAGGGCGTGCTTGTTCTGCCGCTTTTACAGGACGAGGTCGCACTTGATCAGGGAGTTGATGAATTTGTGCGTTTAACAATCAAAGGCGGAAAGATAAGAAGAATTGATGGCGGCGTTTCGGCTGAAAAATTAAGAAAATATTTAATGGACAAATCCATTGATGAAACAAATCCTGAAAGTGTTTTACAGTGCGCTGAAATTGCTTTTGGAGCAAATTCAAAGGCGCGTACCGCTCCTTCAAATCCAGAGGGCCATTGGACTGAAAAAACAAACCCCACTACAGAAACCGAAAAACGCTTAGGCACTATGCACATTGCATTTGGGGATTCAACATATGGCGAAGAAGGAGCCATCGGACACACAGGGTCTGATGTCCACCTGGATTTTGTAATTCCTCGGAACGGATTGACGGTAAAAAAGTTTACAAACAATCGAGATTTTGAAAAAAATAAAAATGGAGAAAAATTAATTGATCAGGGCGGCTGGAATCTAATTTAACATATTTTTAACTTCGCCTTAAGCGCAATTAAAAAATATAAATATGTCAAACGGACAAAATGGAAAAAATAATTTATCGGAACAGTCATCAATTGCCCAGAAAGAAGCAAAAAAATTTTTATTTATCAGCTGGGAAAGTTTGGGCGGAAATCTGGCATGGAAAATTAAACAAGAAGGGCACGAAGTAAAATTTTGGCACAGAGACCGCGAAGACATCGAAATCTATGATGGATTTATAGATAAAGTGGAACGATGGGAAGATTTTAAAGATTGGGCCGATGTTATTATTTTTGATGATTCTGGGTTCGGAAAAATCGCAGATTCTTTACGAAGAGAAGGAAAATTAGTGATAGGTCCTAGCGAATATAGCGATAAACTCGAAGAAGATAGAGAATTTGGCCAGATAGAAATGAGTAGAGTAAGAATGAACACTCTTCCCCACTGGAATTTCTTTGACTATGAACAAGCTATTGCTTTTTTGAAAGAAAATCCCGGCCGATATGTTTTTAAGCCTTCTGGCAGCGTGCTTACAGAACAAAAAGGAATTCTTTTTGTTGGCAACGAAGATTCTGGTTCCGACTTAATAGAGGTGCTCACCCAAAACAAAAACACCTGGGCCAAAAAATATAAAAAATTCCAACTGCAAAAATTTGTTCAGGGAGTCGAGGTCGCAGTCGGAGCATTTTTTAACGGCAAAAATTTTATTTACCCAATAAACATCAATTTTGAACATAAGAAGCTGTTTCCGGGCGACATCGGACCGCATACTTCAGAAATGGGCACATTAATGTATTGGTGCAATCCAAATCCAATTTTTAGGGCGACTCTTGGAAAAATAAAAGAGCCGCTGGCTGAAAGTGGCTATGTAGGATACATAGATATTAATTGCATAGCAAATAATTTCGCCATTTATCCGCTGGAATTTACAGCGCGCTTCGGTTATCCCACGACATCAATACAGTTAGACGGTATTTTATCTCCTGCTAGCGAATGGCTGTTGCGACTAGCGCGAGGCGAACAATTTGAACTACGCACCAAAAAAGGATTTCAAGTAGGTGTCGTTGTCGCAGTACCGCCATTTCCATATAATGATAAAAAGGCAGCTGAAATTTATCGCGATCTTTCTATAATATTTAAAAAACCTAACTTAGATGGTATTCATCTGGGAGATGTAAAAATTATTA
Organism: uncultured Candidatus Saccharibacteria bacterium; assembly: GCA_964526025.1. Lineage (GTDB taxonomy): Bacteria > Patescibacteriota > Minisyncoccia > Minisyncoccales > Staskawiczbacteraceae > UBA11703. The sequence continues at coordinate 1,882 of CAZGLJ010000038.1, read as the reverse complement.
ACGGCGCGTGGCATCTTGCCGGAGACTCCGGTTATGCATTGATAGTGACGGGATCAGGCACCACTGTTACTGAAGCAAGAAAAATGGCTTACAATCGCGTAGAAAATATAATCCTTCAAAATAAATTTTATAGGACCGACATTGGCCTTCGCTGGAATTCAGATAGCGACAGATTACAGTCGTGGGGTTATTTAACATAATTAAAAATTCAAATTTATGAAATACGATTTTGTAGTTTTGGGGGCAGACGGAATGCAAGGGCTTATAGTTACAAAAGACTTACTGCAAAAAGGGTATTCCGTGCTCACAGCGGATTTATACAAAACAAAGATAAGCAAACTCCTGCACCAATTTAAAAATAGCAAAACTGTTTTTAAATATATCGACCTTAGAAACGTAGAGCAAACGATAAAATTATTGCGGGAGGCAAAATCTGATATTGTAATAAACTGCGCTGATATGTATTGGAATATAAACGTCTATAAGGCCTGTGTTGCAACTAAAATGAACTGCGTTGATTTGGGATCTTGGATTGAATTAACGCGCCAACAACTCAAAATGGATAAAGATTTCAAAGAAATAAATCGCACCGCAATAACCGGATGCGGCTCGGTGCCGGGCATTGGAAACGTAATGCTCAATTATGCTTCGGAAAAATTTGATAAAATGACCAGCGTTGAGGTCGGATTCTCGTGGGATTCCAATATTAAAAAATTCGTCGTGCCTTTCTCTATGAAAAGTATTTTAGAAGAATTTACGTACGACCCACGATTAGTAGAGAATGGAAAATGGATCAGGCGAAAGCCGCTTGAAATAGTCCGAGAGAGAAATTACAGGGCTATTGGAAAACAAAAATGTTTTTTAGTTCAGCATCCGGAACTTTTTACTTTCTACCATTACTTTAAAAACAAAGGTCTTAAAAACGTAAAGTTTTTTGCCGGATTTCCTGAGCATTCTTTAGAAAAAATTTACTGCCTTATAGATTTAGGTTTTCATAGCGACAAACCCTTAAAAATCGAAGGGGTAAAAGTAGCTCCTTTTGACCTTTTAGCCCCCGTATTAAAAAAATTAAACTGCCCTGATGGCTACGAAGAACAAGAAAATTTATGGGTGGAAATTTCCGGCACCAAAAACAAAAAGCCAGAAAAAATTTTGATGGAATGTATAGTCCCTCCTGTAAAAGGTTGGGAAGATTCTGGATGCAATATCGACACTGGCTTCCCAGCAGTTATAATGGCAGAAATGATCAAGGACGGTCGTATAAATAGCCGCGGCAGCTTTGCCCCCGAGGCAATCATTCCCTCAAAAGATTTCTTTAATGAGCTTCGGAAAAGAAATTTTGTAGTATATGAAAATGGAAATCCAATAAACAACGGCAGTAAAAAAATCACAATAACTCCCCTTAAAAAATCTGAAGAGATATGCTACTCGTAAAAACGAAAATTGGCCCAAGTAAAATTCATGACATCGGTCTTTTTGCCGACCAATTTATTAAAAAAGGCGCTTCTATCTGGCAATTCACTCCCGGTTTAGATTTAAAACTTAGCGAGAAAAAATTAATGGGTGTGCCGAAATTAGCGCAAGAATACATTTTGCATTATTGCTATCATAGCGTTGTCGATAATACATATATACTTCCATTTGACAATGCCCGTTTTTTCAACCACTCAAAAAACCCCAACACTACTTCTATAGATATTCCCGAGGATAAAGAAGGACTTGAAATAGCATCACGAGATATCAAGCCCGGAGAAGAGCTTCTCTGCGACTGTAGAGAATTTGATATTGATTGCCGTGAAGGAAAAGAAAAATACGTAAAAGAATAATATTGCAATAAAAAAATCCCGACCTATCGGGATTTTTTTATTGCAATGTTCTATCT
>CAZGLJ010000037.1:0-5019 GCA_964526025.1 uncultured Candidatus Saccharibacteria bacterium | reverse complement strand
ATAATTTGCAGAAAAATAAAATTGATGTATTATATGATGATAGGCAAGACAAGTCAGCTGGCGAAAAGTTTTCAGAAGCCGATTTAATCGGAATTCCTTACAGAATTGTAGTATCGGAAAAAACGCTGGCAAAAAATTCTATTGAGCTGAAAGAGAGAAATAAAAATAAAACAGAGCTAGTAAAAATAAAATCCTTAATAATGATATGCCGAAAAATCCGTTAAGCAAACTCTTTTCTTTTTTATCAGTGGATATGGCCATTGATTTGGGCACAGCCAACTCTTTAGTCTATGTAAAAGACAGGGGAATAATTATCAATGAGCCGTCTGTTGTTGCGTTGAATAACAAAACAGGCCAGATTTTAGCTATCGGAGAAGAGGCAAGAAAAATGGTTGGCCGAACGCCAGCGTACATTTCAGCTACTCGTCCTTTAGTCAACGGTGTTATTTCAGATTTTGAAGTGACAGAGCAGATGTTAAAATTCTTTATTGAGAAAGCAGCCGCCTCTAGCAAGAGGTTTTTTGGATTTGGCTATCTGCCGCGCGTAATTATAGGAATTCCCTGCGGAGTCACAGAGGTAGAAAAAAAAGCGGTAAGGGATGCGGCAAAATCAGCTGGAGCAAGAAATGTTTTTCTAATCGAAGAGCCGTTAGCTTCTGCTATCGGAGCAAAATTGCCCATTCAAGAAGCGGGCGGTAATTTTATTGTTGATATCGGAGGAGGCACAACCGAAGTGGCAGTAATTTCTTTGGGAGGGATTGTGGCGTCCAGAAGTTTAAGAATTGCCGGAGATAAATTAGATAATGATATAGTCCAGTTTGCCCAGAAAGAGTATAAGCTTTTAATCGGCGAAAGGACAGCGGAACTGATTAAAATAAATATCGGTTCGGCCTTGCCCTTGAAAGAGAAAAAAGAAATGCCAATGCGTGGAAGGAATTTAGTAACAGGCTTGCCAGAAGAAGTGGTGGTTTTTAATGACGATATCCAGCGGGCTTTAGACAGGTCAGTAAAACAAATAATTGCGGCGATTAAAACAACAATTGAGGAAACTCCGCCGGAATTATTGGCTGATGTAATGACAAACGGAATTTATTTAGCTGGCGGAGGCAGTTTATTGCGAGGACTTGATACTTTAATTGCAAAAGAAACAAAAATGCCTTGCAAAATTATTGACGACCCGCTGACTGCGGTTGTCCGCGGGGCGGGGCTGGCTTTAGAAAACATAGAAAAACTTTCCGAGTTAATGTCAAAAGACGAAGAAGGAGAGCCGCCGATATAACGAAATCCCAATGACCAAGTCCCAATTATAAAACTAGCGGACGTCCGACGTCCGTTTTTTTTGTAAAAAAAGACCTGTGAGATGATTTTATCACAAGTCATTATGCTTAATCATTCAGGATCATATTTCGAGTTTTTAATCAGTCCAACTGATCATTCAAACTAGCCCATCCAGAGACCAGGCTACTAAGTAACGCAATGAATAAGCCACCGGCGATGGCTATATATATTCTTGTAGTATCTAAGCCGAACCATAGAAAAAAAGCAAAAATGATCGCAACAAATGTGCTTATGCCACCGATTAATCCTGTGGCCAAATAACACCTGATTATAGGTTTCCAATCGATTTTTTTTGAGGTTTTCATAGCAGGAGTCCTTCCAAAAAGGTTTTTTCGGTTAAGTTGACAAGGTTCAAGTATCTTCAAGATATCCTATGCATATTCTTTTGTCAACATTTGTCAACAGTTGAGATTAATAAAATCTTTTGTTATCATAATTAAATGATTTCAAAAGATGAAGTAAAACACATTGCAAAATTGGCGAGACTGGAACTGACGGAAAAGGAAATTGGAAAAATGCAGAAAGATTTGTCTGCAATTTTGGATTATTTTAATTTGTTAAAAAAATCCCCTTCCCCCGCCAAAATTTTATCACAACAAAATTTAGGCGGGCAAGCCAGAGAAGACAAAGTAGTTTCCAGCCACGACATAAGAGATGAATTAATTGCAGCAGCGCCTGACAAAAAAGACGATTACATAAAAGTAAAAGCAATATTATAAATGGATTTAGCCAGCTTAACAATCAAACAAGCCCATGAAGGATTAAAGAAAAAAGAATTTTCTTCTGTTGATTTAACAAAAGCATATTTATCTCAAATTAAAAAATCAGATAAAGACCTGAATGCTTTTTTGTTTGTTACTGAAAAATTAGCGATGGCGCAAGCAGAAGAGGCTGATAAAAAAATTACATCGGGAAAATTTGGAGAATTAACAGGGGTCCCATGCGCCATAAAAGACGCGATTCTAGTTGAGGGCCAGAAATGCACCTCTGCTTCAAAAATTTTAGAAAATTATACAGCTCCCTACGACGCAACTGTTATTAAAAAATTAAAAGCAGAGGGGGCTGTTATTTTGGGTAAGACAAATTTAGATGAATTTGCCATGGGGGGATCGGGAGAAAACTCCGCATACGGAGCTACAAAAAATCCGCACGATAAAACACGGGTTGCCGGCGGAAGCTCTTCTGGTTCTGCAGCTGCGGTTGCGGCAAATCAGGCATGTTATTCATTGGGTTCTGACACGGGCGGTTCAATCAGACTGCCTTCATCTTTTTGCGGAGTGGTGGGATTGAAACCAACTTACGGAGCTGTTTCAAGATATGGCTTGATTGCTTTTGGTTCTTCATTGGACCAGATTGGCCCAATAGCAAAAAACGTTGAAGATATAAAAATTGTTTTTAAAGTAATTTCCGGAAGAGATAAAATGGATGCAACTTCTGTTGATTATAATTTTAAAGATTCTGAAACTGGGCTCAAAGGTTTAAAAATTGGCGTGCCAAAAGAGTATTTTGCCATGCCTGCCGGCAGGCAGGTAAAAGGAATTGAGCCAGAGGTGGAAAAAATCATTAGAAATGCAATTAAAAAATCAGAGGACGCTGGCGCTGAAATTGAAGAGATAAGTTTGCCAAGTTCAGAATATGCTTTAGCTTGCTATTATATAATCGCAACATCTGAAGCATCGGCGAATTTGGCAAGGTTTGACGGCATAAGATACGGGCTTTCCGAGCCTGCAAAAAATTTACTGGATGTCTATTTAAAATCAAAAGGCCACGGTTTTGGCGCGGAGGTCAAAAGAAGAATTATGATAGGGACGTATAGTTTATCGTCCGGCTATTATGACGCTTATTACAAAAAGGCGCAGGAGGTCCGCCAGCTTATTAAAAACGATTTTGCCAAGGCGTTTGAAAAAGTCGATTTAATTTTTTGCCCGGTTTCTCCTGTGCCGGCAATCAAAATTGGAGAGAGGATAAATGATCCGCTTTCGATGTATTTAATGGACATTTATACAGTTTCTGTAAATTTAGCCGGTCTGCCGGGACTCTCACTGCCTGCCGGCAGGCAAGTTTGCCAAGACGGAACTAATCTTCCGGTGGGACTTCAAATAATAGGAAACCATTTTGAAGAAAATAAAATATTGGCAGTGGCAGAAGAGCTGGAAAAGATGTTATAATAATAAAAACAAGTAATCATGAGCTGGGAAGATTTATACAATTTATTGGGCGTTAAAGATTTTATTTATTTTATTTCTTCTCCAGAATTGCAAGATATGCTTTTTCCGGTAAAGCTGGTTTTTGTTGCTTTTGCAATGTTCTTTTTAGCCGCGGTTATTTATTTTATGATAAATTCAAGTTGGATGCAGTATAAGTTTTTAGAAGATGTTACGGAATTTTTTTCCTGGCAATCTTACGGATTAAGGCAAATCTCTAAAAGATGGGACAGAATTAAAAAGAGGACAGAAGTGGACTCTGAATCGGAATATAAGCTTGCCATAATTGAAGCAGACGATTTTTTAAACGAAGTATTGGAGGATGCCGGATTTGAGGGCAAAGATTTTCAAGAAGTCATTAAAAAAGCAGACAGATTAGTAGCCCCGATTTTAAGCGAAATAATGTCGGCCCATGAGGTAAGAAATTCTATAGTTTATAATCCAGATTATAGGCTAGACACAGAGCAGGCAAAGAAGATGTTAAGAATTTATGAATCCGCAGTTAACACCATAGGGCTGGGATAATATATTAATTGGATTATCTTAAAACCGGAGCTATTAAAAATAGGATCGTGCTTAAAGCGACAAGGCTTATTAAGATAATCCAAGTTACTTTGAAAATTGTTTTAGATTTGATTTTCATAAATTTAAGTTTTGATATATTATATAATGGATTTCAATAAAAAACAAAGGGATAAATTTTCTGCAAGTAAGTTTTTATTAAAAGCGGGCGGGGTCTTATTTTTAGTTGTTGCTGTTGTTTTGATATATGCAAATTTTAAAATATACCAAAAAAAACAAGAACTTGCTAATCAGGTTAATGCTTATAAAAAACAAATAGAAGAAATCCAAAAAAGAAACGAAACCTTAAAAGAAGAAATAGCAAACTCCGACAATCCAGAGTATATTGAAAAAATTGCCAGAGACCAGGCGAATTTGCAAAAGCCCGGAGAAAAAGTTGTGTCTTTCATAATGCCAAAAGAGCAGGAAAATAAAGAAAAAAAATCAGAAAATTTTTTTGCCACAGCAAGCTTGTCTGCATGGTTAAGCGGTCTGTGGCAATTTATTAAAAACATATTTTGATGCGGGTATGGTTCAATGGTAGAACATATCCTTCCCAAGGATATGACACGGGTTCGATTCCCGTTACCCGCTTGACATTATTTATTTTTCTAGTATAAATGGTGCAGGGTTGGAAAATGGTTTTTCCAGCAATAACGTTGATGTTCTTTCAAAACAAGGAGAGTTGCAGTGGCAAAGCCAATTACAGGATTTTCGCTTGGTTGGATTTTTGATACTGTCCCAGATACCATTTGCAACATTTTAAGGTTTTTGAGGAAAAACGACGCTGATGCAGTAGAGCTATGCCTGGATCCCGTAAGATTGCGGCATATGGTTTTATTTTTAAACCAAGAGTTGCATGCTTCTTTAGCTCCGTTTGATTATGTCTCTCTTCATTTACCAGAAATCACCTGCA
>CAZGLJ010000036.1:3788-5035 GCA_964526025.1 uncultured Candidatus Saccharibacteria bacterium | reverse complement strand
AAATACCAACTAACATTGTTTTTGCCGGCATAGCAGAAGAAAAAATTGGATTGAATATAAAAATTTCTATTACAGACCAAGGTAAGCCCGTTCAAACAATTAGAACGATAGAGAATCAAATTATTGCTTTGTCTGTAAAGCCAGAGTCTGCGCCAGAATTTGTAAAAGGCTCTGTTATTTTTAAAGGCAAAAATAGTCCTGTCGCTTTTGCCGCCGGCTTAACTGCTTTGTTAACTCAGCCTCAGGCAACAGATTTTGTTTTGAATGTTTTTGATTACACAGACCCAGATAAAGACGGAATTTATACAGCCAGCATTACAGCTCCTAAAGTAGCCGCGAATTATGAAATAAAAACAGTAATTAATTATAAAAATCCCATTATTTATTCGCAAGAGCTTTCAACAATTATGGTTGTTGACCCTGAAGGGTATATCTACAAAAAAATTAACGATTCAGAGGAAAGCAGGATTAAGGGAGCTAAAGTTTCCATATACTGGTTAAATCCAGAGACAAAACAATACGAACTCTGGCCAGCCAAAAATTTCCTGCAGGAAAATCCCCAGACAACAGATGCTACAGGAAAGTATTCTTTCTTGGTGCCCGAAGGCAGTTATTATTTAAAGGTCGAACATATGCTGTATGCGCAATGGCAGTCTGAATCCTTTGAGGTTCAGCAGGGGACAGGAGTGCATATGAATATTGAGTTGAAGCCCAAAAATTGGCTGATTGCTGTTTTCAGCCCGGGGGCCTTATTGATAGCTGTGACTTTATTGTTTTTGACAGGAGCTATATTGGCGTCAGCTGTTTTGATTTCTTCAAGCATTCAGCGCAAAAAAGTAAAAATTATTAATTCTAAATAATTTTACAGATGAAAACTTCCGAAAAAGTATTAATAGCGCTTGTAGTAGTATTTGTTTTGGCTAGCGCCTATTTATTGACGCAGTATGTTTTAGCCAAGACGCAGTTGAGAGAAGTTAATAAAATTGTGAAAGCCCAGCAGATAAATGATAAGATAGTGTTTTTTACTCAGCTTTTTATTGACAAGGTTTTAAGCGGCCAGACAGAAGTCTCTTTTGAAGACCGTTTGCAGTTAGAAAACGCTGTAAGGGAGCTTAACGACCAGGAAATTTTTGACCAGTGGCAAAAATTTGTCAAAGGCGGAACAGATCAAGAAGACCAGCAAAATTTAACGAAACTTTTAAAGTTATTAGTAATAAAAATTTCTTATTAGGAGGGTTGGCATAAGG
>CAZGLJ010000036.1:0-3688 GCA_964526025.1 uncultured Candidatus Saccharibacteria bacterium | reverse complement strand
TTCTTTGTTGATGCTGCAGCAGCAGATGAATCATATCTCGCAGGTTTTAGATTCCAAATTATCTGAGTCCAACAAGGCCCTGCAGCAGCAGTTTTCCCAGTCAGCAAATATTATAAGAAACGTTACAGAAAAATTAACAAGACTAGACGAGACAAATAAACAGGTTATAGGATTTGCCGACCAGTTAAAAAATTTGCAGGATATTTTAAAAAATCCAAAGCAAAGAGGAATTTTAGGAGAGTATTATTTGGAAACCGTTTTGAAAAATGTTTTGCCTCCAAGCTCGTATCAGATGCAGTACTCTTTTTCTAATGGCGAAATAGTTGACGCTGTTGTATTTGTTGACAAAAGAATAATTCCCATTGATTCAAAATTTTCTTTGGAAAATTATAACAGGATGATAGAAACTCAAGACTCTGCCGAGAAAAAGAGACTGGAAAGCGCGTTTATTAATGATTTAAAATTAAGGATTGAAGAAACCTCAAAATATGTGAGGCCGGAGGAAAAAACAATGGATTTTGCTTTTATGTTTATTCCTTCTGAAGCTGTTTATTATGATTTATTGATAAACAAAGTGGGGATTATTACCGAAGACACAAATAATTTAATCTATTATGCTGGAAAGAAAAAAGTTGTTGTTGTATCTCCAACTTCATTTTTAGCCTATTTGCAGACTGTTTTGCAGGGTTTGAGGAATCAGAAAATTTCAGAGCAAGCGACGCAGATTATTAAAGAAGTTGAGCGGCTTGGAAAACACCTGTTTGTTTATTCAGAGCATATGAAGCGCTTGGGCCAGCACTTAGACACTACAGTTTCCAGCTACAATAAAGCTGGCAAAGAATTAGAAAAAATAGACAAAGATGTGGTGAAGCTTACAGCAGGAGACGCCAAAATAAAAATAAGCGAAGTTGAACGTCCGGAATTGACTAATAAAGAATAAAATGCTAAGCTGAATAATTATATTCAGGTAATATATGTTCGCAGTTATAAAAACCGGCGGAAAACAATATATAGTATCGCCCGGAGACAAAATAAAAGTTGAAAAACTAGACCCCATTGGAAAGCCTTCGGCTTCCAACGGGGCAAGTAAAAAAGAAAATTCAGAAGTCATTTTTGATGAGGTTTTATTGCTGGAAAAAAACAATAAATTGGAAATTGGAACCCCTTTTATTTCTGGCGCAAAGGTTACGGCAAAAGTTTTAAGCCACGGCAAAAGAGATAAAATAATTGTTTTTAAATATAAGTCGAAGAAAAGATATAGCAGGAAAATTGGCCATAGGCAGCCGTACACCGAAGTTGAAATTACAGGCATTAAAAACTAAAAACCCGCTCTCGCGGGTTTTTAGTTATGGCGGCAAACAATTATTTTCTGCGCCTTCTTCTGCGGAATAATAAAAATAAAAACAGCAAGGCAAGAGGAGCGCCTATTATTAGATATAAAGAATTTTTAGAATTAATTAAACTAAAAATGGAATCCATTAAAGACGCGCTAGTCTTGTTTATATCAAGCGGAAATTTATCTTTTGAATCAATTATCCCGTCTGAATCTGTATCTGTTTTATTTGGGTCAGTTTTAATTTCAACTTCTTTTTTATCTAAAAGCCCGTCGTTATCGCTGTCCGAACTTAATGGATTTGTGCCGTATTGGCGCATTTCTTCCTGGTTAGTTAATTCATCGCCGTCAGTATCGGTGTCTATATTATCTCCAATTCCGTCTGAATCAGTGTCGCGCCATTCGTTTTTATCAGCAGCAAAAACATCAACTTTGTCATTTATTCCGTCTCCGTCTGTGTCAGATTTTAAGGGATCGGTGCCCTTTGTTTTTTCTTCCTCGTTTGCTAAACCATCATTGTCGGCATCGGGGTCTTTTGTATCTCCTGTTCCGTCTACATCAGTGTCTTTATCAACCAGAAAACTTTTTTTAATTGTTTCGTTGTTTTCTGTATTTTCGTCTAAAGGATTTGTGCCGGCAATTTTTACAGCAATATCGTAAGTGCCGACTTGGGCTTTCCAATCTATAAAAACATCATCATAAGTACTGGCCTTTATTGAAATTGGCTGGGATTCGGCCATTTTTTTTCCGTTGTTCAAAAAATCAACATAAGCAAACACATCAACATCTCCGGAATTAAAAATTCTGGCATAGATTCTTATTAAATCTCCGTCCAAGGGGTCGTTTTTAGAAAAAGTGATGTCGTTGTCAGATATTGAAATATCTGTTTTAGCCAAAGATAACCTCGGATAAGATAGAGATAGCAGAGAAACTACGAAAAACAGAAATACAACGTATATTTTTCTCATTAATATATTTTACCCTATTGACAAGGTTTTTTACAAGAGTAAAATTATTGAAAATGTGTTCTTTATCAATTTCACAGGAGCAAAACCCACAGGAGTAAAACCCATGGACGCACAATTTGACGGATGGCCGCATATTGTTGACACACGACAATTCAGCCGAGAATTTTTGGAAAATGATTTATTTCCTTTAGCAAAAAGAATAGAAAGGGTTTTAGAGCACGGCGGCAACGAAGACCTAAAAGGCAAGATAGCCATTATGCTGTTTTTTGAACCAAGCACTAGGACAAGGTTTTCTTTTGAATCAGCGATGCTTCTTATGGGAGGGAAGGTATTACAAACAGAAAATGCTAGAGAATTTTCTTCTTTCTCAAAGGGGGAGTCGCGGCCGGACATGATTAAGGTAATATGCGGGTATCGCCCCAGCGTTATAATTATACGAGACCACGAAGAAGGTGGCGCTGAATTGGCTGCTAAAGTGTCGTCTGTGCCTATAATTAACGCTGGTGATGGCAGAGGCCAACATCCCACTCAAGCGCTGCTTGATATTTACACAATACAAAAAAAGCTCGGCCGCATTGACGGCATATCAATTGCCATGGTAGGGGATTTAGTAAGCGGCAGAACCGTGCGTTCCCTTTCTTATCTTTTGGGCAAGTTTGAGAATGTGAAGATATTTTTTGTTTCGCCTCCCTGCGCCCAGATGAAGCCGGATATCAAAGAATATCTTACAAAGCACAATGTAGAGTTTTGCGAGGGCACAGATTTAAGAGAAGTTGCCCCGCAGGTAGATGTTATTTACCAGACAAGAACCCAAAAAGAGCGCGGGACCTCTTTTGATAGAAACGATCATAGCTTGGGGTATTTCACAGTTGACAGCGCAATACTCAGGTTAATGAAAAAGGATGCCATTATTATGCATCCTCTGCCTAGGGTGGACGAGATTACAACTGACGTGGATGAAGATCCTAGGGCAGCCTACTTTGATCAAGCTGAAAACGGCTTGTATGTAAGGATGGCGCTATTGAAAATGATTATTGCTCCAGACGTGTAAAAAAACATAAGACCCAAATTTGGGTCTTTTTTATTTGCAAAAAACTTATAACTTAGTTAATAATAAGTATATGCAAAAAGAAACTAGCTGGTTGCTGAAAGAAAAATACAGCGGCAAAACCAACAAGAATTTTTATAAGGATATAAACCGCCTCAAAAAGGGGGAGCCAATAGATTATGTAATTGGTTTTACGGAGTTTTTGGGCTGTAAAATTGATTTGTCAAAAAAACCTTTAATTCCTCGTCCTGAAACAGAATTTTGGCTTGGCAAAGCTATCAAAAGCATATACTACGATTTTCAAAGCTTTGAAAATCGTAGTATCAAGGTTTTGGATAT
>CAZGLJ010000035.1:0-5136 GCA_964526025.1 uncultured Candidatus Saccharibacteria bacterium | reverse complement strand
CCTCAAAAATTACGATTTTCTCTTTTGTTACGTCCCCTTGCGCCATCTTTTTTGCGATTTGGTATATTGACATGCGCGAAGAAAGAATATATTCTCCAGCTTTTAACTCTGAATGCCTAAAAGAAGCAACGGCATAAAACCTAAAAAAATGATCACTTCTGATTATGCCCAATTTTTCTAAATCCCTGGCGATTTCTTCATCCCCCCACCCCTTCTGAACTGTATAAGTAATTGTTTCATGAGACACGGGATTTAGCGGCACATAAATTTCAAAAAAAACAAACGATAAAAAGAGCAAAAACAAAACAAGGCCTGCTATTGCAAGCTTGGCAGCTAAGTTAATTGAAATGTTAGACCAGTGGTACAAAAACGAACCCTGGGTATTCTTTTTTTTCAAACTCATAATTTTTCCCGCCCAAAGCTACGGCATTGTGGCGGGCACGTTTAATAAATAGCCAGATTGAATTTTCTATAGGGCAGACTAATCTGCCCTTAATTTTCAACTGCTCTTTTAGAACTTCCGGCGCATCTTTTCTGAATGCCGATACTAATATTTTATCATAAGGAGCTTTTTCTTTAAACCCTTTTGAGCCGTCTTGGCAAATAAACTCAACAATTCCTTTTTGTATAAAACCATACTTTGCAACATTTTTCTCGCCGAACTCTTTAAGTTCTTTAATAACTTCCATAGCGATAACTTTTCCGGAAGAGCCTGCAATTTCGGCGGATAATGCGCTTGTCCAACCAGAACCTGCGCCAACATCTAAAATTTTATCTCCGGGTTTTGGCTGCAAAAGCTCCAACATAAAAGCAACTGTTAACGGCTGCGAAATTGTCTGGCCAAAACCGATCGGCAAAGCTTCATTCAACTCCGCTAAATGCTTAGTATCTTCTGGCAAAAAATCTTCTCTTTCTATCTTTCTAAACGCCTCTATAATTTCCGGCGTCTTCAACCAGTCCTCTTTAATTAAATTGTCTATTAAACTCATTGTTTACAGCAGTTTTCCTTGCCTAAGCGCTTTTTCTATTTCAGCAGCTTTTTTCACGCCCTCTTTTGTAAGCATAAAAATTGTCTTGGGGTCGCCTATTATTAGTTTTTCATTGCGAAGGGCCCTTAAAGGTCTGTCTAATTTTCTTGAATCCGGCCAAATTGGATATCTTGGGAATCTTAAAGTATCCGGAAACAAAGTAAAGCATTCCTTGACCAATCTTTCAAAACTGCACTGCTCTGAATTTAAAATTATTGAATGTATGCAAAAAAGAATCAGGTCGTTAACAGAGAAATTTAAACTTTTACTTTTTTTCTTTTGCATTATATTTTAATTAAATGAGGTGTTTATTGGTAAATGCGCGACCGGAACCAGACTTTAAATATTTTTCAAATTGAAATGCTTTATATTTGTTCTGTAAAATCATACATGCTATCAGTTTCATCGGTAACCTGCCCGAGGTCGCTGGAACTTGTTTGCTTCTGTGTCTTCCCAGCCTTTCTTCCAAATTTTCAGTACACCCAATATAAAGATGATTGTCTGAACATTTTAAAATATAAATATAATACATATTTTCCCGCCTTCGCTCGTCTTTAAGCAGGCTTTGCCTGCCGAAGCCGAGCTACGGCGAGGCGAAGGCAGGGGTGCAAGGATTTGAACCTTGATCAGCGGTTTTGGAGACCGCAATTCTGCCATTGAACTACACCCCCATTTTTCATAAATCTTATTATATAATAATCAAATTTTATCTTTTTGTCAAAGAAAAAACCGGCCTCTAATCCGGTATTTTTCGCGGTTAAAAAATTTATTTGGTTGTCGGCAGTTCGATATAAAACGCGCTTCCCTTGCCTTCGCCTTCGGATTCTGCCCAAACCTTGCCGTTGTGCGCTTTAATAATCTGGCTGGATAGGTTTATTTAACTTTTTTAATTTTTTAAAACTTTTCTCAAAAGACGCCTAAAATTTGGGAAAAGTTTTATATTGTCCAGTTCATCTATGCTAAAAAAACTAATGCCTTTTGACTCGCCATCGTTGTGTTTAATTTCTCTATTATCGTCAGAAATTTTGCATAAGTAAACAATATCATTATGATAATGATCTCCGACTAATTCGCATAAAATCACATACGGATTATTCAAAACAGAGACATCTGCATTAATATCTGCTAAATTGTTATCTTTTTCGCCGATTATTCCAACGTTTAATCCGGTTTCTTCTTTTACCTCTCTTATCACAGTTTGGTCTGGTGTCTCATTTTTTTCCACATGTCCTCCCGGATAGAGCCAAACGCCAAGTTTCTTATGATGCAATAGTAAAACTTTGCCATTATCAACAATCAGCGCGGATGCCGTAAAATGCTTTTCTATCTCATTATTTTTCGGCATATGTTTAAGATAAATTATTAATATTTTCAATTATATATTCTAATTCTTGTTTTACGAGAGCGGGATGGACAGGAATAGTAGTAATATTCTTCACAAGTTTTTCTGAATTGGGACAAACCCTCTTAAACCGCCTAAACGCAGGGTATTCGTATAAAACCTTATAGTTATATCTGATTACGTCAGACGGTATACCGCTGTCTTCTAACGATTTAATTTTTTCCACATTATTACCGAAATTCAATTTTAATATTAAAGAATAATAATTAGGATCGCCGCCATTAACTATTTTTAATTCTTCTACAAATTTACTTTTTATATTACTCACAATATAGTTTGCATTTTTTTGTCTTACTTCTAATTGTTTTTTTATAAAATCAATTCTGCTAATACCAAGTCCTGCTTGTAGCGCTCCCAACTTATAATTTAAACCGAAATCAACCCCATTCATATTGCCAAACTGGATAAAACCAATAGCTTTTTTATGATATTCCTCATTGTTAGTAAGAACAAAACCGCCCTCGCCAGTGGCAATTATCTTTCTGTCATGCGTACTAAAACATGAAATATCCCCATACGAAGATAAATATTTTCCATTAAATTTAGTACCGTGCGCTTGAGCTAAATCCAGTATTAATGGAATGTTTTTTGATTTTGTGAAAGCGTTTAATTTTATAACATCTGTTGGATAGCCCCACATCGGAATCTCCATAATTGCCCTTGTCTTTACGTTTATGTTTTTTTCTATTTCTTCAATTTTTAATCCAAAACTATCAACCGAAGTGTCGCAGAATACCGGCCTTGCACCAATAAAAATTATGGGGAATATGGACATTGACGGGCAAGTTGAGGAAATAATAACCTCGTCACCATTACCAACTCCGGCGGCAAATAGAGCGGTCTGAATAGCTGCTGTCCCAGATGAAAGGGCAATAGCGTATTTAGAATCAAAAAAAGATGCAAGTTTATTCTCATATTCGCCTATAACCTCACTTGTGCCAGAAAACTTTTTAGTTTCAATAACTTTTTTAACATTGCTCAAATCATTGTCGCACAAAAAAGTATATTTGTCAGATATTTTCATACGTTTATTTAAAATTAATATTTTTTAATAAACGTCCCACCGCCTTTTTTCCAATAACAACTCACCAATTCACCCTTTCTATTAATCATAAATATGTTTTTTTGGTCTAAACAGTTTTTATTCTCACAGAAAGGAGTAAAACCAACCAATATAACATCCGAACTATTCAAATATTTTTTCTTAAAATTTATTAATTCTTGATTATATCCTTTTAGTTTGTTGTGCTCACTCAATTTATTATGATAAATTGAGCTAACTACAATTTCTTTAGAAAAACCTTTACAGAAATTTATTGTTTCTTCTATGTGATTAATATTATCTGGATGAATAGTTATATGGATAGATACATTCTTATCATTCAAGTTCAACTTTTTAATAAAAGCAACCGTTTTTAAAAAGGCACCCTTTCTCCCTCTAAATTTATCGTGGACACTTTCTATATGAGAATCGATACTGACTGTATAAGTAGAAAAATTCAATTTAATAATTTCATTTTCAAGCTCACTATCTGAAATTACACCGTTGGTACAAATGCTAATTTTTGCTATCTTTAACATAGCATATTTTGAAATTTCAATAAAATCTGGGTGTAGCGTCGGCTCTCCGCCAGTAAGCACCAACTTATTTATTTTATTTTTTACCATTTTTCTAATCAATACAAAAATTTCTTCTTTTAGTAAAAAATCGGAATAGTCAAATTTATTTGATACTCTATAAAAACAATGAGAACAGTTTAGATTGCAAGACGACAAAAGTTCTAATATCACTTTTTTATCGCCCGTTTTTATATTCATTTTGCAATCTCTGTACATATTTTCAATACTAATCTTTTAAATTTTGCTAACAACCCGCACTTTTTGCTTCAATCATATTCAATTTAATTTAGCGGCATTTTTATCCATGAGAAATTGGTAATTCAATATGGAAGGTAGACCCTTTTCCCTCGCCTTCGGATTCTGCCCAAACCTTGCCGTTGTGCGCTTTAATAATCTGGCTGGATAAGTACAACCCAATGCCCTTTCCAATGGCAGTAGTCCTTTGGGCCTGCTCGGTCCTTTGGAACATATTATCAAACAGATTTTTTATTTTTTCAGGCGGAATTCCAATGCCCGTGTCTTTTACGCTAATAAAAATTGATTTTGAATTTTTAAAATCAGGAATTTGAGCTTCATCAAGAATTGAAGATTGGGAATCAAAAATTTTTATTTCCACTCCGCCTTTCTCTGTATATTTTATTGCGTTATCAACAATATTAGTAATCGCCGCTTTTAATTTCACCACATCCGCCTCAATTGCAAACGATTCATGGGGCCTTTCCAATTTTAAATAAATCCCCTTCTGCTCTGCCTGAGGCTCAAGCTTTTTAACTATTCCGTCCAAAACCGGCAAAAGCTCCACATCCGGCTTTAAAGTCAGCCCGCCTTTACCCATCTGAAATTGGGTTATGTCCAAAAAATTATTTACCTCTTCTATCGAGCTTTCAATTGCAATTTGAACTCTTTTAGCTTCTTCCAAAGTTTTTTTAGTCTGCTTGCCCAAAAGCCCAAGAAACAACGTATCCAAAAACCACTTTACCAATGTCAGAGGCTTTCGCAAATCATGCTGGGTAATCATAAGAAACTGGTCTTTAATTTTATCAATCTGCTGGAGCTCCTCATTCGCCTTCTTC
Source organism: uncultured Candidatus Saccharibacteria bacterium (assembly GCA_964526025.1). Taxonomy (GTDB): domain Bacteria; phylum Patescibacteriota; class Minisyncoccia; order Minisyncoccales; family Staskawiczbacteraceae; genus UBA11703. The sequence continues at coordinate 13 of CAZGLJ010000035.1, read as the reverse complement.
TCCACATCATACG
>CAZGLJ010000034.1:0-5773 GCA_964526025.1 uncultured Candidatus Saccharibacteria bacterium | reverse complement strand
CCAAAGTTTTTCCAATATCAACAAAAACCGTGTGGCCTTCAACTCTCTGCACAATTCCGGAAATAATTTCGCCCTCTTTAGATTTATATTCTGCAGAGATTGTTTCTTTCTCTGCCTCCCTGATTTTTTGCAAAATAACCTGCTTTGCAGTCTGGGCGGCAATTCTTCCGTAATCCTGTTTTGAAACCAGCGAAATTTCAATTTCCTCGCCGGCTTTAATTTTGGGATAATCTTTTTTGGCATCGGCCAGCATTATATGTTTTTCTTCGTTAAACACAAACTTTTTAGTTGTTTCCTCTCCTTCTTTAAATTCTTCTCTTGGCAGTTCTTTTTTTTCTTTCATCTCCTCTATTTCTTCTTCTGTGTAAAGCATTGAGTCGTCAACAACCAGCTTTACCTGCCAGAACTTAACATCGCCAGAAACAGGGTTGAATTTTGCCTTGATTTTCTGGCCTTTTTTGCCATAGTCTTTTTTGTAGGCCGTAGCTATGGCAGCTTCAATTGTTTCTATGACTTTTTCAGGGGAAATGCCTCTTTCCTCGGCAATCTGCCCCAAAGCTCCTTTAAATGATTTGATATCCATTTTAATATTTTTTAATTTTATTAAAAATAAATGCCCGTGGTCAGACGGACAGATAATTCTATTTCTTGATTAATTTAATATATCAAAATAAAATTCCCCTGTCAAATCAACTGCCAATAATATTTTCGTGATGAGTAAGGCGCGAAATTGTGCAGTCTGCCTTTAAAACAATGCAAATTGCATCAATTCTTGAAGTGCCCTGCCATTTTTTAAATGCCGAATATGCCAGAGCATTTTGCATGACTTTTCTTAATTTGCTTTTATTTAAAGTGTCTTCGGGACTGCCAAAATTTTCCCCAATTTTTGTCCTTACCTCAATAAAAACCAACTCTTTTTTCCCAAAAAAACCTGCCGACTTTTCGGCAATCAAATCAATTTCAGCATACTTTGTCTTATAGTTCTGCTCTATTATTCTATATCCTTGTTTTTTCAAAAATTCCTTAGCAAAATTTTCCCCAATTTTCCCAATTTCATTATGCAAGCTCATAATTTTTTGGCTTGTATTGCAAGGCTTCTGCCATATGAGAAATAGTTATTTCTTCTGCGCCATCCAAATCCGCAATAGTTCTGGCGACTTTTATCATTTTCATATAAGACCTGGCTGAAAGCTGGAATTTCAAGCTTGCCTGCCTTAAAATTTCTTCCACATCCTTTGAGAGCTTGCAATATTTTTTAATGTGGCTGTTTTTCATCTGGCTGTTTGAATGGATTGTTTCGTTTTTAAAACGTTTTTCCTGTTTTTGCCTGGCCAAAACCACCCTTTGCTTTATTATTTGGGAAGCCTCCAGAAATTCAGAATTTTTCTGGTTGTCTTCAAATTCTGCCGTATCGACCGGCATTACGGAAATGTGCAAATCAATCCTGTCTAAAATTGGGCCTGAAATCCTTTTTTGATATTTTGCAATTTGATTTGGGTTGCAAATGCAATTTTTCTTTGGGTGCATTGCATATCCGCAAGGGCAGGGATTTGCCGAGGCAACAAGCATAAAATCGGCAGGATAAATGACCCTTTGCTTGCTTCTTGAAATTGCGAGATACCCGTCTTCTAAGGGTTGGCGCATAGCTTCCATAATCTGGCGGGGAAATTCATTAAATTCGTCCAAAAACAAGACGCCTCTGTGAGCCAAACTTATTTCCCCAGGATGCGGTTTGCTTCCTCCTCCAACCAAGCCCACCAAAGATGCAGTGTGGTGGGGCGCCCTAAATTGCCTGCTGCTTATTAATGATCCTCCGGGCGGAATGCCGCCTGAAGCTGAATAAATTTTTGTCACCTCAAGCGATTCTATTTCATTTAACGGAGGCAGGATTCCAGGCAAAGCGCGAGCTAACATTGTTTTGCCAGAGCCGGGCGAGCCAATCATAATAATATTATGCCCTCCGGCGGCTGCAATTTCCATGGCTCTCTTTGCCTGTTCCTGGCCCAAAACTTCTTTCATATCAAATTCCGCCGGGGCCGGAGCGCTTTGTGAAACTTGTTTATAAGAAACCGGATTAATTTCATCTTGCTTTTGAAGGTGGCGGGAAATTTGGGTCAGGTTTTCAACAGGATATACTTTTATCCCTTTTATGGCGGCGGCTTCGTTAGCTGAATCTTTTGGCACAAAAAGGTTTTTGAATCCAAACTCTTTTGCAAAAAGAGCCATTAAAAAAGCTCCTTTTGTGTGCCTTAACCCACCGTCAAATGATAATTCGCCCAAAAATAACGACTTATCGGGAACTGGAAACTCAAGCACGCTGCTTAAAATTCCAACAGCAATGGGCAAGTCATAAAGAGAACCTTCCTTCGGGACATCGGCTGGAGCCATATTCACTGTTATTTTCTTTGCCGGAAAATCAATGCCGCAACTTGTAATGGCGGTTCTTACCCTTTCCTTACTTTCGTCAACGGCTTTGTCGGGCAGGCCGACAATTTCAAATCCGGGCAAACCTCTGTTTGCCAAATTTATCTCAATGTCAACCTTTATGGTTTCCAAGCCCAAATTTGCCACTGAAGGAACTTTAATCAACATAATATTTTCCCGAGTCTTGATTAATAAATCCTTTTAATTGCATTAGAGAGAGGGCAGTGCCAATTTGGGCAACTGGAATACCGAAAGCGCGGGCCATTTCATCTGCCTTCATTGGCTCTCTTTTTAATTGTTCAATAATTTTTTCTTCCAACGAACCAGCTATTGGAAGGTCCGACCTTCCAAAGCTTTGGAAGGTCGGACCTTCCTCGGCTCGCGGTGAATTTACTAAAACTTTAAAAAATTTTAAAATATCTCTTGCTTCCATAACCGGCTCTGCTCCCTCTCTTATCAGTTTTATTGTTCCTTTTGACACCTCGCTGGTAATCTGGCCTGGCAAGGCAAATATTTTTCTGCCAAATTTTTTCGCATATCCGGCGGTCAGCAAAGATCCGCTGTTCAAACTGGCTTCCGTTACTAAAACTGCCCTAGACAATCCAGCCACTATTCTGTTTCTTTGCACGTATGACCATGTTATCGGCAAAAAATCTCCCTCATATTCAGAAATAATCAGACCATTGTTTTTTAAAATTTCCTCATAAAGCTTTTTTTGGCTGGCAGGATGTATTATGTTTATCCCGCAGGGCATAACGGCAATGGTTTTTCCGCCGCATTTAACTGCAGCTGAATGGGCAGCTTCGTCGCCTCCGTACATAAATCCTGAAACTATTGTAACACCCGAGGCCGCCACTTCTGTTACCAGCTGTTCTGTCGCTCTTCTGCCGTAAAATGTTAAATGCCTGGAGCCAACAACTGCCAGGCAATTTTCAAAAATTTCATCATTCCAATTTCCTTTGTAATACAATTTTTTGGGCGCTAAACTTCCAATTTTTTTTAAAGCCGCAGGATATTTTTTATCTCCTATTTTAATAAATTCTCCCATTTTTTAACAGATATTGTCATTTTTTCCACATAATAAAACACAATTTCTTTCCAGTATTTTATACCCACTTTTAAACAAGATACTCACAAGCTATCCTCTCGCCTAAAATACCTAATTCTCTTGTATCCATAGTTTATTATCTTATTATAAAAAATCACTTAGATTCTCTTTTGTGCGGTGCTGATTTTAGAATAAGCCGAGCATTTGAATACACTGACCTTAACCTTGGGTCTATTCTTTTTTGAACGTAATACTCAACGTTATCTGTAAAAGTTTCATCTTTCCAGTATTCAATTTTACTTTCTCCCATACTAGTAGCTCCAGGCAGAGATGATGCTGAACCGCCCAAAGATTCCATTATAATTTGTTTGCCTTCTTCGCTCGGCTCCCAAGAAACCACTTCGTCTCCTGGCTGCGGTTCTGTAACCTCATGATAACCGCTGAAAGGAGCGTTAGCATTATATTTTTTCTCCCCTGGTTTTTTGAAGCGGGTAAAGGTATAAAACTTTTCTTTGGAACCGTCTGCTCTGATTATCGTGCCGCCTGCTTCGCGGACGGGTTCTCTATAATCTGCTACTATATATTTTGTTATTTTATCAAGCCATGTAGGTTCTTTTCTGGTATATTCATCAACTTCTTTATCCCAAAGAAGTATTTGACTTGGTTCCTTGCCATTTGCAATTTCTTTTTGAACTCTGGCTATTGTTTTGGCTAAATTTTCGGCATCTTCATTCAGCCCATTTTTTTTAAGTTGCTCTTGTACTAATACTAATCTTCTTTCTATCTCGCGATATGGGTCGTCAACCGGTTCTCCTTTTTCTCTTTCCTTATTACTTGACACTCCAATCAAAGATTTAATGCGGCTTGCTTCATAATGTTCTCGTATTATTCTTTCAACTTCGGGGTCTTTTCTTTTAAATGCCTTTCGCAATTTTTCTAAAATAGAGGAATAATCTTTTTCACTCATCGCTTCTTTTTCCCTACCTGCTTCTTTTAAGAATTCAACATAATTTTTATAAGCATCGGGGTCTTTCGCTATTTCGGCAAGATTAGCAGGCATATCCTCTGTCCATTTTTTAGCATCTCTTTTTATTTCAGCCATTTTCTCTGGGGTAAACTCTTTGTCGTGACGTTCAACATCCTCAAACCCAAGCCCGCCCTTTCCGCCACCCAACATGCGCAATAAAATTTCTGACTGAGTTTTTGTTATAAATTCTTCTAATTCTTTTCTGTCTTTTTCTCCTGCTTCTTTGGATTCCGATATTTGCCGAGATTCTTTAGATTTGTTAGATTCATTTTTGTCTAATGTTTCATTAACAGATTCTTTTGTTTCTTCTGTATTTTTATTTTCGGATTTATCATTATTTGGAAATTATTCAAAGCGATTAGCCATAAAATTTTTTACTTTATTTTATTCAACGGCGGATACAGCTCTTTATCAATTGTTCTTTCAAAACAAACCTTACCGGCTGAATGCTGCCAATTATCCGCAAATCCTTTCTCGAGTGCGGGCACGCTCATCGGGCGGACTTCGTTATATTGGCCGTATTGGTCGGTTCCCTCTTTATTAAACGTCGCGCATAATTCAAAAGATAAGTTTGCCACATCTTTCACGCTGTACTCGTAGGCAGCATTTGTTTGCGGATCAGTTGGAACTTGAAAACCTGAAATAGGGTCATTTAAATCAGACAGGGAATTAGGCAAAGCTTCTTTTCTCTGCCAATAATTTACAATCTGATATTGTATGCCTTGCAAATCAGAAACTTTTTGCTGGTCAAACTGGATTAAGCGGGCGGTGGCGGGCGAGCCGACGATAAAAAATGCGCCCACAACTCCAATTAAAACCAAAGCTCCTGTTGCAAGGGCAAAGGGCTTAGCCAATTTGGTCGGCTTCTCTTTTCTTACGTCGTCTAAATAGTATCCAAAAACCAATCCTGCAACCAAAATTACAGAAAGGGCTTTTAATATAAATCTTATTGTGATTTCGCCTCCCAAAAAAGTATTTATAACAGCAATTAAATCACCAATAATAACTAAAGATGCAATAAATAATGTTAGATAAATTAACCACTTTCTTATTTTAGACTCTCTTACCTGCGCTTCTTTTGCATAAATTTTATTTAAGTACCAGGAAACTAAAATAAAAACTGGGAAAACAATAATCAAAGAAGAAATCGCAAACTTCATTGGCCCTGTGATGCTTGTGTAATAACGATTAGCTAAAACATCTGGGAAAAAATAATTTATGTATTGCCACAGAAGCGTGACAAAGCTTACTGCCGACCAGTAAAGCGTAACTAC
>CAZGLJ010000033.1:0-6245 GCA_964526025.1 uncultured Candidatus Saccharibacteria bacterium | reverse complement strand
ATTCACAATACCTACGGAGTATATTCAGATGTTAATTTTGGAGGGACTAATACAGACAATCAGGGATTGCATTTATATGGCGGGTATTTTACCTCAACTGGCAATATGGGGACGACAGGAAACACCGACCATTACGGGCTCTATTCAATCGTCTCGGGCACAGCGGACACTAACTATGGAATCTATTTAGACAGTTCAGGAGCAACCACCAATTATTCTTTATATGTGAATGCTGGAAATGTATTCTTGGGCGGAGATAGTATTTTAACTTATCAAGGAACGGCCAATGATGTTTCAATTAATTACACGGGCACGAATTGGGATTTTGATATAGCGGCGACCACTACAGCTATACGATTTAACCAAGCTCAATTTGACACAGACTTTATCGTCTATGGCGATACTGCGGCGATAATGACTCTTGACGCAGGGACTCTTGAAGCGGCTTTTGGAGGTCTTATTAGTTCAACCGCAACAGACTCTACGGCGCTGCGATTTTCAACTGCCGCAACGGGCACTATGACCACGATGGGCAGAGCGAATGATGGCACAAGCTTTTTTGCGGATGATGCCGACTGGACTGGCGCAGCTTATGTGGCAAGAGACACAGCGGCATCTATGATTGTAATGTCTGGGGGAAGTCTTTATCTTAGGACAAATGCCAGTCTGACATCAGGCAATACTTTTACCACCATCAATAGGCTTACCATAGGCTCAACTGGCAATATAACTTTTGGCGGGGGAGTAGCGGGATATGACCAATTATTAACCTTTGATGGCGAGACTAATAATGGCGTCATTACTTGGATGGAAGACGAGGATTATTTCTTGTTTTCAGATAATTTTGCTCTGGGGACCGCCGCAGACAACAATACATTCAGCACCGCAACTCATGGCACAGGCTCTACAACAATGTATATCGGCAATTCAACTATTAACGTGACAGCTCCTTCTGATATAAGAACAAAAGAGAACATTGCCAGCACAGAATATGGAATAGACACTTTAATGGCCTTGGCAGTAAGGGACTTTACTTACAGGAAAGAATACGTTGATGAAGGCGCCAAACAAGAAGAACACACCGGTCTGGTTGCCCAGGAGGTGGAGACCGTTTATCCTGAAGCCATAATTTATCGTTCCGACGATCTGAAAGCAATTGACTATAATAAACTGATACCTCTGCTCATAAAATCAGTGCAGGATATAAAAACGCAATTAGCTGGAAGCAATGTTCAATTAGACCAATCAGGCGTTTTGGGAACGGGACAAATCTCAGGAGTCTCGGACAGTTCAATCAGCCAGGCGCTAACGAATTTAGGCATGAGCATAATAGACGGCGCAGCCACATTAAAAGAAATAATTGCAGATAAGCTTATTGTTAAGACCGCTAGGATTGATAAATTAGAGATGGTTGATTCAACAACCGGTGAAGTATATTGCACCCGGATTGCTAACGGCGAGTGGCAAAAGACAAAAGGCGAGTGCGGTTCGGCTGAAATTATAGAAGCTGTCCCAGAAACAGCGGAAGCCCCTGCAACAGAAAGCCAAACAATAGAAACAGAAACTCCGCCTGCAGAATCAACAACAGAAGAAGCTCCTCCTGCCCAAACCGAGCAAATGCCTCAAGAAACTCAAGAGACTCCTGAACAAACTCCAGAAACAACTCCAGAAACCGAACAAGAAATTGAACAACCGCAGGAAACTACCCAGCAACCAGAGGAGCCGCAGCAAGAAGCCCAGCCAGTAGAAGAACCGCCAGCAGAAGTAGAGCAACCTACAGACATAGAACAACTAGTCGTTGAAGAACAATCAGCTCCGGTTGAAGAGTCCCCGCCAGCAGAAGAAGCACCCTCGTCTGTAGGCGAAATTATCCAGGAAGCTGCCGCGGCCTTGCTTAATGGAATGTTAGAGTTTATAAAATGGGTGCTTGAACTTTCTCTTTCCGCAGTAAGCAGGTTTATTCCCGATAACATAGAAAAATCATCGGCCAGTTTGGTTTCATCTGGCGCGCAGTATATTAAATCAGACGTCTTGCAAGTATTTTTACAAGCTTCACAGATTAAAAATTTATTTAAAAAATAAGTCGCAAAGCAAAAAAAATTGGAAGGTCGGACCTTCCAATTTTTTTTGCTTTGTCGGGGTATTGGGATTTGAACCCAAACTAAATCCACCCCATGGACTCGTGCTGCCATTACACTATACCCCGGATAGAGCGATTAGACTTTTGATAGACGTTTTATGCACTTAGTACAAGCTAATACTCTTTTTCCGGAACGCAATCTGACCCATTGCAAGTTTGGGTATTTTCTTTTTTTAGAAGTTGGGTTGTATTTCCCTCTTAATTTGACAAGAGTCACGCTCATTGCAGATTTTTTTTGGCAGATTGAACAAACTTTTTCCATGAATATACCTTAACATCATCTTTTCTTTTTTGCAATACGTGTTAATATAAAATAAAGAAAATTATGTTCACAGCAACTGTCATTACAATTTTTTCTCTGATTGTTCTGCTTTTTTCTGTCATTATACACGAATTAGCCCACGGCTATGTCGCTTATTCTTTGGGAGACCCGACAGCAAAATACGCTGGCCGTCTTGCATTAAATCCCTTAAAACACTTAGACCCTTTTGGTTCTGTTATTATCCCGCTTTTATTATTACTGGCCACGGGAGGCCAGGGGCCTATTTTCGGCTGGGCAAAACCAGTGCCAATAAATCCATATAATTTTAAGGACCAGAGGTGGGGGACTTTAAAAGTTGCTATTTCGGGCCCTGCAACAAATTTTGCTATTGCAATAATTTTTGGGCTTCTGATAAGAATTATAAATCTTCCCCAGACGGTTCCATTTATTGAATTATTGGGGATTATAACAATTTATAATTTTTTATGGGGAATATTTAATTTAGTGCCCATACCTCCGCTTGACGGCTCGTGGATTCTTTTTAGGTTCTTGCCTCCTGGCTTAGAAAAAGTAAAAATGTTTTTACAGCAGTACGGGCTTTTTATTCTCGTTTTCTTTATATTTTTCGGCGGGCTTACGGGTTTAAGCATATTGTCGCAATTATTGTATAGTTTAGTTACGGGCTCTATTTTTATGTTTTTGTAAGGAAAATTATTGACACGATAAAAATTATTTGATAACATAATTATTACATAAGCGCTCGGCGCTTAATTTATTATGCCGACAATACACCAACTAATAAAGAAAAACAGGAAAAATATAAAAAAACGCAAAAAAACAGTTGCGCTTCAGTTTGGTTTCAATGTTTTAAAAAACAGGCCGTCATATTATTCCTCTCCATTTAAAAGGGGAGTGTGCGTTAAGGTTTTTACCCAGACGCCAAAAAAGCCAAACTCAGCCTTAAGAAAAGTTGCTCGCGTGAAGCTTTCTAACGGAATGGAAGTTACAGCTTATATTCCCGGCGAAGGCCACAACCTGCAGGAGCACTCGGTTGTTTTAATCAGAGGCGGAAGGGTAAAAGATCTGCCAGGAGTAAGGTATCACATTGTCAGAGGAATTTTAGACACAGCCGGAGTGGAAAACAGAAAACAGGAGAGAAGCAAATACGGAACTAAAAAAGCCAAGTAAACATGAGAAGAGCGTACAAAAAACACAAAATAGAGCCAGATAGAGTTTATAATGATGCAGAAGTGGCAAAATTTATAAACAAAGTAATGCAGAGCGGAAAAAAATCCACTGCGCAGAAAATTGTGTATGGCGCTTTTGATATTATAAAAGAAAAGACAAAAAAGGAGCCTTTGGAAGTTTTTAAACAGGCAATCGAAAACGCTTCGCCAATTTTGGAAGTAAAGCCAAAAAGAATCGGTGGAGCCACTTATCAAGTGCCAATGGAAGTCAGGGGAGAAAGGAGATTAGCTTTAGCCATAAGGTGGATTTTAGACGGGGCAAGGAATAAAAAAGGAAAAGCAATGGCAGAAAAATTAGCTCAGGAATTAATTGACTGCACAAACAATCAAGGTTCGGCAATTAAAAAGAAAACAGACACTCATAGAATGGCAGAAGCCAACAAAGCCTTCGCCCATTTCGCCAGATAATTTGAAATTTACAGCATCCGTTAGAAACTTTAAGAAATATTGGAATTATTGCTCATATTGATGCCGGGAAAACTACTTTTTCTGAGCGCCTTTTGTTTTATACCGGAGTTTCGCACAAAATTGGAGAAGTTCACGAAGGAGACACAGTTATGGATTGGATGGTTCAGGAAAGAGAAAGGGGAATTACAATCACATCAGCCGCCACAACCATGTATTGGAGAAATCACCAGATAAACTTAATTGATACTCCAGGCCATATTGATTTTACTGCTGAAGTGCAGAGGTCTTTGAGGGTTTTGGACGGAGCAGTTGTTGTTTTTGACGGAGTTGCCGGAGTTGAACCGCAATCAGAAACAGTGTGGAGGCAGGCAGACAAATATTCTGTTCCAAGAATTTGTTTTATAAACAAATTAGACAGAATGGGAGCTTCTTTTGAAAAAAGTTTTAAATCAATTTTAAACAAATTGACTCCAAATGCAGTTGCGGTTTCGCTTCCAATGGGATTGGAGGAAAAATTAGCAGGAGTAATTGATTTGATGAAAATGAAAGCCCTTTACTTTGAAGGTGATAAGGGAATTGAAGTTGTTGAAAAGGAAATTCCAGAAGATTTCAAACATGAGGCAGAAATTTGGCACAAAAAAATGATTGAAAAGATTGCAGGTGAAGATGATGTTTTAACAGGAAAGTTCTTGGAGGGGAAAGAAATCTCTGTTGCTGAAATTAAAAATGTTTTAAGAAAATCAGTTTTAAATTATAAATTAGTGCCTGTTTTTTGCGGTTCTGCTTTAAAAAATAAAGGGGTCCAGCCAATTTTGGACGCAGTTGTCGAGCTTTTGCCTTCGCCATTGGATGTGCCTGCGCAGAAAGGAACTGATTCAAATACCGGAGCCGTAGTAGAAAAAAAAGCATCAGACGACGAGCCGTTTTCAGCTTTGGTTTTTAAAATTGCCACAGATCCGTATGTGGGAACCTTAACTTATTTTAGAATCTATTCTGGAGTTTTAAACAAAGGCTCTTATGTTTTGAATGCAAATACCGGCGAGCAGGAAAGAATTTCTAGAATTTTAAGAATGCATGCTGATTTAAGGCAGGAATTAGATGTTTTGTACGCTGGGGAAATTGGAGCTACGGTTGGATTAAAAAATACCAGCACGGGGAATACTTTATGCTCAAAAGAAGCTCCGGTTATTTTAGAAAAAATTGTGTTTCCGGAGCCAGTTATCGGAATCCGTGTTGAGCCGAAAACTAAAGCTGACCAGGAAAAGCTTATTATGTCTATTAGAAAACTTACTGAAGAAGACCCGACTTTTAGGATTAAAGAAGACATTGAAACCGGAGAGACAATTATTTCTGGCATGGGAGAACTGCATTTAGACATTATTGCAGATAGATTAAAAAGAGAATTTAAAGTTGAAGCAAATTACGGAAGGCCGCAGGTAGCTTATAAAGAAACAATTAATGGAGAGGCTGAGGGCGAAGAAAAATATGTCAGGCAGTCTGGTGGCAGGGGCCAATACGGGCACGTATTATTAAAAGTCAAACCAAAAAAGAGGGGAGCTGGCTTTGAATTTATTGATGAAATTAAAGGAGTAACAATTCCAAAAGAATTTATTGCTCCTGTTGAAAAAGGCGTTAAAGAAGCAATGGATAAAGGAATTGTCGCCGGCTATCCGATGGTGGATGTTGAGGTTACTTTGTTTGATGGAAGCTTCCACGAAGTGGACTCTTCTGAATTCGCTTTTAAAATTGCGGGTTCCATGGCTTTCCAATCAGCTGCTAAAAGGGCAAAGCCTGTTATTTTAGAGCCGGTAATGAAAATGGAAGTTATTACTCCAGAAGATTTTTTTGGGCAAGTTATTTCTGACCTAAGCTCAAGAAGAGGAAAAATTGAAGAGACCTCAGAAAGAGTTGGAATGAAAGTTATAGACGCGTCAGTTCCATTATCAGAAACATTCGGATATGCAACATCTATTCGTTCATTAACAGAAGGCAGAGCCAGTTTTACAATGGAATTTGACCGCTATGAGCAAGTGCCAACAAATATCGCGCAAGAGATTGTTGACGGAAAACGCCAGTGATTTGCGGAATTTTAAGAAAAGTGGTAAAATAAGGGTTGACTTATTTAAAATAATATAATAAGATAATAATAGTTTTAAAAAAATAATATTAATTAATAAATAAATAAAAA
>CAZGLJ010000032.1:0-6322 GCA_964526025.1 uncultured Candidatus Saccharibacteria bacterium | reverse complement strand
GACGGGAAAATAAACGCCCTCTTTTTTATATAAAAGGGCGGGTTTGTTGGAATATTTTTTAACGGTCTCAAAAAAAAGCTCGGGAATTGCTTTATACATGGTTATTATTAACGTGATTGTTTTTAATAACTTCGTTAATAAAATTATAAATTTTTTCAAAAAGCTCTGACCTGTGTTCGTCTGCGGTGGCTGTGTGAAAGTGGCTGGAAAACCAATACAGCCTTTTTAAAGGAGAGCCCAAATGTTCGTAAATATACGTGGCGCTTTTGGGATTTATAACGCGGTCCGAGTCAGAATGCACCACCAAAGCCGGAACTTTTATTTTTTCTAAATTGGGCTTAGTCTCATTTTTTATAAAATATAAAAATTCCCGAAGGCTCTTTGCGGGTATTTTAGGATATGTCACCTCGTCTAACATATCGGTAAAATCTGTCCTGTAAAGCCGAGGGGGTTTGCGATAATATTTTTTTAAAAATCCGTATGAATACAAGCGGCAAACTATAAACCTGTGGGATCTCAAAAAAATCGGCGCGCCCAAAGTAATAATTCCCACTGGTTCGTTATGCGCTTCTTTTGCCAGCCATAGAGCCAAGTTCGAGCCAAATGAATTTCCTATAATAAAAATATTTTTAGATTTCTCTTTTATTTTAAGATAAGCATTTTTTACTGACTGCGTCCAGTCGCGCGAGGTAGTTTTCATCAAATCGCATGGCAAAGTTCCGTGGCCGGCCACAAGTGGAGCAGATACAGTAAATCCCTTGTCAGCCAAATAAAGACTCAATTCCCTGAATTCATCGGGGGTGCTGCTAAAACCATGGAGCATTAAAACTCCGATGTTTGAATTTTTATCTATAAAAATCGGTTCAGCTCCCCTCATTATTTTATTCCCAGTTTGGTTTTTGCCCTGTTGACTATGTCTTCCAAACTCATCTCGCTTTTTACAATGTAATCAGAATCATGCCTGCCTAATTCCATGGCGCTGGCAATATGGGTTGCATCCTTTAAGTTGGTTAAAAATATAATCGGAGCCGTGTTGCCAGATTCTTTTAATTTTTTTGCCACCTCTATGCCGTCTATGCCATCCGTTTCGGTTGGCAGTAAAATATCTAAAATTATTATATCCGGCTTTTCTTTTTCTGCAACAGCCAAACCCTCCTCCCCGTTCTTTGCAGAGGCCACGTCAAATCCCGCGTCAGAAAAAACTTTCTGAAGCGGCAAGAAAAAATTATCCTCGTCTTCTACGATTAAAACTTTTTTGTTTAATTTTTCCATTTTTTTAATTATTTACTTATATTACTTTATTCTATACCCAATAAATAAGCGGTCAATATACCAAACGAAAAGCCCGAGTTTTGTCTCGGGTTTTCTGTCGCGCCTGCCTGCCGGCAGGCAGGCAATAAAATTAACGTTTCGCCTCCTTGTGCAGGGTGTGTTTCTTACAGGTATTGCAGAATTTTTTTAGCTCCAATTTTTTTTCAGCTGATTTTTTTGTTTTCTTTGTAAAATAATTTACTCTCTTGCAAATACTGCACTGTAATTTTATGAATGGTTTTTTTGCTGGCATAAATTTTAATCCTTTTTTAAGAATGGATTTTCCATATCAAAAACAATTTTTGGAATTTTATTTATTTCGTCCAAAGAAAGTCCATATTTCTTTTGTGCAATAATATCTGTCGCCCCAAATATCGCTTTTGAATAATCAAATCCCAATTTTTGGGAGGTAGACCTTATCGCTTCTTCAGATTTGCCTTCAATCTCAAGAAACGGATCTAAAAATGGCCACTCATCTATCGTTATCTCAACATCTCCCAATTTCCATAATTCTCTCTTATTTTCAATATAGGATTTTTCTTTGCATCCGGTTGATATTAAAAATTTTTCCGCCTGCGAGAAGTCATTAATCTCTATGCAGATTTCTTTTTGGTGATTTATCTTATCTCCAGTTACTGATTTGAAACTCATTGTTATCTTGTCACATTCGTCTCTCACTCTCACCCAAGCCCTATCTCTGTTTTGTCCTTTGGGCAAATCAAAAACAATTCTTTTTTGGAGAAATTCCGGTTTTATTAGTTCAGCTCCAACATTCTTTAATGTCTTCCTAATTGAATCTTTGTCTATATTTATAAATTTTGCTTCGTATTCTGTATTCATATTTCCAATATATCATTTTTGGGAAAAATAAAAAGGCTCGCATAGAAATGCAAGCCATGATTTCATTGAACCCTTCCGGGGACAAGGAAACCTATTTTCTGCAATGAAGCATCGATGTGCTCGATGTCATCCTGTCTTAAGGGAACAAACCAGCGCCTTAAAACCTCACCTTCAGGAGATGCAAGTTTGCTTAAACTAAATTCCTCAATAAGCAGCGATGCGACTGGCGTTGCAATACTTCTTTTTCCAGCCGTTCTGGTATCAGTTCTGCTCATCGGGGACACGGATATACGCCAAGTAGTTCCTTCGGCTATCAACGAACTATTAAAACCATATACCCTTTCATGCTGTGGCGTAACCACTGAATCCCTGCGCGAAGTCAGCCCTTTGTATTCAGAGTATACCCGCCCGAGATTACAAATCTCGCCGGTGTCAACAGTGAATCCTCTGTCAAAAAAATACACTGACGAATAGCCAGCAAGTTCAAGTGCCCGCCGGTATCCCTCAACAAGAGGTAAAATGTTTTCCGCGATATGCGATGCGGCAGACGAATCTATCTTTTCAAACAAACCCGCCTGATCCGTTAACATGGCAATCACGCGGTCAGCATCGCTCCAAGCAGCATCCGAAAACGAATCCCTTCTTCCTACACAGTTAGCAATCTTTACCTTGACTAGAGCGTTCAGGAAATACCGCTCTGAATCAATATAGCCTGAGACAGAACGCCTTTCCGTGATGGGATAAAACTGCTTTGCAGCGAACCCCTGTTCAGTCATTTCCGGATCCAATCCGTAATAAATGCCCTCTTCGTTTTCAAACAGATAAAGCTTGGATTGCCTTACAATATATTTCGAAAGAATTTCAGACAGATTATTTCCGTTGCCTGAAACAATCTTCTGTGCGACATTTCTCCAGTCTGCAACACGCAATTCTTCGGAAACCACAACCGTGTATATCCTCGGAATTGCATCGATGAAGATAGCATGCCGCTTTTCGCTTTTTATTCTTGCGAAAGAGAAACCCGGAGTCTTGTCAAAAACTGACCTGCTTATGAGCAGGTACGGCCCGGCGTGGATCACATGGCGGCCAGCAATCAAGTCGTCCTCCACACTTGTTGCTACAACCAGCGGAGGAAATTTGAATTCTGCTGAAGCAGCCCTATCTCCAGTTCCCAGATAATTAACCGCAGACCTGTAAGTCCTCAGGAAATTAACAAGGTCTTGGACAAACTCCTCACGGGAAGTCAGTCCTGACTTCTCCCCGTGTTTTGTCCATCCAAGAGTATAAGTGGTGATGGAAAGCCTCACGCCACCTATCGCGTCAAGGCACTCCCTGTTTATTGCCTCGTGCATTTCCTGCAACGCCTTATTATGTCTACTGTATCCCACGGTAGAAAGACGTACTTTAACGCCCAGATCGTCCCGTGAATACTTCAAGTAATCAAGCAGGTGTGGATAGGAAGCGATGTCATTATCCAGATAAGGATATATGACACCCGGCCTGTGGGCTAATCTTCCGTAAGCCACAAGACCGGAATCCGGCATCCTGAAACCGGATTCCAAAACACCTTCGTCGGATAAAGAAAATATTGGAAGATAGGGTTTTCCACTCAACGACATGTATTCGCTGGCAATCTCAAGCGCCACCGTTTTCATCGCTGAAAAAACATTTTTCAATGCACGCTGGCTCAATTGCCAGACTCCGCCTATTGCTTCCTGGCTGCAAAAGCCGCAGGAATTTAAACAGCCCACCTGGGGTTGCAAATGTCTGAGGTTAATAAACAGTTCTTTTGGCAAAGCCCTAAAAGCATTCGCCAAAAACTGGCGCAGTTGCAAATCTTCCCCTAAAACATTATTTACAGAACCTTCCGAAACAAGAACCGCTACATTGTTTACTTTCATGGTAATTCTCCTTTCAAAGCCCTCTCTCAACACTGGTAATTTTTACCCTTATTACGCCACCGGGCGTGTTTATCTCGGCATAATCTCCAACACCTTTCCCCAATAAACTTTGGGCTATCGGAGAAAGGTAGGAAATGATATCGTTGTCTATATCGGTTTCTTCGTAGCCTAGGATAAGATAAGTTACTGTGGTGCCGTCTTCGTAAAGAATGCCGACTCGCGCACCGAGTTGAACCTTATCAAATTCAGAATCTTTAAGACCACTCATCTCCTCGATAATCCGGCAAAATCCCAAAACTTGTTCAATCTCACTCAATCTGCGAGGCAAAACATACGTCAATTCCGTTCTCAGACTGATAAACTCCGGATTTTCCCGAAGATCATTGTCCAATTTTACCGACGCACCTATCTGCTGCTGGCGAAATTCTATTGTTTCAAGAATCTTTTTCTTTTTCTGTTGAAGATTTGCAAAACCCGCTCTCGAAATATAGTATTCCATACTTTCCTCCTTATAGAAAATTCATAAGAGTTCTGATTTCTTCGGCTATCTGCAAGACGGTTTTTCCTGAAACATTTACTGTTTTAAAATGTCCGGAAAACGACTTAAATTCTTTCAGGAACTTATCCCTGAAAGAATCATTGTCCAGCGTCCTATCCAAATAGCTCTTACCTCTTTTTTCCAAGCGTTCCTGGCGTAACGCCTCCTCAACGCTAAGAAAAACGATGAGATTTGGTTTACGGATTTTATACGAATCAGTTTCGTATACCAGGTCAACATTCAACCCGGAAACACGATGAGAAACAACTGTGTCTATCAGATGACGCACACAGTAAACATTTCTGGACTTCAATGCATTTTCAATCAAAAAAGATGCGTGGACGTTTGCAGAAAGGTAGAAAAGATAATGGGCCGTCGGCGAGTCAACTCTTGTTACGTGGTCAATCGCTTCGCGAACAGTAGAATACGGTTCGTTAATTCCATTCAAAAGGGCCGATCCCGCATCAAGCTTATGCAGTTTTTCTGCCACTGAAGTCGTCCCAGAACCGTCCAATCCTGTCAAAACAATCAAATTACACATGTTATGTGCTCCTTATTGGATTTTTCAAGGTTCAAATACTAATATACTATGCCACAAAATATATTAAATTGCAAATTATTCTGGCTGTTCTGGGGTTGTTCTGGCACACTCTATCAAGGTAGCTAAAAGGGTCATTCTCCCGAACAACCTCTTTATTACGCAACGAGTTTCTTATTCTGTCACCTGCTCACTTGCGACCCTCCTTGTGCAGGGTGTGTTTCTTACAGGTATTGCAGAATTTTTTTAGCTCCAATTTTTTTTCAGCTGATTTTTTTGTTTTCTTTGTAAAATAATTTACTCTCTTGCAAACACTGCACGCTAATTTTATGAATGGTTTTTTTGCTGGCATAATAATTAATTTTTAATTTCCAATTTTTAATTTTTAATAATAATGTGAGCCGATGCGCAGATTTGCACTGCGGACCTCATTCTTACCAAGAATGTGCTCTGCTAACTGAGCTACATCGGCTAATGTGGGCGCGGCAGGACTTGCACCTGCGAAGGGTAGAACCCGCAAGATTTACAGTCTTGTGCCTTTGCTGCTCAGCCACACGCCCCCACACGTAAATTTATACCACAAAAATTATTACTTTTCAATGATTTTTGAATGGGATTTTTTCCATTCCTCAATTTTTTTGTGGTCGCCGGATAACAAAACATTCGGGACTTTCCATTTTTTGCCTTTTTGGGGTTCAAAAATTTCAGGTCTTGTATATTGCGCGTATTCTAAAAATCCGCCGTGCTTTGTAATTCTTTCTTTTAGTAATTGGGGTTTTCCTAAAACTCCGGGAATTAATCTTGAAATTGTTTCTACGACCACCATTGCTGGAAGTTCGCCTCCCATTAAATCGTAATCCCCTATTGATAACTCCATATCTGCAATATTTTTCGCCACTCTTTCGTCAACGCCTTCGTATCTTCCGCAGATAAAAATGAGCTGATCTAATTTTGACAACTGAAAAGCTAATTTCTGGTTGAATTTTTTCCCGCGCGGAGTAAATAATATAACCTTGGCTTTCTTATTATTTTTTTTAATCTGTTTTACTGCTTTATAAATCGGCTCTACTTTTAAAACCATTCCCAATCCCCCGCCAAACGGCCTGTCATCAACTGTTTTGTGGGCGTCGTTTGTCCACTTTCTTAAATTATGAATATTTATTTTTATAAGTTTCTTTTTCTGTGCGCGCGCAA
>CAZGLJ010000031.1:0-6957 GCA_964526025.1 uncultured Candidatus Saccharibacteria bacterium | reverse complement strand
TTTTGTTATGCGGCTTCCCGCCGACGGATTTTTAGTTTTTAATAAAAATGATAAATATCCGTTAAAATTTGGCAAGTCGAAATTCAAAGCGATTGGCTATTCTGTAAAACAAAAAGAAGCCCAGAAAATAAAAAACATTCTAAAAGTTTCTGGACTACATAATGTTTCAAACGCATTAGCTGCTTTGGAGGCAGCGAGAATTTTAGGAATTCCTGATAAAGTTTCTTTTAAAGCGTTGTCTGAATTTAGAGGAACATGGCGGCGCTTTGAGGAATTAAAAATTAAAAATTTAAAATTTAAAATTATCAGCGATTATGGCCATCATCCAAATGAGATTTCAGCCACGTTAAAGGCAGCCAGGGAAAAATATCCAAATAAAAAGATATGGTGCGTTTTTCAGCCCCACCAACGCCAAAGGACTTATTATTTGTTTAATGATTTTGTAAAGGTTTTTAGGTCTGCTCCAATTGATGAAATAATAATCACTGATATTTATGATGTAGCCGGCAGGGAAACAAAAAAAATCAATGCCGGAGTGAGCGCCGAAAAACTGGTGAAAAAGATAAGAAAAAAAAATGTAATTTATTTGCCAGTACAAAAAATAGAAAAATATATAAAAGAAAACATAAAAACCGGAGACGTTTTGATAATCATGGGCGCGGGCGATATTTATAAGCTTGCTGACAAGTTTTAAGTAAGGCTGATTTTCCGCGGAAATCAAAAAAAAACAGAGCCGTAGCGAATTGCTGCGGCTCTTTGAAGGGTTGGATTCGTGGAAGAGTTACGCTGGCACCAATTGGCGCCGTTTTATCCTTGCCGTCTTGGCCTTTTGCCGTTCCTGGACGGCAGATTTCATGAGACGGCGCATCACTGCGACGTCAATGGCAAAGTCGAGCTCGGGGAACGATTCCCGAAATTCCGACAAGAAGGCCTCGACCTCCGTGTTGTTAAGGAAGTTCGGATTCGGTGCCCTGTATTTCAGGTGGTGCTGGATACGTGATTCCAGCATATTGAAGGAGACCTTTTTTTCCTCTTCGCCGGTCTTCTGACCGTTGCCGCTGGCTCGATTAACAGGTCGCATGAGACTTGTCCTTTCCGTGTCATGTTCTCGTTCTGTGTAAAACGCAACAAGCGCCTTTTCTTTGTTTTAGGTCTTCTACCTTTCTCCCTCCTTTCTGGAAAAGTAGATTTTAAAGGTTCAATATTTAATATTATCATTTTTCAAAAACAATGTCAATTTAATAATTCACCGCTTGCTTTATTTACTTTTCCTTCATTTGTAATTATAATCAAATAATGTTTTAAGAAAAATGAATATGATAAATACCGATTCTAAAAAAATAAAGGAAATATTAAGCAGAGGAGTGGACGAAATTTTTGAAAAAGAGAGTTTGCTTAAAAAATTGCAGTCGGGCAGACAATTAAGGATTAAGCACGGCATTGACCCTACAGGTCCTAAAATACACATAGGTCGGGCTTTTCAGTTTTGGAAATTAAAAGATTTTCAGGATTTGGGACATAAAATAGTTTTAATAATCGGCGATTTTACAGCCCAGATTGGAGACGCTTCAGATAAACAGGCAATGAGAAAACCATTAACAGAAAAAGAAATAAAAGAAAATATGAGAGATTACACAAAACAAATCGGAAAAATTTTAGATATGAGAAAGATTGAGCTGCGATACAACTCAGAGTGGTTTAAAAAAATGAAAATAAAAGAGTTCGTTTCTTTGCAGATGCTCTTTACCGCCCAACAAACAATACAAAGAAGAAACTTTAAAGAAAGATGGGAGGGACAAAAACCAATAGGTTTGCACGAATTAGACTACCCATTGTTTCAAGGATATGACTCTGTGCAAGTTCGGGCCGATGTTGAAACAGGCGGCTCTGATCAGCTTTTTAATTTGCAAGCAGGCAGGGAGATACAGAAAAATTTTAATCAGCCGCAACAAGACATAATAACTTTAAAAATGTTGAACGGCTTAGATGGCAGAAAAATGTCCACAAGTTGGGGCAATATTATAACAATCGTTGATGAACCAAAAAATATGTACGGAAAAGTAATGTCAATGAAAGATGATTTGATCAACGAATATTTTGAGCTGGCAACCCGCTTGTCTCAAGAAGAAATCACTAAAATTAAAAATTCTTCTGATAACCCGCGCAATATTAAAGCAAGATTAGCTAAAGAAATTGTAAAAATGTATCACGGAGAGAAAGTAGCCGAAGACGCAGAAGAAGAATTTAATAAAGTTTTTCGCGATAAAGAATTGCCAATAGATATCCCTGTTTTTCAAACAGATAAAAATAATTATTTTGTTTTAGATTTATTGTTTGATACGAAATTAGCTTCGTCAAAAAATGAGGCGAAAAGACTAATTGAAGGTGGGGGAGTGGAAATACAGATTGGAGATAAAAAGGAGAAAATTGTTGGTTGGAAGAAGCCTATTAGTATAGAGGACGGAATAATAATAAAAGTCGGCAGCAGGAAATTCGTAAAAATAAAATTTAAAAAATAGATATGTCTAGATTTTCAATTTCAGATACAGCAAAACATATTGGAGAAAAAGTAAAAGTTTCAGGCTGGGTTAATGTAAGAAGAGCCCACGGAAAAATACTTTTTATTGACCTGCGAGACAGGAGCGGGATTTTGCAGTTAGTTTTTATCCCCTCAAATAAAGAAGTTTACGAAAGAGCCGAGGCTTTAAGGCCAGAGTGGGTGATAGAAGTTAAAGGCCAAATTGTAAAAAGGCCGGAAAATATGATAAACCCAAAAATTGAAACGGGCCAGGTTGAAATGCCAGTTGATGAATTAAATGTTTTGTCTGAAGCAGAAACCTTGCCGTTTTCTATTGAAGATTCAGGATACGATATTTCAGAAGAAACAAGAATGAATTATAGGTACCTGGATTTAAGGCGCGAGAGGCTTAAAAACAATCTTATTGTGCGACATAAAGTGATAAAATTTATGCGCGAGTTTTTAGACAAAGAGGGATTTATTGAAATTGAGACTCCTATTTTGACAAAATCAACCCCTGAAGGCGCCAGGGACTACATAGTTCCTTCTAGATTAAATCCCGGAAAATTTTATGCATTGCCGCAGTCGCCTCAGCAATATAAACAGCTTCTAATGGTCGCTGGTCTTGAAAAATATTACCAGATTCCAAAATGTTTTAGGGACGAAGACCCGAGGGGGGACAGGCAGCCGGAATTTACCCAGCTTGATTTGGAAATGAGTTTTGTTGAAAGGGAGGATGTGATGGAGCTAACTGAAAGAATGTTCATCACGCTTGTGAAAACCCTTTATCCTGAAAAGAAAATACAGGAAACGCCCTTTCCAAGAATATCTTATAAAGAAGCAATGGAAAAATATAAAACCGACAGGCCGGATGTAAAAAAAAATAAGTCAGACCCCAATTTGCTGGCGTTCTGCTGGGTCATTGATTTTCCGTTTTTTGAAAAAAACGACGAGGGCAAGTGGACTTTTACACATAATCCTTTTTCAGCTCCTAAACCGGAATTTATGGAGGACTTGTTAAAAAAGAAAAATATAGAAAATATCTTGGCTAGCCAGTATGATATAGTTTTAAACGGCTCTGAAATCGGCGGGGGGAGCATAAGAAACCATACCCCAGAAGCTTTGGAAAAAGTTTTTGAAATAATGGGATATAAAAAAGAAAAAATTCAGGAAAATTTCGGCCACATATTAAAAGCGTTCGAGTTCGGCGCTCCGCCGCACGGCGGAATTGCTCCGGGTATTGATAGAATAGTTTCTATTTTGCAGAATGAGCCGAACATCAGGGAGGTTATTGCTTTCCCTAAAACCGGGGACGGAAGGGATTTTATGATGTCAGCTCCGTCTGAGGTGGATAAAAAACAACTGAAAGAATTGAATATAAAAGTCAGTTCGGCTACGAAAAATAAAAAAACATGAATTCAAGACGCACAATAATCAAAGGTATTTTTCTATCTTTTATTTTTATTTTATTTTTCGGTTTTTTTATTTCCGGCCTGCGGGTGTTCTTTATAGGCAGTATTTCTGAAGGCGCATCAAATAACAGCATAAGCGACAGCCAAAATATTCTGCTGCCACAGGAGGATTTAGAAAATTTAGAATCAGAAATAAACGCAGAATCAGCGATTGTTTTAGAAAGCGATCTTTCAGGACCCGAAGGGCACACCGATAAAATTATTTTTGAAAAGAATAGTGAATTAAAATTGCCAATAGCAAGTTTAACAAAATTAATGACAGCTGTTATTTCTTTGAATAACTATGATTTATTAAAAAAAATAACAATAAGCAAAGAGGCCGATTTACAGCAGGCGATGAAAACGGACTTAAAATTAGGAGATGTTTTTTCAACAGCAGACCTTTTATATATAATGCTTATAGAATCAAGCAACAAGGCAGCGTATGCTTTGTCTGAACAGGTCGGCGAAAAAGAATTTGTTGCTTTAATGAACCAGAGAGCAAAAGAACTGGGATTAAAAAACACTTTTTATGCCGATCCCACAGGCTTATCGTCTGAGAATGTTTCTACAGCAGAGGATTTAACAGGGCTTGCAAAGTATATATTAAAAAATTATCCTGAAATTGCCCAAATCAGTAGAACAAAAGAATATGATGTACCGAATTTCGGCAAAATAATAAATACCAATCAGCTTTTAGGCGAAATTCCAGAAATAATTGGAGGCAAGACCGGTTTTACCACAGACGCAAAGGGCTGTTTGCTTTTAGTGGTATACAATCCGAAAGGCGATGATTATTTAATTTATATAATCTTGGGAGCTGATGACAGGTTTTCAGAAATGAAAAAATTAATCAATCTGACAAATCAATGACAGCCTTAACTTTTAGCGTAATTAAAATATTCGGGCTTGCCTCGGCGGCTTCGGTCATTGCTATTTTGTGGTGTCCGCTGCTGACGAATTTTTTATACAAACATAAGCTTTGGAAAAAGTCAGCCAGGCAAAAAACAATCACAGGAGAAGATGCGGTTGTTTTTAATGGATTACACAGAGAAAAGGAAGTCGGCACTCCTCGCATGGGCGGACTATTAATCTGGGTTACGATTTTAACGCTGGCTTTTTTCTTTTTTCTAATTTCTTTAATTTTTCCGGACACCCCGTTGGCAACTTTTAATTTTTTATCGAGAAGCCAGACATGGCTGACACTTTTCACTTTAGTAGCTGCGTCAATTCTCGGGCTTGCTGACGATGTTCTGCAGGTTTCTGGCAAGGGCAAATACATTGGCGGCGGCTTGTCTTTGAAAAAACGCCTTTTTGTTGTAGTTTTAATCGGTTTAATTGCAAGCTTATGGTTTTACCAAAAGTTGGGATGGGATGTCGTTTATATTCCATTTTTTGGAGATGTTTCAATCGGGCTTTGGTATATTCCTTTATTTATTTTAGTTATGACAGCCTGCTGGTCCGGCGGAGTTATTGACGGATTAGATGGCTTGGCAGGCGGAACTTTTGCCTCAATTTTTGGCGCCTTTACAATTATCGCTTTTTCTCAAGGAAAAATTGATTTAGCAGCATTCTGCGCGGTTATTGTCGGAACACTGTTCGCTTTTTTATGGTTTAACATTCCGCCAGCCAGATTTTATATGGGAGAAACAGGAATGCTTGGCCTTACTACGGTTTTGGCAGTTGTTGCATTTTTGACTGATTCTGTTTATGTTTTGCCAATAATTGCCGGACTTTTAGTGGTGGAAGTTTTGTCTGTGATAATTCAGCTTTTATCTAAAAAATTCCGGAAGAAGAAAGTTTTTCTTTCAACGCCGATTCATCACCACTTTGAGGCTTTAGGCTGGCCGTCTTATAAAGTAACAATGCGTTTTTGGATTATTGGAATTGTGCTCGCGATTATAGGGGTAGCAATTCGTTTATTGGGTTAAAGTTGACTTTTTTTTATATAATAGTAAGGTAAATAATCATGAAAAGCATAACAAAGTTATCTATATTTTTGTTTGCAGTTTTAGCGGTTCTGTCCGCGGCCACTTTTGCTTTGGCTCAGTATAATTATTCTTCTCCTTGCAACTATCACGCTTACAGAGATTGCGCAGGTTCAGCTATTTATTGGTTTGACTCCTGTTCTAATAGGCAGGACTTATACCAGGATTGCGCTAATTTTAACCAAACCTGCCAATACGGCCAGTGTGTTTTAAAATATAATCCAGCTCCAAATCCATATATAGCCCAATATAAAATAGCTTGCTCTAATAATGATTTGTATTGGTATGATTCGTTGGGAGCAATCAATGGTCTATATAAAAATTGTCAGGACGCTAACATCTGCACAACCGACAGCTGCGCGGGTTCTAAATGTTTAAATACATTAAAATGCGACGGCTCTAGCTGCGCTTTAGGCTCTGCAGATTATAATACTTACTGCCCACCGGTGCAGCCAGT
Source organism: uncultured Candidatus Saccharibacteria bacterium (assembly GCA_964526025.1). Taxonomy (GTDB): domain Bacteria; phylum Patescibacteriota; class Minisyncoccia; order Minisyncoccales; family Staskawiczbacteraceae; genus UBA11703. The sequence goes on along the minus strand of CAZGLJ010000031.1, from coordinate 543 downwards.
AGTTCCGGCTAATTTATCTGTTTCATTTGTCGCTAAAAAGGATGCATTATCTAACCAATGGGACAAAACCGTTGAGGCAACCCAGAACAGCAGCATTTATTTTATGATTACTGTAAACAATAATTCTGGCTCTGAGGCTAATAATGTAAGTGTTTTGACTAATATTCCGAGCGAAATTTCTTTTTTGGGAAATTTAAAGGTTAACGATATTCCTGTTTCAGGTGATATGGTTTCTGGAATTAATATCGGCTCTTTGGCAGTTGGCGCGTCAAAATCTATAACCTTTGAAGGCAGGACACAGTTATTTGATGTAAGAGAGCAAAAACAAGCTGTAGCTACGGTTAAAGTCGGGGGAGTTGCGCTGGCAGACGCTATTACGCTTAATTTTAATCCCAGCGGATCTGTTGCCGCAGTTTCATCGCCAGAAGCTGGTTCTGGAATAATTGATTTTTTAAAACGATGGTATTTATGGATTTTTGTCGGGCTCGTGCTGATTTTCTTATTTGTAGTCGTATACAGGCGCCTTTCCTCTAACGCGTAAAT
>CAZGLJ010000030.1:0-7469 GCA_964526025.1 uncultured Candidatus Saccharibacteria bacterium | reverse complement strand
GAAATAATTTATAAAAAATGGCAATCATTTCCTGCACGGCAAAATATTTTTGCTCTGGCGTATCGTACTCTAACATGTTCAATCCAGCCGGCCTTTCTAAATCAAAGGGCTCAAATAAAACAACGTCCTCTGCTCTGTTTTTGGGAATATTAGCTAATGTGTCTTCAATTAATTCCCCGTGGGGATCGATAACTGCCACCCCTTCCCCGTTTTCAATATCCTGGCGGATCATTTCTACAAGCAGAGAGCTTTTGCCCACGCCAGTCTGCCCGATAATATAAAAGTGCCGCCTTCTGTCGTCTCTTGAAGCAAAATAAACTTTCTTTTCTTCGCCTCTGAATAAGACCTTGCCTATCAGATTGACGCCTTTATCTGGTAATTCTGACGGCGGAGCTGCCACGCCTGATTTTGCAGCTTTAATATAGGGAGTTTCAATATAATGGGTCGGGAAATGATAAATTGACGCTAATTCTTCTAAATTTAAAACGCTTGCCTGGTTTTCGTCAAAATTCCTGAAGCTGAAATCGTAAATGAGCTTTCTTAATTTTCTTTTATAAACTTCTTTGGGCTCTAAGCTATTCATTGCCGACATTGAAAACTGGCTGAAGGCTGATATTAAGTGATTAAGTATTTCCTCTGCCCTGCTTTGCGTCTGGGCTGAAGCTACAACCCTTATATTGACTTGGAAGGGCTGTTTTTGTATTTTTGACTGGATGGCATCGTAATTTTTCTGGTCAATGCCCTGCTCTTTTTTATTTTCTGACTCAAATTCTTTTTTCTTCGGGTTTTTAGGGCTCAAAAACATATCTTCAAAAAAATCCATTACTGCTGGCTGGAGAGCTTGGGCGGCAGCTGAGGCCGCTGGCTTACCTTCCCTTATTTTTTTTAAAGCCTTCTCTCCTTTTTTTCTCAAATTTAATTTTGATAAAGGCCTTATTATCACCTGCACCGCCGCTCCTTCGCCTGCTGAAATTTTGCTTAAATTATTAGTTATTAAAGACAAAGGGTCTTTTTCTAAAACCTGATACGTACTTATGGGAAACAAAAAGTTTTCCGATAGTTTTAAATAGGCGGCGGCTGTTACGCCTTGCGGCTCAAAAATAGTATAATCCTGCGGAACTTTATCTACCACAGCTGACGGATAAACGCCCTGCACATATTTTTCGAAAACAGATTCCAAATATTTTGGAACCGCCGCATAAAAAGAAATGTCCGAGCTTCCTATTTGAGAAGCAATTTCAAAAGCCGCGCAAGGCGACTTTTGAAACAATTTTGGTTTTTTAAAATATAAAAAATTAGCGAAAACCTGCTCCATTTGGGAAATTATCATTTTTTCTTCTTTCTGCGCTTCTCCTTCTTTTTTAGGAGAGTGTTTTGGCATAGTCACTAAAAATAAAACCATTTCCAATCCTCCAAAAACAGAATTTCTTTCATTTGTTTCAGCTTTTAAGGCAATAATAAAAGCCAGCGCTATCAGCAAAAAAAGAAAAATTAAAGCAGGAATGATAAAAGACATAAAATATTTTACTTTATAAATCTTTTGTAATATCCTTCTCTTGCCAAAACGTCATGCAGAATATCCAAAATATACGGGTCTTTCATTTCTTTTGCGGTTTTTATGGCAAAAACAAGCCCCTTTTCTCTGGCAATGGCTAATAAATGTTCAATTTTATCCTGGCCCGCCAAAAAATCAATTTGCTGAGCTTTCTTTTTCGCTTCTTCTTTAAGCCCGGGCTCTACTTCCATTATTTCTATTTCTCTTCTCAGCTCGTCTGCAATAATTTTTTCATCAGGTGAAACTTCCTTCTTTTCAACTGCCCTCTCCCCTTCCATTTGAAAATGCCGGCGCTGTTCTGAGGCCGAAATTTCTTTGTCCGGAACTTTTATTTCTCCTGCCTGCGCAGGCAGGTCTTTTTTATCTTGCATCTTTATATTTTACTATCTAAATATTAAATCGATTAATGATTCGTCAATTTTTCCAGAAGAAAAATTATTTGCAGTGTTATCCTTTCCAGCAATAACAGATACTTTCAATCCCGTTGATTTTTTAGAAACTTCGTATATTTTCGAGCATGGTGTCGGCTGGAAAGCTGGCTTTAAGAGCGTACCGCACAAGTTTGGATCGTCAAGCCACGGAGAAACAGTATATCCCTCAACGGGAACAAAAATTCTGCCTTCAGAATCAATGATATTTCCTATGTCCCAAGACCTCTCTTGTATATTTTCTTTGCCTATATTTTGCGCGCCTATTATCACTTTAACAAACTTTTCTGTTGTAGTTAAATCTTTTTGCCAAGAAAATTCTCTCAAAGCATCAGACCCTCTTAGGACGCTTCCTAAATTAACAGCATTGTCAAAAGTAAAAGTAATACTGCCCAAGGTCTGCAGATAAACCGGCTGAGGCACTGTTTGTTCTGGCGGCGACGCTGGTTTTGGCGGCGCTTCCGCCATTTTTAAAACCAAGAAAGTAATAACTACGGCAACTAAAACAATAATCGCTAAAACTAAAAGCAATCTTGAAACTTGCCCCGATGAATTTAATTTCATATTCTTAAAAAGTTAATAATCTTCTTATTTTATTTTACCATAATCTATTCGTATCTCAATGCATCCACGGGTTTCAGTTTTGCCGCCGCCCTTGCCGGAAAATATCCCGAGGCGCATCCGATTAAAAAAGAAAAAGCGAGGCTGAATAATATAAGCCCCAAGCTGACATCGGCTTTAAGATAAAAAAGAGGGTGGACTTGAAAATATATTTCAATTCCTTTGGCAAGCAAAATGCCAAGCAGTGTGCCGCCAATCCCTCCAAGCATTCCGAAAATGCCAGACTCAATTAAAAATATTGTTGTTATTGTCCTGTTTTTTGCCCCGATTGCCTTCATAATTCCAATCTCTTTAATTCTTTCGGTAACAGAGGTGTACATCGTATTCATAATTCCGATGCCTCCGACAATAATCGCAATAGAGGCAAACCCTATAATTACCGCCTGAATCACTCCCATTATGTTTGCGACGATGTCTGTTATTTTTTCAGCAGTTAAAACAGTATATGAAGAATCGCTCGGCTCTTGGCCTATCATGCGTTTCCTGTTTTTTTCTAAATTATTTTTTAAGCTTTCTACAACTTCATCTGCCGCATATCCCGGCTCTACTTTTAAAAACGCCATTTTTGCCCCGTTTCTTTCTCCTGTAATTGATTTGAAAAGAGGCAAATCAATGCCCACCATAGAGTCGTCTTCTTTTGAACCTAAGGAAGCTAATATGCCAGCCACCTTCAATCTTCTGCCGTTAATAACCAGCTCCTGGCCAATTTTTATACCGCCGAATATTTCTTCTGCCACTAAACTGCCTATAACTACTTCGTTTTTGCCTGCTTTCGGCCATTCCCCTAAGTTTATTTTCCAGCCCATGTCGTTCTGGTAAATATCCATAGCGTTTTTCCAGTCGTTGCCATAAAATAAAACTGTTTTTTTCGTTTCCTTATATCTTGCGGTGACAGCGGTATAGTTCATTGGCACTACAATTCCCACTCCCTCTGTCTTTTCAATTATTTTTATATCGTCATCTGTAAGCTTGCCGCCGCCCTGAAGCGTAGCTATTATGTTGCTTGTGTCTCCTGGCATAACAGTAATTAAATCTTTTCCTATTTTTCCCAATTGCTGTAAAACAGCGCCTTTTAATCCCTCTGACAAAGAAAGCAAGGAAATAATTAAAAACACGCCTATAACAACCCCGATTGTTGTAAGCCAAGACCGCACGCGCCTCGTGGCAATAGTTTTGAAAGCAATCTTAAAATATTCTTTTAAATTGTTAAAATTTATGAGGCCCATAAAATTTCTTTATCTTGAAAATGATTAGCAACTATCTGGCCGTCTTGAATGTGGATTACGTTCTGGGAGTAATGGGCAATGTTCGGGTCGTGAGTCACCACAACAATTGTTTTATTCTGTTCTTTGTGCAATTTCGTTAAAATTTCCATTACCATTTTGCCTGTTGAAGAATCTAAATTTCCTGTAGGCTCATCGGCAATTAAAATTTCCGGGTCATTTGCCAAGGACCTGGCAATGGCAATTCTCTGCTGTTCTCCTCCTGACATTTCAGTAGGTTTGTGGTTCATTCTTTGGCCAAGATTGACTGATTCTAAAAGTTTTTTTGCTTTTTCTTTTCTTTTATCTTCTGGCACCTGCTGAAAAATCATCGGCAGCATCACATTTTCTAACGCTGTAAGATTTTGCAAAAGATTAAATTGCTGAAAAACAAAACCAATTTTTCTTCCGCGCAGTTCAGCCAGCTTGTCTTCAGAAAAATCAGAAATATCCTGGCCGTCTAAATAAATTTTGCCTTCTGACGGCATATCTAAAAGGCCCAGAAGATACATTAAGGTTGATTTGCCAGAGCCAGAAGGCCCCATTATCGTCACAAAATAACCCGGCTTTATCTCTAAATTTATGCCTTTTAAAACTGAAAGCTGGGTTTCTCCCAACTTATAGGTTTTGCCGACATTTTCTAATTTTATTAAAGATTCCATGCTACTTTTTTCCGATTATAACCTCGTCTCCTTCGCTCAAGCCAGATAGAACCTCGAGATAATCGTTGCCTTCAAGTCCTGTTTTAATTTTGCGGTTTTCTATTTTTCCGTTTTCTATAATCTGGACTGTTTCTTCGTTGCCTACCCTGTCTGCCGCATTTTTAGGCAGTCTTAAGACATTATCTTTTTTATTCATTTCAATTATAATATCAGCGGTCATGCCAGATTTTACGAGAACTGGCTGGTCTGGAAAATCAATTGTCACCTCGTAGTAAACAACATTGTCTATTATTTTTTCTCCTGGATCAACTGATAAAACCTTCCCATAAAAAGTTTGTTTTGGGAAAGCCACCAAATCAATCCTTACCGAATCGTCTAGTTTTACATTGACTATATCCTGCTCGTAAATATCAACTTTTATTTGGAATGGCTCTGAAGAAAGCAGATTAATCACTGACTCGTTTGCTGAGACCACCTCTCCTCTTTTGGCATTTACATTAGTAATCTTGGCGTCTATGGGCGCTCTTAAATAACTATCTGAAAGCTGGTTCTGATATAAATTAACATTTGCCTCAGCTTGTCTTGACTTGGCCTGATAAATATCAATATCCTCTGTTCTCGGAGCGGCAGTTTTTAAACTCAAATTATCCTCTGCTTTTTGCAGGGCTATTTTATAAGAGGATATGTCATTCTGGGCTGTTGTAACATTTGTCAATGCGGTGTTGATATATGTTTTTTGGTCATCTAGAGATGTTTTGTCGGTCGAAGAAACTTTTGAATAATAAACTCCCGAATCGCATTGGTCTCTGATAATTTTTAAGGCAAGGTATGTGTAATTAAGATTTAAAATCATGCGGGAATTAGCGTTGTCAATATCTTCCTTTAAAAGGGCGCTTTTTGCCTTGTCTAAATATGATTTTGCGTCAGTTAAATAATTATTTATATTGTTCCTGCTCTCCGTAACTTTGATCCCCTCCTGGTCGACTAATGAAAAATAACTGCTTTGCGCTGAAACCGCAACGTTATAGGCGTTATAAATTTTTGTATAAGCGTCGTTTAGAGTGTTGAGTGCCGAGTCGTATGCGCTTTCTGAATCGTGCTTTGCCGAATCCACCGCTCCCTGATAAGTCTTAATATCCTCCTGAGTCAAACCATTTAATAACTTATTATATTCAGTATTGGCTTGCTCTAAAGCGGCTCTGGCGTTTTGCAGTTGTGAATAAGTCTGGCTAGGGTCTAATTCTGCCAGTACGTCTCCTTTTTTAACGGCGTCCCCCACAGCTGCGTTTATTTTTGCGATTCTTCCTATGGTTTTAAAACCAAGACTGATATTTTCTGTTGCCTTAACGCTTCCGGTCTCTGAAACCTCCTGCAAAACTTGTCCTTTAGATAATTTCTCTGTAACGAAACCCTCTGTAGGACTCTTTAAAAATGACCTTGCGATATAATATCCCGCTGCTGCTAAAACAATAATTATTACGACTATCCACGTTCTGCTGATATTTATTTTTATCATAATTTATAAGCTGCTGCGCCCCTAAACCACTTGCCGAATTGGCAGTCTTGGCTATGTTCAGGCGGAGTCGGCTGTTTTAAAATTTGGACAGCGTCTTTAAAAATTTCATAAATATCTGAAGGATTTGTTTCTATCTCTATCATTTCTTTGCGGAACGGAAGCCGGTCAATAAATCCTTTGCTTTTATCAACTATATAAAAGGCTAAATAACCTTTTCTCGGCGTTCCGAATCCGTTTTTTTCCATTAAAAATGTATAAGTGTCTAATTGCAGCTGGAATCTGTCATAAACATTAGCCGCCGAACTGCCAGTTGATTTATAATCTAGCGGAGCTATTTTACCATCGTCAAATTCCAAAACATCATCAACCGCGCCGAATAAAGTTGCCTGCAAATCCGGGTCAAAAAATCTTATGCCCGCAAAATTATTGCGCCACTGGTTTAACAATTTTTGGTTGCTGAATAAATGGGCTTTTATGTTGTTTTCTTTTAACATCGGGTGCGGCAAATTTTTTGCCCTGTAGGCGTCAAACTCTTCTTTTAAAAGCGCATCTACTGCTGAGTTTAAAGCATAAGGATATGGCGGCGGCCTTTTAATTCCTAAATTTTTATCTAACCAAAAACAATGCGGGCATTCTAAGTATAAATTCAAAGAATTGGGCGATAGTTGTATCGGTTTCATAATTATTTTATCCTATCATAAAGAAACAAAGCAGTAAATACAAAAAAATACCTCTTTGAAAAGGTATTTACAGCGATATTTTTTCGCCTTTTTTATTTATTCTTATCCATTTTCCCTGTTTTTTTACCCAAGCTAATCCATTCTGAAAATATTCTGCCATTTCATAGCGCTCCGGCAAAACAGGCGTTCCATCTTCAGAAATATGAAACCATTCTCCGTTTTCTTCAGCTACTGCTGTCCCTTGGTAAAAAACTCCGATGCCTCCGCAAAATTTTTGCATAGGTTCTTTAATCATTTTCTGTCTCTAAAATGCAGGTTGATAATAATATCAAAGAACGATTTTTTAGATTACAATAATTAAATTTAAAAAACAATAACCCACCGCCATTTGTTATATTGGTCTTTATAAAATTTATAATTTTTATATCCATATTTTTTTATTAATTTTTCAATTTCTTTTTTTTGGATACTGTCAAATTCCATATAAATTTTGCCGTTTTTGTTCAAGTTATTCTTTACTTGCCCCAAAAATTTTTTGATATAAAAAAGCCCGTCTCCCCCGCCAAACAAAGCTTTTTTCGGCTCGTATTCCAAAACAGACTTTTGAATTCGATTCCGCAAAATCGTCGCAATATATGGCGGATTAGCAAAAATGAAGTCATACTTACTTTTTATTTTCAAAAAAACAGCACATATTATTGAATATGCAATACTTAGCCTATTATTTTATCGTGCATTAAAATTT
>CAZGLJ010000029.1:5890-7728 GCA_964526025.1 uncultured Candidatus Saccharibacteria bacterium | reverse complement strand
ATCGGAATTTGGAGATGGTTTTTGCCAACGACTTTAGCTGTTATTTCTTTATTCTGCCTATGGCTGGCAGACTTTGCCGGCAGAAAATTTTTATTTGTTTTTCAGGCGGCTAAGTTTGTTTTGACAGGGGTTCTTGCCACTATAATAGACCTTGTTTTCTTTGAAGCGTTTGTATGGATTTTTTCTGCAATATCTTTTACAGCGAACCTGCTTATACCAAAAACAATATCATTTTTAATCGCAACTTTTACAAAATTTTGGGGGAATAAATTCTGGGCATTTAACCTGCCTGCGCAGGCAGGAAAGCATGAAAAAGAAAATATGAAGAAAGAGTTTGTCCAATTTTTTGCCGTAACTTTAGTCGCCCTTTTAATAGATATAAGCTTTTTCTTTTACTTAACAAAAATATCCGGGCCTCAATTTGCAATACCTTATGATTTATGGCTAAAATTAAGCGTGCTTGCATCTGCCATCACTTCGGCAGTATGGAGCTTTTGCGGGTATAAGTTTATAGTTTTTAAAAAATAATATGTCAAATTTAGTTTTATATCGAAAATATCGTCCGCAGACGTTTAGTGAAGTTGTCGGCCAGGAACACATTGTGCAAACTTTAACTAACTCTATAAAAGGAAATAATATTTCCCATGCTTATTTGTTTTGCGGCCCGCGAGGTTCGGGAAAAACAACAATTGCCAGAATTTTTGCCAAAGCAATAAATTGCCAAAATCCAAACGGATTTGAGCCGTGCGATAAATGCTCTTCATGTTTAGAAATTGTGCAGGCAAAATCAATGGACCTAATTGAAATTGACGCAGCTTCCCACAGGGGAATTGACGATGTGCGCGAACTAAGAGAGGGGATTAAGTTTGCTCCAGTAAAATCAAAATACAAAATATTTATAATTGATGAATGCCACCAGCTGTCAAAAGACGCCGCTAACGCTTTATTAAAAACATTGGAAGAGCCGCCGGCTCACGCTGTATTTTTGTTGGCAACAACAGAGGCGCATAAAATGATTCCCACTATTATTTCAAGGTGCCAAAGGTTTGATTTCAAGCGCCTGCAAGTCCCTGAAATTATAAAAAAATTGGAATTTATTTCTAAAAGAGAAAACGTAAAGCTTGATGAGTCTGCCTTATCGTTGATTGCTTTGAATTCCCGCGGTTCTTTTCGCGATGCAGAATCTTTGTTAGACCAGTGCATGACCTATTCAGGCGGAAAAAATTTAATCAAAGCGCAGGACATAAAAGAGTTATTGGGCATTGTGGAAGTAGGCCAGATAGCGCAGTTTGTTGACTTGTTAATTTTAAAAAACACTAAAGACGCTATTTTTTCTTTAAACTCAATGGCAGACCAGGGCCTTGATCTGCAGGAATTTGCCAAAACGCTTGTTTATTATTTAAGGCAGTCCTTGCTTTTAAAAATAAATCCGAGCTTTTTGAACTTGCAAAATTCAGGCCTTTCCTCGCACGAGTTAGATAAAATAAAGGCGCAAACAGCAGGCTTGCAGCAAAAAGATATCCAGAATATGTTAGAGCTTTTTATTGAAGCTGAAAATAAAATGAAGTATGCGGCCTTAACCCAGTTGCCGCTAGAACTTGCTATTGTCAACATTACGCACCAAGAGATATAATAATAGAATACTATTTTAATTTTAAATATTATGTCTAATTCACAAGTTATAGATTATATTAAAAAAGCCAGGTCAGCTGGCATAAAAGATGAGGATATAAGATTTAATTTATTTCAGAACGGCTGGTCAGAACAGGAAATAAATGAAAATCTTTTAGCAGTTGGTTTAGAAAAAAAGCCAGTTATAAGTGTTGTCCAGCAACCTG
>CAZGLJ010000029.1:0-5790 GCA_964526025.1 uncultured Candidatus Saccharibacteria bacterium | reverse complement strand
GGGTTTTTAATAGCTTTGATAATTTTATTTTTGGCAGTATTTTCAGCTGGCGGGACAGGAATAATTTTATATTACAGGATTTGGGACCCAATGTGGAATCCCTTCAGGCCAAGTCCTGAGACTGTTGTATATAAAATGATGGAGAACGCCAAAGAGCTTAAATCTTATTCTACAAAAATAGACGGCGAAATTACAGCAAAAAATAACCTTGACGGTAGAGACTATAAATTATCAATAAGCGCAAATGGAAAAAGCGACATGAGGGATGCCAAAGTTCCAAAAGCAGATTTTACTGTTGCTGCCAGCCTGATGTCTGTAGGCTCTAAAGACCCTCTTGCGCTAATTAATGCAAACCTTCTTGCTTATGGCAGCGCGCTTTATTTAAAATTAGGCAATTTAAATATCTCAGAACCATTCAGCATCGATTTTTCCCAAATTCAGGGAAAATGGCTAAAAATTAACACAGATTCTCTGAAAAAAATAGCGGAGGCGCAAGGGATACAAGCAGAAGAGATGGGAAACATAAGCATCCCTTACCAAAATTTTATACTTCCTGAAAATATTTTAAACGTAGAGGAACAACTGGCAGACGAAAAAATAAACGGGCAAGACGCATATCATTATTTATTAAAAGTAGATAACGGAACATTAAAAGATTTTATAAATAATGCAATAAAAAACGGAATAAATAGTAACGATTTGGATATAAGCATGGCAAAGGAGTTTTTTGGAATATCTATAGAATCAATAGGCGACATATATGTCAACGTATGGATTGGCAAAAAAGACTATATGCTCTATAAAGCAGAACTTGATAAAACAATCAGCTATTACCTTGGCGCAGTCGCGATAAATTTAAAAATTAATAACTCTGAGTTTAACAGCCCCGCGCTAATCCAAGAGCCTCAAGACGCCCAAAACGTAGAAGATGCTATTTTACCGATTTTTGAGTCTCAGGCTACGCAATCAGCCCTATATCAAATAGGTCTTGTGGCAGATGTAATTTTTTATGAAAACCAAAGTTATTACACTCTTTGCAAAAATAAATTATTAAACGGATACCAGCCTTCTTTTGGCGCAGAATTAATATCCTTAAACAATGACTTAGTAAGTTATGGGGCAGCAAAACCTGTATGTTTTGCAGACGCCCAAAATTTTTGCGTGTCAACGCAATTGCCTGACGGAAGCTGGCTGTGCGCAGGCAAAGACGGGGCTATGGGAAAAACAAAGTGCGAGTCAGTCAGAACAGAATGCCAGTAAATTTTAGCCGATGGAAGTGAATAGAAATATTGCAATTTTGATTCTATTAGCCGCTGTTTTTACAGCGGCTATTTATTTTTCCCTTAAGGAATCAGACCCCGGATTTTTTTTAAAACCGCCTGAAGCGACAGAAAAAAAATATACCCAGCTTCTGTTTGTCGGAGATTTAATGTTTGATAGGGGAATTAGATATTTTGCCAATAAAAATGGAGGCAACGAGTTTATTTTTGATAAAATACGTCCTATTTTAGCAAATAATGATTTGGTAATCACAAACCTTGAAGGCCCGATTACAGATAGAAAATCAATAAGTTCGGAAACTAAACCTGGCAGCACTAATAATTATTTTTTTACTTTTGATCCAAGCGTCGCCGAAACTTTATATAGAGAAAATATTAAATTAGTTAATTTGGGGAATAACCACATCTTAAACTTTGGCTGGCCGGGGCTCAATTCCACAAAAAAATATTTAGATAAAGCCGGGGTTAATTATTTTGGCGCGCCGGAAGAGCAGAAGAGCATTATTAAAGAAATAGACGGGATAAAATCGGTTTTGTAAGTTATAACGAATTTTACGGAAACTCAGAGGCAGAACAAGAAGCAATTATAAATGAAATTAAAAATATCAAATCAGAGTCAGATATAGTAATTGCGTTTAGCCACTGGGGAATAGAATATAATTCAGAGCCGACTGATGATATAAAAAATCTGGCCCATAAATTTATTGACGCGGGCGCTGATTTGGTTGTCGGCTCGCATCCGCACGTAGTTCAGTCAGTAGAAATTTATAACGGAAAAAGAATTTATTATTCTTTAGGCAACTTTGTTTTTGACCAATATTTTTCTGAGGAGGTGCGCAACGGACTGGGAGTAACAGTAAAAATTGATTCAGAAACAAAACAACTAGGTTTTGAAGAAAAAAAACTTTATTTGCAATCTGGCGGCCAGACAATTTTAAAATAATAAAAAACCGCCCTGAAAGCGGTTTTAAATTTTAATTATCTCTTTTTTGGCGTGTATCTAGCTTTTTGTCTTTTCTTTATCTTTCTCAGTTGTCTTTTTCTGTTTGCCCATGTCATAGTTTTTTATCATTATTAATTTTACTGTTGTTTTATTTTACACGAAAAAGAATATTTAAGCAAGAAAAAAACATTGAAAAAGTATTACAAAAATGATATTATACATAAACATTCCGGGGTCGCCTGCCTGCGCAGGCAGGTCTAATGGTAGAATAAAGTGTGGTATGTTTATATTATAAAAAGTGAAAATCATAAGTGGTATTATGTCGGGAGCACAAATAGGCTGGCAGAGAGGATAGATGAGCATAATAGGGGGTCAGTAAAATCTACAAAACATTATTTACCATTTGATATTGTTTTTACGAAAGATTGCTGAAAGACAAAAGGATAGAAAAAGAAAAAATAATTAGAACAATCGAAAACAAATAAATCATTCCGGGGTCGTCTAATGGTAGGACATGGCCCTTTGGAGGCCAGTATCTTGGTTCGAGTCCAGGCCCCGGAACAAATCCAGAGAGCTATCGCTCTCTTTTATTTTGTGGTAAAATAAAATAACTTAATTATTAACTAAAAAATATGAACAAAAAGATATTAATTACAATAATTATTGTTTTAGTTTTAATTGCAGCTTCAGTAATTTTAGTATTTGGGTATTATTTTATACAGAATCAAAAAAAAATAAATGTTGAAGATTTTGTTAGGTCATATTTAACAAAAACTCAAAATTTTGATGGATTAGACGGCAGGATAGAAGTGACAAAGATAAAAATCAGTTTTTCGGAAGGGTTTTTTAAAAATCTGTGGGAAGTCGAATTATTTATGAAAGAAAAAACCCGTGATTTCGGAAATCATATGATAGAAGAAGCAAATAATCTTAAAAAAATGAATATATCAGATGATTTTAATAAATACTTAGATGAAGAAATAAAAACCATAGAAGAACAACGATCTAATATTCATAAAAGCATTAGCAACATTTCAATTGAGACTTTAGAAAAGAACGATAGTTCCGCCAGAGTTCGAGTCAATTACGAAATAAATGTAAAAGACTTTAATGGCGAGCAGAAAATAGACCAACAGGGAGTTTATGTTCTGGATTTTATCAATGGAAATTGGAAAATTGTTGATTTTATAGATAAAGACGGCGCTTGGTCGGAAACAATGGATTATGCTAAAGAAAAAAAAGATTTTATAGCGTCGTTGGACGAAGAAGAAAAAAACTTCGATAAGATGGTGTCCGAGGTTAAATCTTTAGCAGGCAAATCCGCAGAAATCGTAACTACCGGACAAACACAAACTTTACTTTCTGTTGTTTGGCAGGAAACATTTGAGAGTGGCAGTCAGTGGAGCGGACAACGTTCTGGAATTGCAATGCAATCTCCCAGCAACGCTGTAGCTAAAATGACAGGCGCTGTCGGTTCAGATGGATATCTTTTTAAAAAAATTACAGTGCCTTCGGATGTTTATTATATGAGTTACGAAATGCAAAATGAGAAATCGACAATTAAAAGTTTCCTAACTGTTACCTTTGGCAACGAAATAATATCTTATCAGAATCTTAATAAAATTGACGACGGGATGCGAAAAGTTAAAGAGATTTTTATTGGCGATATGGCAGGGAAAACAGATGATTTATTATTTACCGTAAATCAAGTTGGAAACGAAGAACCTTCTGTTCTCATAGACAATATTAAGTTTTATAAAATAATTTTAAGTTTACCCTAAATTTAATATATGATATCTTGGCTGGCGGTTATAATTTTAGCGTACTTTTTCTTTAGCTTGGCTTCTTTGGGAGACAAGCTTGTTTTGGCTAGAAAGCCAAACCCCGTCGTTTACACTTTTTATGTGGGCGCTTTCAGCGTATTGCTGTTTTTAATTATACCTTTTATAAATTTTGGGCTGCCGGCTTCAAAAACAATGGTTTGGATTATTCTGGAAGCTTTGGTTTATATATTGGGCTTGTATATGATGTACAGCGCTGTTAAAAAATTTGACGTCTCAAAAGTAATCACAACCATCGGAGCTACCCAGCCTGTATTTATTTTTGCTTTAACCTGGCTTTTCTGGGGCCCTCAGATAATGAGTAAAACAAATATTTTAGCTTTTGCTATTTTGCTTTTAGGCAGCATTATTATTTCAATTGAGAAAAGCATTAAACTTACTGCTGATTATTTGAAAATCACAATTTTGGCATCACTAATGTTTTCCTTAGACTATATTTTTTCAAAATTTGTTTTTTTAGACCTTCAGTTTGTACAGGGATTTCTTTGGATGAGGATATTTATATTTTTATTTGCCATGCTCCTACTTTTAAGCCCGAAAAACAGAAAGGAAATATTTGAGAAAAAGAATATCTCAGACATAAAAACAAATTTAATTTTTTTCTGCACGCAATCAGCCGGCGGTACGGCCAACATACTTCAAAGTTTAGCCATATTTCTAGCTCCGGTCGCTTTTTTGCCGATTGTGAATTCGTTAAGGGGCGTTCAGTATGTTTTTCTTTTTTTGATGACTTTATTCCTTTCATATTTTGTACCAAAAATTTTAAAAGAGGAAATATCAAAAGCAGTAATTATCCAGAAAATAGTTTCTATACTTTTGATAGCCAGCGGGTTAGCTATATTGGTTTTGTATTGACAAACAATATGGCAAAGCAGTAGGGTAAAGGTGGAGGGTATAAAAATATGAAAATAATAAACAATTTTTATAAACTAGGATTTATAGCGGTAATTATTGCTGTTTTCTATTTTTCAGCAGCAGCAACTATTTTTGCTGTTATATATCAGCAAATAACGGCAAACGCGGGCCCTGACTTATATGTAAATTTAGGGCAATCAGTAACCCTGCAAGGGTCAGGTTATGAAAACAGCGGAAATCCGATAAATTATTATTGGAGCTGCGTTGGAGGCGTTCTATCAAACCCAAATATCGCCCAGCCGACATACACGCCTCCTTATGTTTCAGGCCAAGGGACTTACACTTGCGCGCTGACAGTTACAAACAGCTATGGCGCTTCTAATTCCGACAGCGCAATAGTATATGTAAATTACAATTCAGGCACGATAGCTGTAAATAAAAAAGTTATAAACTTAACTTCCGGCAATCTAAGCTGGCAAAGCTCAGTTAATGCAAAACCAAACGATGTTTTAAGTTTTGCTGTAACTTTGCAGGCATCAGGCCTTAATGTCAACAATGTATATATCCGCGATATTCTGCCTGCAAAACTTATCTATAAAGGCAATCTGACCATAAATGCCGCCATAGATTACTCTGGCAATCCTGCATTAGGAATTAATATCGGCACGATACCAGCGGGCGGAATAACAGTTATAGCTTACCAGGCGCAAGTCGCCTCATCGGTAAACTTTCCTTACGGGATGACAGCCATAAACAACAGCGCAACTGTCACAAGCAGCCAAACTCAAAGCCAAACAGCCGCAGCCCAGGTTTTGGTTAATAATGCGTTTGTGCAGGGCGCCACTAATATCCCCACCGGATTAACCAATAA
>CAZGLJ010000028.1:3175-7768 GCA_964526025.1 uncultured Candidatus Saccharibacteria bacterium | reverse complement strand
AGTGCATCTGGTTGCCAATCAGAGTACGTGGGTCCGATTCCCATCACCCGCTCCAGTACAATGTGACACAGAGATAAGGTTAGGACGCCTGTTCGATTCCGATCGGCCACATTATTAGTTTTATTTTTAAATACTGGACAGATACTAAGAGTTTTTCAGTTTGAATTTTTTCATTTGTTATTTTACTCTCATTGTTATATAATAGATGTATGAAAAATATACGCTTTTCTCCCCGAAAGAAGAGTTTTTATATAGGTTCTTTTCTCCTATTACTATCGATAGCTCTTTTTGCTTATTCGGATGAATTTTTATTTTCCTATATTACGCACCAAACATCAGAGTTTGGAGCCGCATTGTTAGTGACTGTGATTGCTTTTGGCGCATTAAGTATTTTTAGAAGAACAATACTTCAAATTGTTGTTGGGTTTCTTGCAATAATACCTTTATCATTTTTTTTACCTTCACCGTCGCAGGGTGGTAGTTTCGATTTTCATCCTCTTTTGTTACTTACCTTCTTCGTCCCAACATACATAATGCTTGTTATACTTGATCATCTTTCAAATACCAATCCAAAATTTACTACAGCTGTTTTTTACATAGGAATAGTTTCGTTCCTGTTTGTTGTTTTTATAAAAGAGATTGTGTTTTAGTTTCTACTCTTCTACTTCAAAAAGGCGCCCAAAAATGGTGTTTTTTTGTGCAAAAAATGGCTAAAATACCCCCTCTTGACATGATTGTAATTTTATTGTCTAACTATTGACAAAGGGGCTTAAATATGCTAAGATTAATATATACTGCTGAAAAGCAGTTTTTTAATTATATGAATATAAATATCTTCAAAAACAATGCTGCTTTAAACGGGAAAACCCCCTTAATCAGCTCTATATTTGCAGGTATTATAGTCGGCATTTACCTTTTGGGGATAATCATGCCTCAAACAACTAACGCCGATTTTGTTAATATCAATAAAGCCTCATATGCAGAAAAAGCCAGCAATGAAGCAAAGAAAGTCATTAGGAAGATAAAGGTTATTATTACAGCTTATTCCAGCACTCCAGAACAAACAGATGAAACCCCGTTTATAACAGCATCTGGAAAACAGGTTGCTGACGGCATAGTTGCAAACAACTTATTGCCGCTTGGAACAAAAATTAAAATTCCAGAATTATACGGCGATAAAATCTTCGTAATCGAAGATAGAATGAATAAAAAGAAAAGCGATTACCATATTGACATATGGTTCCCAAATTACACACAAGCTAAGAACTTCGGAGTGAAAATAGCTGAAATAGAAGTTTTAGAAAGCTAAAAAACAAAAAGCCCCCCGCCTAGGCGGGGGGCTTTTTGTTTGTGATTTTTTTTATTCCACGCCAATAAATTTTAAAAAATACATTATCAGTATTCCTATAAAAATAATACAAAAATTTAAAATGTTTTTCTTTACGTTATTTTCCTTTCTTATCTCTGGTATTAGGTCTGAAGCTGCAATATATATAAACCCTCCTGCGGCAAAAGCTAAAAGAAGCGGAGAAGCCGATTGCGCAAAAGAAAGAAAATAGTAGCCAATAATGCCGCCAAAAACAGCGGCTAAAGCAGTAAAAAAATTAAGTAAAAGAGCTTTCTTTTTTTCTATTCCTGCATAAATTAAGACTCCAAAATCTCCAAACTCCTGCGGTATCTCATGTAAAAATATTGCAGCTGTTGAAGCGATGCCAAGGCCGGGACTCGCCATAAAACCCGCTGCTATTATCAAGCCATCTAGAAAATTATGTATGCCATCGCCTATTAAATTCATATAGGCAAACGTATGAACGTGGCAGTCACTTTCATGGCAGTGCCGCCAATGAATAATTTTCTCAATTAAAAAGAATAAAAAAAAACCAAACAAAACAAATAAGTAAGCATTACCATTGCCTAACTTATCAATTGTTTCTGGCAGCAAATGCAAAAAAGCGCCGCCCATCAACCCGCCAATAGACAAAGATACAAAATAAAACAAAACCTTTTTCAGGATTTTGTCATTGAGCGACAGAGTAAATATTCCTATAAAGGAAAGCAGGCTTACTAAAAAAGTAAATGTAATTATTAAAAAAAGAGTTGCCATAATGTTTTTGTGCCCAGGGCGGGAGTCGAACCCGCATAAGCTTACGCTCAAAGGATTTTAAGTCCTTCGTGTATACCATTCCACCACCTGGGCGTATAAAATGTGGAGGCACGGGTGGGAATTGAACCCACGTATAAGGGTTTTGCAGACCCTTGCCTTACCACTTGGCTACCGTGCCATATTTATTATTTATCATTTTACCATTTTTTATCTATTTTTCAATCTTTGTTATTATCCTTAACTTTTACCAAAAGCTCTTCAATTTTTCCTGCTTTGCTTAGAATATTATCTTTTACAAACTTTATTTTAGGTATGGGACGCTGCCTTAGCGTTCTGTTAATTTTGTGCTGTACGTCATAAACCGATTTTTGCAGCGCGTTCAAAATTCCAGCTGATTTTTCTTCAGGGAAAACAGAAATATAAACCTTGGCCTCAATTAAATTTGCTGATGTATCAACCCGCGTTAAGGTAACTAAAATTTCTGGAGAAAAAGAAAAATCTCTAAAAATAATCTTGCTTATCTCGTGCTCCAGCAGAGAATTTACTTTTTCAATCCTATTGCTCATTATTTCTTATAATTCTCCTTTTTTACGTTCCTCTATATAGGCGACTAAAATGTCGCCTTTTTCAATTTTGACATTGCCTTCAAATAAAATTCCTGCTTCGTCGCCTTTTGTTAATCTGTCTATGTCTTTTTTATCTCGCTGGAGGTTTATTATTTTACCCGAACCTATTTTTTTATCATCTCTAAAAACCTCTAATTTTATTCCTTTTTTCATTTCGCCTTCTGTGATTTTTCCGCCAACTATTTGGCGATTTTTTTCTCCCCAAAAAACCAGCAGGGTTTTTAATTTTCCAATATCCTGCCTTACAATTTCCGGCTCTAAAGTCTTTTCCAATCCATGCCTTACATCCTGTATTAATTCATAGATTATATCAAAAGTTTTGATTCTCAATTTCTTCTCTAAATCATTTTTCATAAATTTCATAACAGACGAGCTTATTTTTGTTCTAAAACCAACAATAATCGCTTTTGACATTTCAGCCAGCTTTGCATCTGTTTCATTTATATCCCCAACCTCTGATTTTAAAATTCTTAAAACAACCTTTTCCTGAGGCAAATTTTTCAGCATTCCCTCAATTGCTTCCAATGAACCAAAAACATCGCCTTTTAAAATTATATTCAATACTTTTTTATTTGGATCTGAATCGAGCACAACAGAGCCGATTTCCCTTTTTGGCTCTTCTTTTTTAATTTTTGCTAATGCCTGTTCTGCAGTTTTATAACTCTTAAATTTTTCGCCCACTGCCGGAACTTTTTCAAACCCTAAAATAATGGCTGGCTGTGACGGCCTTGCCTCCTGAATTTCTTTGCCTTTAAAATCCTGAATTGATTTTACTTTAGCTAGCGCTAAATCTGTGGCAATAATATCTTTTTTTCTCAAAACTCCCTTCTTTATTATGGCGGTTACAACAGGTCCCTTAAGGCCATCCATGTACGACTCTATAACCAGGCCTTCGACTGACGCTTCGGTTTCCGACTTTAAATCATACATATCAGCTACCAATAAAATCATTTCTAATAATTCATTAATTCCTGTTTTCTCTTTTGCTGAAACTTGGACAGAGGGAATTTTTCCGCCCATTGATTCAACAACAACGTCTATCTGCAAAAGCTCCCTTTTTATTTTTTCTGGATTTGCTGTCGGCAAATCAATTTTATTTAAAACAGCAATCATCGGGATTTCAGCCCTTTTTATCGCCATTACAGCTTCTTTTGTCTGTGGCTGGACTGACTGGCTAGAATCTACAACCAACAAGGCAATATCAGCTACTTCGGTCCCTCTGGCCCTCATCGCAGAAAATGCTTCATGTCCAGGAGTATCAATAAAAGTTATTTTTTTCCCTTTTTCCTCTACTTCATATGCTCCAATATGCTGGGTGATGCCGCCTGATTCTTTTGCAGTAATTTTAAAGTCCTTAATTGCCTCTAAAAGCGAAGATTTTCCGTGGTCTACATGACCTAAAACGACCACCACTGGCGGCCTTTTAAAAATGTTCTCTGTGCCTGCGCGGGCAGGTGTGCCTGCGCGGGCAGGTTTTTTGTCAATTTTTTTACTTGTCATTTTTTTTAGAACCCATTGCCCTGTTTATTGCCTCTTTTTCTTCCTCTGAAAGCAAGTGATCTGACTTGCCATCCCTGATTGCTTTTGCGTAAACCCTGTTTCCCTCTTTCACAAATAAGCTTGAAATTACAAAACCATTATTTTTATCATCCAATAAAGCGATGACAAAGCTCTGGTTTCCCCCTATGTCGTTGAAAGGGTTAAACCTTACGACCCCTGTTTTTTGTATAGTTTTTTCAGAAATATCTTTTAAGTCTTTAATCTTTAAAAAAATATCGTCCAATTTTTGCTCTAAATCCTTATTCTTTTCACTTTGCGAAAGCAAAATAGATTTAAAATCTTTTATTTTTCCTTTTTCAAGCA
>CAZGLJ010000028.1:673-3075 GCA_964526025.1 uncultured Candidatus Saccharibacteria bacterium | reverse complement strand
TCACTTTGCGAAAGCAAAATAGATTTAAAATCTTTTATTTTTCCTTTTTCAAGCAGTTTGTCTATTCTTTTGTTTATTTTGTAAAAATACCAAACCAAAAAAAAGTTTATTAAAACTAAAATTGAAATTACAATCCCTGATAATAATAAAAAATTATCCGCTTGCAAAGCCATGGTTAAATCCTTTTACAATAAGTTATATTAGAACAAATTTGACAAAAATTCAACCTTCCTATTTTAAAACTTCCCAAATAGCAGGGTCTTCTGCGCCTAAAACCCAGGCGGAAAACCCTCTCAGGTTATTATCTTTAACAATATTTAATTTAATTTCAAAGCTTTTTTTGTCTTCATACCAAATTTTATAAGATTTTCCTCCAGCAGAATAAGTAAGCCAAGGCACGCCTAAACTTTCATCAAACCCCTGTTTATATAAAAACTTTTGCATAGTGAGTTTGACTAAATTATATCCGCCGCTGGAAATTTTTTTTAAGGGTTTTTGGCTCCAGCCCCAATAATAAAACGGAATACCCATCGACAACTTTTCTGCAGGAATTTTATCTTTTACATAATTTAATACCCATTTTACAAATAAAGCTGACGCAGTAGGACCATAGGATTTTGAGTCGTCATATGTCATTAGGCTTATAAAATCTGCGGCGCTTGAAATTCTTTTATAATCGTACGCCCCGCCCCAATTTTTGAAGGCGTCAGTATTTTCATAATCAGCGCTTCTTGAGACTGCGGCAACGCTTAAAATTAAATTATTCTTATGCAATTCTTTGGCAGCTTTTTCAACAAAGGCGCTGTAAAGGTCTTTGTCCTTGTAGTTTATGTTTTCAAAATCAAACTGCCAGCCGATATAGCTGTTTTTTTCCGCCAGCATAATAAGCCCGCTTATAACTTTATCTTGAGTTGAGATAGATAGCAATAAATTATGAATTATAGCTTGTTTAAAACTAGAGTTTACTATAAGAGGCATTACCTTTAGCTTATAATTTTTAACCGCCTTTTTAAGTTCAATACTCAAAGAACCATATATGTTTAAATCTGAAGCTACAGAGTAGGCCTGCGGAGCTAAAATGTCAATTTTTTCTGCATATTTTTGAATGTCTGCTATGCCTTCTTTTTCTTTTCCTCTAGACAAATAAAATATTTTTTCTATATTTTCAGAAGCCGAAGCAAAAACCGGCGCCGCAAAAAATAGAGTCAAACAAAAAAATACTATAAAGCTTTTAAGAAAAGCGTTCATGCGGAGGGGGTGAGATTCGAACTCACGAGGCCCGTTAAGACCGCGGTTTTCGAGACCGCCCCGTTAAACCACTCCGGCACCCCTCCAATATATTTTATTCTACTACAAATTACAAAATATTCTACTCAAAATGCGGCCCTCGGCCGCATTTTACTATCTTTTAATTAATTACTATCTTTTTATTTTAGCGTCTTCGTTTTTAACGATAATTTGATGCCAATCGTTGAAATCATAGATGTCATGGGCAATAATCCCAATGACCGCGCCGACAAAAAATCTTGGCAAATAAAAATAATCAACAATCCAAACAATTAACAAGACCAAAGCTCCCATAATCCAATGATGAAAATGGATTTTCCACTTGCCGCAGTCTATAAAAATGCATTCTACCTTGCCATTTTCAATAAAATATTTAGAAAAGATTTTAGAGCCAAGATACCCTAAAACTAGCCCTAATGCCAAAAGGAAGGAATAGTAAAACGAAGCCGCCAAAACAATGGCCGGCAGATATTTTTTAACTTTTGTGTTTTTATTATCACTTTTTGCTTGCTCTAAGTCTACTAATTTATCGCCTAATTTATCGTTATTTTCCATAAAATATACCCGATTTTCTGATAAAAATCGGCCTAATTTCAAAGCTTTTAACAATATATTGATATCTACGACTTACTATTATATTAGCACTAACAAGCGCCCCTGTCCAGAGTCAGACAGTTTTTTAATCCCCAGCCCCAAATGGTGCCCCCACCAGGAATCGAACCTGGATCCAAAACTTAGAAGGTTTTTGTTTTATCCATTAAACTACGGGGGCTTTTGTAATTAATATATTATCATAAAATTTAGCCTTTGACAAGAAGGATTTTTTTATATATAATCCAAAATATCGGGGTGTCGTATAGTGGTAGTATAAACGCTTTGGGAGCGTTTGGTCTGAGTTCGATTCTCAGCACCCCGACACAAACTAATGCGGGCATGGTGTAGCAGCAGCACGAAACCCTTCCAAGGTTTGAGCACGGGTGCAAATCCCGTTGCCCGCTCCAATTATTTTAAAACAGCCCTCTCGGGCTGTTTTTGTATTTTATCTTTTTTTATGATAAAATAAGATAAAATAAAGATAACAAAAAGATATGGAAAACTTTAACAACTTATATCAT
>CAZGLJ010000028.1:0-663 GCA_964526025.1 uncultured Candidatus Saccharibacteria bacterium | reverse complement strand
AACAGCCCTTCGATAAACTCGGGGCTGTTTTTGTATCTTATCTTAAGTTATGATAAAATAAGATAAGATAAAAATAACCAAAAAAGATATGGAAAATTTTAAAAATTTATATCATTTTATAGATATTGCCAAAGCCAACAGAAAATACCCGGACAACACAGCAAACAATTTAAAATCTGCCCTTAAAATTTTTGAAAAAGAATTAAATGCAGACGAGGCAAAATCAATAAGCATGATAGAAAGCAGTATAGAGGAGATATTTAGAGATGTTGCCATAGCAAATAAAGATAAGAGCATTTTATCCTTAAACACATATAAGGCCCGCCTTTTAAAGGTTATAAATGATTATAAAAAATACGGCGCAGATCCTGCTAAAATACAAAAATGGAACATAAAACCAAAGAAATCCACACCCCTGTTAATTAAAAAAGATAAAACAGAAGAAGAAAATATAAACTTATCTAACTCTATCTATTCTCCTGTGGAAAGCACCCACAAAATAGAAATTGTTTTAGAATCTGGAGCTAAGGCCACACTATCTATTCCCCGCGGGCTTAAAAAAACAGACGCAGAAACCATAAAAGCTGTGATAAATTCTCTAGTTAATTAAAATCGTAAGGATTCTGTTACAAACAAAAACCCCGCCGTACGGCGGGGTTTTTG
>CAZGLJ010000027.1:0-8308 GCA_964526025.1 uncultured Candidatus Saccharibacteria bacterium | reverse complement strand
TTCTTAAGAAAATATTTATAGGCGAAGATTTAGGGGATTTAAGCACTTTGGCGAATCCTGAAATCGTTGAAGAAATTAGAAAAGCAATATGAAAATTCCAATTGAAGTTTCAGCAAGGCATATACATTTATCAAAAAGAGATTTAGAAAAACTTTTTGGAAGAGGGTATAAACTTAAAAAATTAAAGAAACTTACTCAACCAGAAGAATTTGCTGCTAAAGAAACGGTTGATATTGAGATAGGCTCTAAAAGAATATCGAATGTTAGAGTTATAGGGCCCGTAAGGGCATCTAAAACACAATTAGAGTTATCAAAAACAGACGGCATTATTTTAGGCGCGGTTCTTCCGGTAAGAGATTCGGGCGATATTAAAGGAACTTCAGGCGCAGTTATATCTGGTCCTAAAAATAAAATTATAATAAAAGAAGGCGTTATCAATACTCAAAGGCATATCCATTGTAATCCCAAAGAAGCAAAAAAACTTGGATTAAGAAATGGCGCGTTGGCATCTGTGAAAACCTTGGGAAATTTATCAATAACTTTTCACAATGTTAAAATCAGGGTTGGAAAAAATTATAAATTATGCATGCATCTAGATACCGATGAGGGAAACGCCGCAGGCATAATAAGAAGCGGAGAAGGAAAAATCATTATGTAAGTAATTTTTTAAAAAATGGATAAAAATAAAAATAATATTTTATGGTTCAAGGAGATTTCCATTGGAGATGTCCCTGTGGTGGGGGGCAAGAACGCTTCTTTAGGCGAAATGTTTTCTCAATTGACTCTGAAAGGCATTAGCGTGCCGGATGGTTTTGCTTTGACAGTTAATTTTTATTGGAAATTTATTAAAGCAAACGGATTAGATAAAAAACTGCCGGATTTTTTTAAGGAATTGGATTTAGACAGCGTTAAAAGCATTCAAAATGTGGGAAAAATGGCCAGGTCCGCTATTATGTCAGCTTCTTTTTCGGAAGATCTGCAGAAAGAATTATTTGATGCTTATTTAAAACTTTCTCAAAAATACGGCAAAGAGGAAGTTGATGTGGCAGTCCGCACTTCGGGCGTTGCAGAAGATATGCCTAACGCTTCTTTTGCCGGGCAATTTGAGACATATTTAAACATTATTGGCCAGGAAAATCTTTTGGAAGCAGTAAAAAAATGTTTTGCTTCTTTTTTTACAGACAGAGCGATTGTTTACAGACAGGAAATGAAGATTGACCAATTAAAAACTGGTTTGTCTGTTGGCGTGCAAAAAATGGTAAGGTCTGATTTGGCAGTCTCGGGCGTTATGTTTTCTTGCGACACAGAATCAGGATTTGGAGATGTTGTATTAATAAACGCCAGTTATGGATTGGGAGAAAATGTTGTGCAAGGAAAGGTTGAGCCAGACCAATATTATGTTTTTGAGACAACCTTAAAAAAGGATTTTAAACCGATTATAGAAAAAAAGATTGGTTCAAAATTAATAAAAATGATTTATGACAAAAACCCTAAAAATCCTATTAAAAATATTTCAGTTCCCGTTAAAGACAGGGAGAAATTTGTTTTGAATAATGACGAAATATTAAGCCTGGCTAAATGGTCAGTGATAGTAGAGGAGCATTACAAAAAGTCAATGGACATGGAATGGGCAAAAGACGGCAGAGACGGAAAATTATATATTGTGCAGGCAAGGCCCGAGACTGTGCAAAGCAAAAAAAATCTGAAAGTTTTAGAAGAATATGTATTAGAAAAATCTAAAGCTGGAAAAGTTTTGGCAATCGGAATGAGCGTTGGTTCAAAAATAGGGCAGGGCAGAGTAAATAAAATAATGAGCGCAAAAGATATTGATAAATTTAGAAAGGGAGAGGTTTTAGTTACAAAAGCAACCGATCCTGACTGGGTGCCGGCAATGAAATTAGCGTCAGCTATTGTTACAGATTCTGGCGGCAGGACTTGCCATGCGGCAATTGTGGGCAGGGAGTTAGGAGTGCCCGTAATAGTGGGCGCTGACAACGCCACTAAAGTTATAAAAGCCGGGCAGGAGATTACCGTAGATTGTTCGGGCGGGGAAGAAGGGAGGGTCTACGAAGGAATAATCCCATTTAAAATTAAAAAAACAGACATTTCTAATATTTCAAGAACAAAAACTAAGATTTTAATGAACGCGGGCGAGCCGTCTAACGCTTTTAATTTAAGTTTTATACCAAACGACGGCGTAGGGTTAGCTCGCGAAGAGTTTATTATTGCGAATGAAATTAAAATCCATCCATTAGCTTTAATAAATTATAAACACTTAAAGCCTGTTTTAAGAAAAAAAATAGATAAATTAACCTTGGGTTATCCAGATAAAGTCCAGTTTTATGTAGATAAATTAGCTGAAGGTATCGGGAAAATAGGTTCTGCATTTTATCCAAAGCCGGTTATTGTCAGGTTTTCTGACTTTAAAACAAACGAATATCGCTCGCTGGTTGGCGGAGAGCTATACGAATCTCAGGAAGAAAACCCGATGATAGGCTTTAGGGGAGCTTCCAGGTATTATAATAATAAATTTAAACAAGCCTTTATTTTAGAATGCAAGGCAATAAAAAAAGTTAGAGAAGAATTTGGATTAAATAATGTTGTTGTAATGGTTCCTTTTTGCAGAACAGTTGAGGAAGGAAAGAAAGTTTTGCAAATTATGAAAGAAAACGGGTTAAGCCAGGAATCAGGCCTAAAAGTTTACGTCATGTGCGAAATACCGGCGAACGTAATTTTAGCAGAAAAGTTTTTAGAAATTTTTGACGGATTTTCTATCGGTTCAAACGATTTAACCCAATTAGCTTTAGGATTAGACCGCGATAATTCAGAGATTGCCAGCGTGGCTAATGAAAAAAATGAAGCTGTAAAAGAGCTCATTGAAGAAGCAATAAGAGTATGCCAAAATAATAATAAATACATCGGCATTTGCGGCCAGGCGCCTTCGGACTTTCCGGACTTTGCTCAATTTTTGGTAGAACTCGGCATAGAGTCAATTTCCTTAAATCCTGACTCGGTAATTAAAACAACATTATTAATCGCCGAAACGGAGAAAAAATTAAATCATAAATAGATTATGTATGACATTATAACTTTTGGGTCGGCGACAAAGGATATTATTTTAAAGTCTAAGGCTTTTAAGGTGACAAAAGACCTGCCTGCGCAGGCAGGCGATAAAGATTTTGTTACGGGTGAAGGAATTTGTTTGTCTTTGGGTTCTAAAATTGATGTTGAAGATATAAAATTTAATTCGGGTGGAGGCGGAACAAATACGACAGCGACTTTTGCTAAACAAGGATTTAAAACTGCTTTTTGCGGGGTAGTGGGCGACGACGAAGCAGGAAAAGAAATTATAGACGAGTTAAAACGTCTGAAAGTAGAGACAAGCCTAGTTTCTAAAACAAAAGAAAAAGTAACAAACTATTCTGTTATTATCTCTAGCGAAGGCGACCTGCCTGCGCAGGCAGGAGACAGGACTATTTTAGCTTATAGGGGCGCTTCTGACGCGTTGGACAAAGATAATATTCCTTGGAATAAACTAAAAACAAAATGGATTTATTTAGCCCCGCTCTCTGGTTTATTGTGCCTGCCTGCCGGCAGGCAGGCGACAACGCCCTTTGAGGATATAGTGAATTTTGCGTTTGAAAATAAAATAAGAATAGCTGTAAATCCGGGAAACTACCAGCTTTCTTATCCTTTAGAAAAATTAGAGGCGATTTTTAAAAAAATTGATATTTTATTTTTGAATCAGGAAGAGGCGTCATTTTTAACAAAAATTTCATTTCACGAAGAGCCAGAGATATTTAAAAAAATTGACCAAATGTGCCCGGGCGTTGCTGTCATGACAAAAGACATAGACGGAGTGGTGGTATCTGACGGCACGTATATTTATTCAGCTAAACCCCATCAGGAGTTAAAAGTAATTGATGCAACGGGCGCCGGCGATGCGTTTGCCTCAGGGTTTCTTTCAGACTATATAAGGCATAACGGCGACATTGAAAAAGCAATCCAGTTAGGCATTGCAAACGCAGAAGGATGTTTGTCGGAAATAGGAGCTAAAAACGGGCTTTTGGATAAAAATTCACAATTCGAAAGAGTTGAGGTTAAAAAGCAGTTGTGTTCAGAAAATAATTTATGCCGAATTAAATAAAACAAATGAGGAGCTTAAAACATTATTTTAATAAAGCGCAGAGAGAGGGGTGGGCGATAGGGCAGTTTAATTTTTCTGATTTTAGCCAGATGAAAGCGATTGTTCAGGCCTGCAAAAATTTAAAGTCTCCTGTGCTTTTGGGAACTTCTGAAGGCGAGAGCAAATTTTTTGGTTTAGAAGAGGCAGCAGCCCTAAGAAATGTTTTAAGAAAAAAAACCGGCCTGCCGATTTTTTTAAATTTAGACCACGGAAAATCATTTGAATATGTAAAACAGGTAATTAACGCCGGATATGATATGGTTCATTTTGACGGCTCAAAACTGCCTTTTCAAGAAAATATAAAAATATCAAGGCAGGTTAAAAATTATGCAAAATGGCGCAATGTTTTAGTTGAAGGAGAGGTGGGCATGATAGGGACTGATTCTTCAAAAGTTTATCAAGAAAAGTTTGAAATTATAGAAAAAAATTTAACAAAGTCGGAAGAGGCAAAAGAGTATGTTAAAAAAACAGGAGTTGATTTATTGGCAGTGAGTATTGGAAATTTCCATGGGATTGAAATTTCCGGAGTTGATCCAAATCTAAGATTAGACATATTAAATAAAATTAAAAGAGGGATTGATGAAACTTTATTGGTTTTACATGGCGGCTCTGGGATCCCTGAGGAAGATATAAGAGAGGCGATAGGGCTGGGAATTGTTAAAATTAATATAAACACAGAATTAAGGCTGGCTTTTTCCGGAAATTTAAGGAGGGTTTTAAACAGCGATCCAGACGAGATAGTGCCCTATAAATATCTGTCATCAGCGCAAAAATCAGTGGAAAAAGTTGTTACGTTGAAGATAGAGCTTTTCGGAAGCGAGAATAAAATATAAACTACCATTTACAAATCTAAATAATTATACTATACTTTAAAATTATTATGCCAAAAATAAAATTAAACAGAGAGCAATGCATAGGGTGCGATTCGTGCCAAACATTATGTCCGAAGTATTTTGAATTGCAAGACGACGGCAAGTCGCATATTAAGGGCGCGGTAAAACAGGTTCTTGAAGAGTTGGAGGTAGAAAAGATAGAATGCGCTCAGTCGGCCGCAGAAGCATGCCCTGTGCAGTGCATTTATATTGAGAAATAAAATGATTTCATTAAAAGCTAAAATTAGGAAGGAAACCGGTAAAAAAACGAACGCTATTAAGCAGGCGGGAAAAATTCCAGCTGTAGTTTACGGACACGGCGTTAAAAATGTTTTACTGGAGATTGATTACAGGGAATTTCAAAAAGTTTTTAAAGAAACAGGAGAAAGTTCTTTGGTTGAGCTTAATATAGAGGAAGAAAAGGAAAAACGCCTGGTGCTGGTCCACGAAATTCAAAAAGACCCCGTTACAGATAAATTTATACACGTTGATTTTTTCCAGGCATCGTTGAAAGAAGCAGTTGAGGTAAAAGTTCCTTTGGTATTTGAGGGCGTATCTTTAGCTGTAAAAGATTTAGGAGGAACTTTAGTAAAAAATATTTCAGAAATAGAAGTAAAAGCTTTGCCCCAGAATCTTCCCCACGAAATTAAGGTTTCTATAGACGGATTAGACGCTTTTGAAAATCATATATTAGTAAAGGACTTAATTTTGCCAGCCGGAGTTAAGATTTCAGCTAAGCCAGACGAGATTGTAGTTTCAGTTTCGCCTCCGGCAAAAGTTGAAGAAGAATTAGAAAAGCCGATTGAGGAAAAGGTAGAAGAAGTCGAAAAAGTAGAGAAGGAAAAGAAAACAGAGGAAGTAGTTGCAGGACCAGAAGAAAAACCAGCATCAGAGAAAAAATAATTATAAAAAATCCAGACCTGTGAATAAGGGTCTGGATTTTTTTTGCAGAAAAGAGATAATAAAATATAGAATTAGACATGTATATTCGCGACGCAAAATTATTATTTCTATTAGTAATATTTTTGGGACTTATTTCGCCCGGTTTTTCATTTGCTGATGATTTGGCTGCTCAATGCGCCGCGATTTCTGAATCAAACAATGGATGCCAGAATATGTCAGCTTCCGATTGCAAAAATTTATTGCAGCAATGTTCGGATTATTACGACAAGCAATCGGAACAGATAAGCCAGGATCTGACAAAAACAGCCCAGCAGAAAAATACTCTTCAAAACCAGATTTCCACCTTAAAAAAAAGGATACAGAATTTAGAGTACCAGATCAATCAGAGCGGCGTTATGGTCAAAGGCCTTAATTTACAGATATCAGATACCCAGATTTCTATAGATAGAACTTCAGAAGACATCGAAGACTCGCAAAGCCAGATAGCCAATATTCTAAGGGCAATTTACGAAGAAGACCAGAAGTCGTCATTTATAATTTTGTTAGAGGGAAACCTTTCAGATTTTTTCAGCAATATAGCATATTTGGAGGGATTAAATTCAAAAGTGAGCGATCTTTTAGACAGCACTAAAAATTTGCAATCTTATCTTTCAGGCCAGAAATCAAAAATGGACAGCGAAGTGAACCAGCTGCAAAAAACAATTGCCTTGCAGACATTGCAAAAGAAAGAAAATGAGCAAAACAAAAAGCAGCAAGACCAATACTTAAAGCTGACAGAGGCTCAGTATCAGCAGCAGCTTGGAGAAAAGCAGAAAATTGAAGAAAAGTCAGCAAAAATAAAAGCAATGCTATTTCAAATAATTGGCGTAGCTAAGGCGCCTACCTTTGGCGAGGCGCTAGATATCGCAAAGAGCATCGCTGACTTAATTAATGTAAGGCCCGCTTTTCTTTTAGCTATAATCAGCCAGGAATCGGCAATTGGAAGAAATGTCGGCCAGTGCGTGCTCGTTGATTCTATCACAGGAGCTGGAAAAAGAATTTCCACTGGAGCCGGCGTTATAAGAGTGATGAAACCAACAAGAGATGTGCCGCCTTTTATGCAGATTACAACAGCTTTAGGCAGAGACCCTTATGATACTCCGGTATCTTGCTGGATAACAGCTTATGTCGGTGGGGCTCCGACTGGCTGGGGAGGAGCAATGGGTCCGGCCCAGTTTATTGCTTCAACATGGAATTTGTTAGACGGCAGATTAAAAGCTTTGCTCGGTAAAATTCCAGATCCCTGGGCCATAAAAGATTCTTTTACGGCTGCAGCTCTTTACCTTTCTGATTTAGGAGCTTTATCGCAAACTAGTGCCGCTGAAAGCAAGGCGGCTTCAAGATATTACGGCGGTTCTTCAGCTTATGCAAGGTCAGTAATGAGCAGAGCAAATTGCATACAAACTTTTATTGATTCAGGAACAATGTCAACCAGCTGCCAAAATCTCATTTTTTGAATGCTTTTATTATCGGTTCTAAATCTCCATCAACTATCGTTTCTAAATTATGCCAGCTTTTGTTTATGCGGTGGTCGGTGATTCGGTTTTGGGGATAGTTATAAGTTCTTATTTTTTCAGCTCTTTTTGCCCAGCCAATTTGTTCCCGGCGTTCTGTTGTTAATTTTGATAAATCTGCTTCTTCCTGCGCTCGTAAAAGTCTTGCTGATAGAAGGGTCATGGCAGTTTCTTTATTTTGCAATTGGTTTCTTTCTGATTGGCAGGTTACAACGATTCCTGACGGTTTATGCAAAATCCTTACTGCAGATTCTGTTTTGTTTACATATTGTCCGCCAGGGCCTGACGCCTTGTATGTTGAAATTTCCAAATCTGAAGGCGAAATATTTACCTCTGTTTTTTTAGGTTTTAGCAAGACTGCAACAGTGGCAGTTGAAGTGTGCACCCTTCCTTGTTTTTCTGTTTTTGGAATTCTTTGGACCCTATGCACCCCGCCTTCGTTTTGCAACAAATTATAAACTCCGGCGCCGGAAAGTTCAAAAACTATTTCTTTATATCCGCCGACGGTTGAATTATTGGAATCTAAAACTTTTTCTTTCCAGCCTTTTGTCTGGCCGTACCTTGAGTACATTCTGTACAAATCGCGAGCAAAAAGTCCGGCCTCGTCTCCGCCAGTTCCAGCCCTAATTTCTATAATAACAGCCTGTTTTTCAGCCGAATCAGCGGAGACCCGTTCTCCGCTGTTTTCTTCGGGTTTGTAATTTTTCCAGTCTTCAGCAGTAAAATTTGAAAAATTTTGTTCCATATTTAGAAATAATATCACAAAACCTTGCTTTTGAAAAGATTATTTGGTA
>CAZGLJ010000026.1:8585-8983 GCA_964526025.1 uncultured Candidatus Saccharibacteria bacterium | reverse complement strand
AATACATGGCTATTTTACTTGGTTTTACAATTTCCTTGCGCCTGGTGGGGTCAAAAAGGTTTTTTTCTTCCAAATTATAAAACCTAGCGACTGTTTCTATAATTTTTTTATAATTAGCCACGTCAAAAGGAGAAAACACAAAACCTTTTAATAATTTTTTTGTTGTTTCTATGTCTATTTTTCGGCTTATCGTTTCGTATATAACCGGTTTATTCAACCCGCCCTCCAGTTCCCTTATATTTTTTTTAACATTTGCAGCTATATATTCTAAAATTTCTTCTGGCAGGTCTATATTTTTTTCCTGGAGTTTTGTTTTTAAAATGACCAATCTTGTTTCATAGTCTGGCAAACTAACGTCAGCGATCATGCCGCCTTCAAATCTTGATCTTAATCTTTCT
>CAZGLJ010000026.1:0-8575 GCA_964526025.1 uncultured Candidatus Saccharibacteria bacterium | reverse complement strand
AAGGCTGACATCGGCAATCATTCCCCCTTCAAAGCGGCTCCTCAGCCTGTCTTCAAGCTCGGCTATGGCATTTGGAGGTCTGTCTGAAGAAAGAATTATTTGTTTATTTTTTTCATATAAAGAATTAAAAACATGAAAAAACTCCTCTTGGCTTTTATTCTTTCCGGCTATAAATTGTATATCATCAATAATTAATACATCTATGGGGGATAAGCTTGCTTTAAAAGACTCCATACTATTATTTCTAATAGCGGAGACAATAGCAGAAACAAACTTTTCTGAAGAGATATACCTTACCTTTTTCTTTTTTAAATCATCGCTTATTTTGTTTCCAATTGCCTGCATTAAATGTGTTTTTCCCAAGCCTGTGCCGCCATAAATAAACAAAGGATTATAAGTAAACCCCGGGCTGTCAGCCACGGCCAGAGCAGCAGCGTGAGCTAATTCATTAAAAGAACCAACCACAAAATTAGCAAAAGTATAACGAGGATTGAGGTTGGTTTCTTTGTTTATTTTGAATTCATCAAACTTTAGCTGAGTATCTTCTGTTTTTTCGTTTTCGGCAACAGCTTTAAGTATAGAGTTTTTGATCGGCTGAGGTTTTATGATAAAATCCAAATCTTTTATCGAATCGTCTATATCGTGCAGTATTTTTAAAATTAATTTATTGTATTTATTGCTTAGCCACTCTTTAGAAAAAGCATTTGGCACCGAAATTATTATTTTTTCGTTTTCTTTAGATAAAATTTCAGTGTTTTGAAACCATGTAGCAAAATTTGCTCTAGAAATATGAAATTGCATCTGGGCTAAAACTGATTGCCAAAGCTCTATATTATTCATAGCGTCTTTATTCTTTAATTTTGTCGTATATTATATTTTTCCCTTTTATTCAAAGCTTGTCAAATAAAAACAAAATAATAATATATGTTATTAACTTGTGGATAACTTGTGTAGTTTGTTTTAAAGCAGACGCACAATAAAAATTTTCATTTGACCGCAGCAAAATTTTATACTATACTGGCTATATTATACACTAACTAAATTTTTTTATACAATGAGTTTAACATATAATCCAAAAAAGAAAAAAAGAGCCAGAACCCATGGGTTTTTGAGAAGAAAAAAGACAAAAACAGGCCGTCAGGTTATTCAAAAAAGAAGAAGGAAGGGCAGAAAAAGGCTGGCTTTGTAAAATGTTGCCAAAAATAAACAGGATAAAGAAAAAAAAGGATTTTGAGGATATTTTTAAAAAAGGGAAAAGCCTTAAAAATGGTTTTTTAATTTTTAAAGTAGCAGGGAACGGTTTGGGCCAAAGCAGATTTGGATTTGTGGTCAGCCAAAAAGTTTCAAAAAAGGCCGTTGTAAGAAATAAAATTAAAAGAAGGATGAGCGGAATTATCAGATTAAATCTAAAAAATATAAAAAACGGCATAGATATAGTTTTAGTTGCCTTACCAGGAATAGAAAAAAAAGAATTCTCAGAGATTCAAAATTCCATAAATAAACTTTTAAAAAATGTTTGAGATTTTAATAAATATTTTTAATGCCCTGCTATATAAGCCCCTGTTTAATTCCCTTGTATTGTTATATAATTATGCGCCGGGACACGATTTTGGCATATCTATCATACTTTTGACTTTAATTATCAGGATAATAATTTATCCGCTTTCAGTTAAGGCTATTAGCTCGCAAAAAACCCTTCAGAAAGTTCAGCCTAAAATTCAGGAAATACAAAAAAAATATAAAGACGATAAAGAAAAACAAGCAAAGGAAATTTTAGAGGTTTATAAAACCGAAAAAGTAAACCCTTTTTCAGGATTATTTTTAGCCATTATCCAACTGCCTATTTTAATAGCGCTTTATAAGGTTTTTTGGCAGGGATTAGATCCAAAAGAGCTTATAAACCTTTATAATTTTATTTTAAACCCCGTGCAAATAAACGCTGTTTTTTTAGGCATAATAGATTTGTCTAAAGCTAATATGATAATTGCAATATTAGCTGGCATAGTGCAGTTTTACCAGACAAAAATGTTAATGCCGCCTAAAAGCCAGTCTGTCGCAAGTAAAAGCCCTGATTTCTCGCAGATGATGCAAATGCAAATGACCTATTTTTTTCCTATATTAACTGTAATAATACTTTTAGGACTGCCCTCTGCTTTGGGCTTATACTGGACAACAAGCGGAATATTTTCTATAATTCAGCAGCATTTTATTTTAAAGAACCCCCAAACTGAAAAAGTTAAAAATTAAAAATGTTAGACCAAAACGACATAAAAAAAATAAAGGAAGCAACAGAGGAATTTTTTTTGAAAACAACTATTATGCCTTCTAAAATAGAAGTTAGTTTGTCTGCTGTAAAAACTGACGATAAAGAGTTAAGCCAGATTATTGAAGACAATAAAGACATTGTTGTTTTAAATGTAAAATTAGACGAACCGCAGATTTTAATTGGAGAAAAAGGCCAGACGCTTTTTGAAATCCAGCGGCTTTTGAAAATGGTTTTAAACAGGAATCTGCAAAAAATCTTTTATTTAAATCTTGATATTAATGATTATAAAAAGAAAAAAATAGAATATTTAAAAGACATGGCAAAAGATTTAGCAAACGAAGCGGCGCTGACAAAAGAAGAAAAAATCCTTTTTCCAATGCCAGCATATGAAAGAAGAATTATACATGCAGAATTATCCCAGAGGCAAGATGTTATTACAGAAAGCCGTGGTGAAGGATTTGACAGGCATGTGGTAATCAAACCAAAATGAATATAAAATAAAACTAAAAACTGCCCCATAGCGCGGGGCAGTTTTTAGTTTTAAGTATTATTTTTCTGCTACAGGGATAATCATTATAAAATTAGGGGCTTGCCCTCTGTTTCTAATAGCATCCCATTTTATCTGCTGAGGGCCGTCTTTATTTACATCTCTTAATGAAGAATATGCCTGGCAATAACTCCATGGACCATATGTGTTATCTGAAGGATTAAAATAAATAAGCAAGACAAGATAGTCGCCGGCTATTTCTATTGATGATATGTTTTCTCCAGATAAGTTTGGACATTGTTTTTGGATGCATTTGCCGCTTACATCATATTTTGCGCAATCTTGTTCTTCTTTCGGCACAGTACAATCTTCTAAATTATTATAATTTGAAGAATTACCCGTAAACCTTAATTGATTAAGGTCTGCTGTGTAAATGTTTGGACCGCCAGAGTTTGCAATTTGAGAATTTGTAATTTTTAAAAAACTTCCCTTTTTATTATCTTCTTTGCCTGGAATTTGATTGAAGGACTTGCGATATAAATACACGCCGCCTCCGCTAGGATGAAAATCGTATTGATAAATAGACGCGGAGGCGGTAAAGGGCTGTATTGGTGAACAATTTGTATTTGGATTAATATACTGGCACTTGCCCCAATAATTAGTTATGTCATATAAAATAGCTATATAATAAAGGTCTTGTTGTGGATTTTGCGCAATACCAACAGAATTTATTTTATTTTTTAAATCTCCTAAGTCAGGAACGCTCGTTATATTTGTATTGGCTATACCAGAGCAATTTTGCGAGCTATAAAAGTTAACGCCAAACGACTGAGTAGTCGGCTGCACTACTGGAATATCATCTAATGCATTGAGTCTAAAAATAGCAAGATATGGATTAATTGTGGTGATAATTAAATAAAGCAATACCAAAATTAGTAATCCGGAAATAGCTCCAGAAATCCTATCTTTTGCCTTCTCTAAAGCGTCTGGTATTGCAGGAGATAAAAAATAAAGAATTCCTGCATAAACTAAAGATAAAAAAACCGCGAAAAATCCTATAAATATCCCTAAGTCAAAAATATATTTTAAATATTGCGTTAAATCTGATTGAGGGGTTACGGTTGTTCCATTTTGCAAGGTTGGATATTGAACTTCAAGAGCGACTGCTAAAATCCTGTTAGTTGGCAGCAAGATTAAATAAATAAAAAAGACAATAAAAAAAATAACTGAAAAATTTATATATATTTTTTTCATTGTCTTGTCTTTTTCAGAAGGTTATTTTATTGGTATTACGTCCACTATATCTACATTGTTTTCTGCAGCGATAAATTCCATTTCATTTAAGTTTGGCACATCTTTATAAAAAGTTTGGCAGTACTGATTTTGTCCGACAAGTGAGTTGAGAATAACTAAATAATTTCCCTTAACCCTTATAGAGCCAGGATGTTGTCGGAAATTAATATATAGTTGTTTATATTCTGGCGGCCTGTCGACATTAGTATAATCAAAAGATAATTTTTGAGCATCATCATCCCAATAATTACTTATTAATCCTAGGTTGTTGCATAAAGTGGCGTTGTTTTGGTTATCTTTTTGGCTTAGAAAACATTTTCCGGCTTTAGCGCCTGAGTTCCAGCCGAATGGCTCCGAATAAAATTCTATGCCATCGCCAGAAGTTTCTGGAGTTTTCCCATTCCATGCGAAGATATCAACAGAAGACGAAACCGGGATACCATTAAAGCAAGCCCTTTGCTTACCAGTATCGGGTGAAAAAAAAGCTAATGAGCAAAATCCGCCGCGGGTGGGGTCATCTGTATCGTGAAATATGGTGCCGTACCGAATATCATTAGCTATATCATTAACCACCATCACGGATTTTATATTATCTTTAAAGGGCGCTGGAAGCTGGCCGCTTGATAAATTTGCTTCAGACATATAACCAGAGCACATATCGCCGCTGCAGCCCCCTAAACAATAGTAAACACCCGGCGTTTCAAACGCCATTTTGAAAGAGCCAATTCCACTTATATTTTCTAGTGAGTCGCAGGTTTTTCTAACAACCACCGCATTTTGATATCCCTCAAAGTTTTTTTGCGGAAATTTCCAAATTAAAAGCGCAGGAGAGTTTATATTAGAACATTTATAAAATATTTGATTATAACCAGGGGGAACATTTACAGTATTTGCTTCTGATATAGGCGCTGGTTTTTCATCGCGGCCGTTAAAATAAAAAACACCTTCTACGCCAGGCAGGGGAGTTAAGGTTGGCGTTATAAATGAAGGATTTATCGTTCGCAATATTATAAAAGCAGAAAGAGTTAAAACTAAACCCAAAAGAGAACCTTTCATTCTGTCTTTACCCTCTTTTTCCATTTCAGGGCTTGAAGCTGCCATTATTAGCTGTATAGCTCCCACAGCAAATGAGATTACAGCTAAAATGCCAGATAAATACATTCCCAATCCAAAAAAATAGCCAATATAATCTCCCAATTCGCTATTATCAGTTACCGCAGGCAGGCCTGGCACGCGAGGATATTTTGCCTCAAGCGCAAAAACAAAAGACGCGCTGCCTAAAAGCAATAAAATTATAAATATAAATAAAGTATATTTATTAAATTTTTGCATATTTACTATTATTTTTTTTCTCGGTCTTCACAGCAGAACCAATTGTCTGCCATAGGCTCTGGTGTTTTTAAAATCTCGCCTAATGATTTTCCATAACAATAAGAGGTAAAAGATTTGCTTCCTATTATTGTTTTATTGTATTTATCTACTGTGGGTGAAATAATCTCATTTTCCACTCTTGTGCAGCTTAAAATTCTAGTTTCTGTCCCATAATTATTTTGCACCACGCTGCAGTCATTAGTTTTTTGCCTTGAATAACTTAATTCTTTTACAATATCTGATCTATTTTGTTTTGCTGAAAAAACTTCAAAATCTTTTACGGCATTATCTATCTGGTTGCTGTAATATGCTATTCCATTTCCCACCGCACAGGCTTTGCTGCAGGTAGCACCCACTAAAAGGTCAATCATTAGCTGGCAGGGGTTTCCGCTGCACGGCACAAATGAGCAAGAAGGAGGCACATAAATAACTTTTCCCTCTTGGTCCGCGTATGATGAAGGCGGATTATATTGGCAGTCTGTATGGCAGACCGGTTTGCCGTTTTCACA
This sequence comes from uncultured Candidatus Saccharibacteria bacterium, assembly GCA_964526025.1. GTDB lineage: Bacteria > Patescibacteriota > Minisyncoccia > Minisyncoccales > Staskawiczbacteraceae > UBA11703. The sequence continues at coordinate 2,649 of CAZGLJ010000026.1, read as the reverse complement.
TTTGCTGTCATAGGTGCAGTAGTTTGTTTTTTGTCCTATTCTTTTCATATATTGTATCATGCTTTCAATCTTTTTTGTAAGACTATCAATATTATCCATAAAATCATTTGCCCATTTTTCAGCATCGTCGATTGTTTGCCCAACTGGAATCTCTCTTTCTTTTGAGCAAATTTTTTCATGTCCTATTGGCGTTGTGTTTTTTGTTTCTTCTTTAAACCACCAAGATTGCCGGCAATAAAAAATTAAAGGGTCGTCATTGTAGACAGAGGCATCGCAGTTTGCGCTGCAAACTCTGTATTCAGTTATTTTTTTTGCAGGACCCACACTTGAACTAGATTCTCCGCTGCCCCAGATCTCCCTTATACCACCAGAACTACTGTCCCCGCTTGAACTGGATCCTCCGCTACTACTAGAGCTGGAACTGCTAGAACCTTTAGAGCAAGATGAGTTTGGATTTGGGGCTGGTGGAAGCGAATAATTAATTGTTTTGTTTACAATATCGCAGGGGCATTGTGGGCATTTTGATGTTGCAGGGCACTTATCAGTTTCTGGATATAAATTTAAACATGTAGTGTTTGTAGTAGTATTGTTTTGGTTATTTATAGTTATTATTTTATATGGGTAAGTGCATATTTGATAATCTGGATGTTGATAAATAAAGGAAGCCGAATAATTATCCCGTAATGAGTAAGGTGATTTCAGACAATCTGGGTATCCCGAATATTGGTCTGAACAATATTTACAAAGAGCAGCGGAGTTTTCTGCGCATTCTTTTTTAGAGGCAAGATCGTTTTCGCTTGCGCAACCTTTCAATTGATTAAAATCTACTAAACATTTATCTTCATTATCTAATAAACATTGCGAATTATCATTGCAACCTTGTTGGCATTTGCTTTTATCGTCGCCCGATTTATAATCGCAGGAATTTAAACACTGCTGTTTGCAACCCGTCATGCATCCTTGAAAAGTACTAAATGGGCTTGCATCAGAAATACATTCGCGCTTATCATAACAGTTTTGTTTTATATAAGCTGCCTGTTTCGCCAGGCAATTTTTTTTGGCGGCAGGATCTGTTTCTTTGCTGCAGTCAGGGGCATTTTTATAACAATTAAAATCAGTTTGCGTTGTGCCTGGGCAAACTTTTTGGCACTGGCTGTAGCAGTCAGAATTATTATATTGAAACCCTTGGCAGTATTTTGCAGGATTAATTAATTGTTGTGTTTCTGGGTCAGAAAAAGATCTTTCAACCAAGATAGCTTTATTTTCTTTATTGGTCTGTTCATAAGTTTTCAAAAAATCAACATATGTATCTGCTAAATAACATTGTCCCAAATAAGATTCGGCCTTCCGTAAATTATCTAAATCATTTTTAACCTTTGATTTCATTTCCTCTATTTTCCCCTGCAAGTATATTAGCTGGTCAATTAGTCTTAAATTGTGCCATGGACTGTTTTGTTTTAAGCATTTTTGCAGATTGTCTTTGCAGATTTGTTCATTTTTTTTGCAGGTTTGCTGGTTTTTTAAACAAGTATTATAGTCTTTCTTTTTAGGATCGCATACAGGGCACTGAAAATTGCAAGTCGCGCAATTTCCATTATTAATAATTGTTATTTGTTTTCCATTTACTTTCGGAGGGGGCTGTATCTCTACCCTATTTTTTATAAGGGCGTAATTATTGCTAAATTGAGACCTAAATTCGTCCAATCCTTTATATTCTTTCTCCGATACGCCATCGTAGCCGGCAATTTTTATAGGGCCATGCTCTATTTTATCTTTTGCGCCTTCAGGACAGCAATCAGTATTTTTTTTCCCTTCAGGGGCCTTGCACGCTCCATTAACGCAGCTGCCAGCACATCCCTGGCCGCTTACAGCGCACCCCTTGCCGTCTTGATCGCAATTTGAAGTACTTCCTGCGCATGAGCACTGGTTCATAAGACTTGTTATTTCATCAGACAATTTTTTAACTATTTGCGCCTTTTTTGCGGCTGCCTGGCTCAACTTTAAAACGCAGTCTACTCTGTCATGCTCTAAATATGTTGGACCATATATAGTTCTATTATCGTCAGTTGTTATTTTATCTCCTGGTATCGGGTCTCCATTACCATCAAAATCATAGCAATCCGTTGAATTCGATAAAAGTTTTTCAGTTAATGTCCCAATAGGTATTTCGCTGTAAATTTCAACAGGCGGAGAAGGAGGCGTTGGATTAAAATAATTAGATATAAAAGTAAGCGGAGCTAATCCTTTTAAATCAAAAATAACCAAATATGGATTTATAGTGTAAGCAATTAAATAAGCAGATACAGTTAAAAGCAAACCTAAAATGCCAGCTTTTATCCAATCCTTGCCCTCGTCAGTAAATTTTCCGCGGCCAAAAGATATTAAATAATAAACTGCTCCGAAAGCGATAACGCATACAGCTAAAACACCGGCTAAAATCATCCCTATATTAAAAAAATATTTTGCATATTCTGGAAAGGATGAATTGCTATTTATCGACATTCCTAAAATTGGAGGATAAGATGTTTCAAGAGCATACACAAAACCAGTGTTCATAAAGAGAACACTGACAAATATAAAACAGAAAATGAAAATTTTTTTCTTTTTATCCACTATTTTAATTTCCAGCAGAGGTTAATTTTCTTTTTG
>CAZGLJ010000025.1:6219-9399 GCA_964526025.1 uncultured Candidatus Saccharibacteria bacterium | reverse complement strand
TGTTTCTCCGGGTTTTATCACTCGCTTGCCATCGTCTTTGTTAATATCTTCCTGTTCTTCCCCGCTCAAAGCTGCGGCATTGTGGCGGGCAGGTTTTTTTTCTAAGGATTCCTCTAATGCCTTTCTTAATTCTGATAAGTTTATCTCTTTTCTTTTCGGCCTATCCCCGCCTGCGCGGGCAGGCTGTTTTTTATCTTCCGGCCTGTTTTTTGGTCTGGTCGCGAGAAATTCCCGCGAAGCGGGATTTCCCGACCTAGAGTGAAAAGGAATATCTGTTATTTTAATTTCCTCTTTATGCCCCTCGTCTTCTCCCCTCATTTTTTTCAAGCATGATTTGCAGTAAACAGGCCTTCCTTTTTCCGGCGGAAAAATAACTTTCGTGGGTTTTTTACAGTTAGAGCAAACAGCGTCATAAAGCATAGTCGGATTATTTCTTTGCCTGTCTTGAACTGGCCTTTCTTTTCTGTTATTTTCTTTTTCATCTTCTGCAAATCCCGACCAGCGCGAAATCTTTTCTTCTACTATCTCTTTTTTTATTCCGTATCTTTCACGGCTGGCCTTGATAATCTTTTCTTTGCTTGAACTTTCGAGAGGAACTGGGGGAGCTAAAGTCTCTGCTGAAAAAGGATGGCCGGAAATTCCGTCAATCATTAATTTTAAATAAATATTATATTTTGGCAGATTGACTAAATCTTCGGCGGTGAACTCCGGCGTAAATTCCCTCTCCAAAAATTCCGCGTCTTCAGCTCCAACGCGAAACACAGCCATCGTCCCGACGTTTCCAAAAACCGCGTCACGGACTCTGCTATCTGAACCATTAACCAATTGGGCTATATATTGATGCCCAAGCGTAATGTTTAGCCTGTATTTTCTGGCTTCGGACAAAATATTTGCGAAGGATTCAGTGGCAAAATTTTGGAATTCATCTACATAAAGATAAAAATCTTTCCTATCTTCTTCGGGGATATCAACTCTGGACATAACTGCTAACTGTAATTTTGTAATCAAAAGCGCCCCCAAAAGCCTTGAATTATCTTCGCCGATTCTTCCTTTTGACAAATCCATAATCAATATTTTTTCTTTATCCATGATGTCCCTCATATTTATTGTGGATTTTACCTGGCCTATTAAATTTCTTATTAACGGATTTGAAATAAACTGGCCCACTTTGTTCTGAATGGCTGCCGTAGCTTCAATTTCATAACGTTGGGTGTACCTGGCGTATTCAGTCACCCAGAAAGACTTTACTATGGGGTCTGTAATTTTAGAAACCACTTTCTCCCTGTAGTCTACGTCAGCTAACATTCTGTTGACGCCCAGCAAAGTTGATTCAGGATACTCCAAAAGAGCCAAAATAGTATTGTTTAAAATATATTCCATTCTGGCTGACCAGACATCAGGCCACACCTTTTTGAAAACTCCCATTAAGCCGCCTGCTACCAAGTGCCTGTATCTAAAATCAACCTTTTCCATTACATTAAAAGCAATAGGATAGTCCAAGTCAGATGGATTGAAAAAAACAACATCGTTAATTCTATTGGCTGGCACAAAATCTAAAAGTTTTTCAGCTCCCTCTCCGTGCGGGTCAACATAAGCTATTCCCCTGCCTTGCTGTATGTCCTGAATTGCCATGTTTTCCATTAAATTGGATTTTCCCATGCCGGTTTTCCCGATGCAATAAAAATGGCGCCGGCGGTCGTCGGTTTTAATGCCGAATTTTTTTCTCTCATTTCTGAAATTTGTCAATCCAAAAAAATTAATTTCGTTATTGTCTGCCATATTAGTTGCCTTGAGTTACTCAATTGGTAAATTAGGCGGAGGACCGGCTTTCTTTGACTCAACCTTAGCCATAGTTGGACCGACCATGCCCGAAACCCTTAGCGGGAAATGAAACAGAGTTGCCATTTCTTCCGCGCTGTAAATAGAACAATATTTTTGTCTGTCGGGAAACCCCGGAGTAAATCTTAAAACAGCCATTCTAAACATTTTTCTTGCCCTGAAAAACGCTCTTCTTTTTCGTAGAATATTATGGACTTTAGGCCTGGTGTCTGGAGAAAACCTCATATAATTCATATTTTGCGTGGCAAAATGTGAAAAATAAGACCTAGCTATAACTCTATGTGGCGCTCTCCAGTTTTCTCTTTTAGCAACATAAACTCCTCTTAGAACCGTCTTGTAAAGCGGTTTTTTTGCTTTATTTTCAACTTCGGTAATTATTTCCCTTTCGCCCGGGGTCAGCGAAATTTGCCGCTCACCTGTTTCTTCATTTTCTTCAGATGCCCAAGAATACGATGCTGATTCTCCTGACCCCTCTTTTTCAGGGCCTAAAACAATCTGTCTCGCAACATAACCTAAATCTTCCATTAATGTCGGCTCTTTTTTTTCCGGACGCTTTGCTAATTTATTAATTAATTTTTCAGCGTCTTTTTTAAATGATGGCACATCTACGCCGGCTAATACTGGTATTGTTATAAACTGCATCCAATAATTTTCTCCTGGCCCCAATCTTGACATCCCCTCCAATAAAGCTATTATGGGGTCAATTCTCTTTTCTTCAGCTGAAATTCTTTCTCCTTGCGGTTCAAAGAATTTCTCATATGTTTTTATGGGAAGAATATCCTCTTTTGCCATAACAAAATCCTCGCCATACATATCCCACTCTTCGTTCGGCACTGTCGGCGGCACAAGTTTTGTGTAATCTGACACTTCACTAATCTCTATATCCGGATAATGAGCATAAAGTGATGTTTCAATTAAAAGCTTGTGCTGTTGAAAGCATCTTAAATAAAAATGGATTTTCCCCTCCAAACTTGCTATTTCCCACGAGCACCAACCCGGCGCATACTCCAACATCCCGTCGCACCATTTTTCGCGAAATACAGGGTGGTCCCAAACAGGCCAAATAGCAGTAAAAACATCTTCCATAGCCTTGAAGGGAACTAAAACTTCTCTGGGCGGTATAATCTCTAATATCACCCATTTTGCTTTAGTCGCATAATCAAAATCCCAGTCAATCCACCATAAATAAAGAGTCCTTAACTGAACGCGCAGCATTAAAGGCAAAAAGAGCCACCACCAGACCCGCAAGAAAGGAACCCACAAAATAATCAAAAACAAAATCAGCCACCAAAAAGGGTCCCAAACCACTTTCTTTACCCATTCCAACCAAAATAACCACAC
>CAZGLJ010000025.1:0-6119 GCA_964526025.1 uncultured Candidatus Saccharibacteria bacterium | reverse complement strand
GTATTTTTTGCAACCAATCTTTGGGCTAAAACTTCTTTTACAATTTCGTTTTTATCTGTTGGCCCTTTTTTGTCTTTTAGAACTTTTACGATAACCTCTTTTATGGTTCCAGGCCAATATCCCCACTCTGACAGCGCATAAGTTCCGCGGCCCACCAAAACGAATCTTGAATCTTTTATCAGTTCATTATGGACTGTTTGAGGATAAGTTTTTTTACCTTGCCTACCGGCAGGCAGGTTCGGCAAACTATATTCCAAAGTATCAATCAGTTCGGCAACTTTTGTAAAATGCAAAGGCTTGCCGTGCTTTTTAAAAACCAAAAATGCTTTGTCTTTCACTCCCCTTGGCTTTATTTCAGGCCAGTCAATCAAACCCAGTTTGCCGTCTTTGCTCTCCTGAATTTTTTTTGAAACTTCAAGATAAGATAATGTGGCTTGTTTTGGAATGCCATTTTTTGATGCAAGTGAAGCAAACTCTTCTTTTAACATTGGTTTTCCTATTTTCTGCATTTCAGAAACCAAAGAGCTTAAAGTTCCTTTAACCTTGTTTTGGGCGTCTTGGAGATTAGACCAGAAATAATAAAAATCCTTTTTCTCGCAAACTCTGGAAAACTGCTCGCCCAAAGTCAGCAAGAATAAAACATACGGCTTTTGGTTTTTACCGCCCAGCTGTTCTAAAACAGCTTCCTCTTTTTTAAAACCTCCCTGCTCCTGAAAATAACCTGTAAACTGGCTGTAAACATTATCAATTGCTTCCCTGTTTTGCTTTCTGACAAAACTAAAACCGGCCTCCTCTATCTGGCGGACTCTTTCACGGGTAATCCCGAAAGTTTTTCCAATTGCTTCCAAGGTTTCTGGCGCTCCTGTTTTTATGCCAAATCTGCGGTCAAAAATATCCTTTGTTTTTGGCGAAAGACCTTTAGTAAGCTTTTGGTAAATCTGTTTATAATTGGTTTCCATATATATATTGATTAATTATATGAGTTTACCATAATATAAAAACGCTGTCAAGCACCCCTCCTTTGGCTCCACTTATGCCAGGAGACCAGCAACGGACTGGCTATAAAAATTGACGAATAAGCGCCTGAAGTTATTCCAATTATTAACGCCAATGAAAAATACTTAAGAGTTTGGCCGCCAAAAAAGAATATGGAAACTAGGACAATCAATGTGCTGAACACAGTGCTCAAAGATCTTCCCAGCGTTTGGTTTAAACTCCAATCCACTGTTTCTTCAAACTGGGCCATCCCCTTGCGCAGAATGTTTTCTCTTATTCTGTCAAAAATTACTATTGTATCATGGACAGAAAAACCAAGCACGGTCAAAAGAGCTGCTATTATTGGAATTGTTATTTCAACATTATATAATTTTCCCAGAATAGAAAAAACTCCGACAGGAATTAAAATATCATGGAACAAAGCAATTAAGGATGTAATTCCGTATTTCCACGAAGCTATGGGTTTTGACACTTTTCTAAAAGCAAATGCAATATACAAAGTTATTGCCAGCAAAGCCAGCGTAATGGCAATTTGTGTCTTGTTTCTTAATTCCTGGCCAATGGACGGGCCTATATACTGGAAACTTTTTTCATCGGTTTTTACCAATGCATTGAGCTTGACCAATATTTTCTGATGGGTTTCTTCATCAACTCCTTTAAATTGCAAAACCGCTCCGCTGACTCCTGTAGGCTGTACAATTACTTGGCCTAAATCAAACTCATTTAAAGCATTTTGTATTGCATCATTAGGCGGCCTCGGGCCTTCAAACTGCACCTGCATATTGCTTCCGCCGATAAACTCAATGCCGAATTTTAAGCCAAACACAGCCAGTGAAACAACCGCGGCAATTATTAAAACGCCGGAGACTATATAATAAATAAGCGAGTATTTTGTAAAATTAAACTGCATATTCTAAAGAATCCATTTAAATTTTTCTGCCCAATTGCCTACAAAAACCATTAAAAATATTCTTGTTATAAAAATAGCTGAAAACAAACTGACAATAATGCCCAAAGACAAAGTTAAAGCAAACCCTTTAATAAATGAAGTTGCAAACATAAACAAAATCGCGCAAACAATTAAAGAGTTAAAATTACTATCGCGAATTGATGGCCAGGCGCGCTTAAATCCCTCATCAATTGCAGGAGCTAAACCTTTGCCCTGTTTTATTTCTTCTTTCATTCTGGCAAAAATAAGGATGCTTGCGTCAACTGCCATGCCGATAGAAAGAATAAAACCTCCAATGCCAGCTAAAGTCAAAGTAACTGGAATTAATTTAAAAATAGCCAAAGTCAAAGCAACATAAATTAACAAAGCGACAGATGCTAAAAGTCCTGGCAGTCTGTAAAATAACACCATAAATATAATAACTGCCAAAAGCCCGTATATGCCTGCTAAAAGTGATTTCTGCAAAGAAACAGAGCCAAGAGTGGGACCCACTGTTTCCTGCGAGATAGGAGCTCCGATTTTTACCGGCAGGGCTCCGGAATTCAAACGCCTTGCAATATCGTTGGCCTTCTGCGTTGACATATCTCCTGTAATAACTGCTTTTCCGCCTGTAATTTTATCCTGCACAATCGGCGCGTACAAATCCTGAGCGTCAATAATATTGTCGCCATTTGTATCAACAATCGAAGCTCCATCTAAATAAATTGCCAATGGCTTATTAATATTTCTTTCTGTAATTTCTGCAAAAAGTTTTGCCCCATCGTCGTTAAACTGCAATTGAATCTGAGCTTTGTAAGTTGTTTGGTCAAAAATAACTGTCGCCTTTGTTAAATATTTTCCAGTCAATTCTGTCGGCTTAAAATAGGGGTTTTGCAAAGCCAATTCCCAATTTTCTATTTTTGTAAGGTCTTCTGACCCATTATCTTGAGCTTCCTTAATCTCTTTTATTTTATCTATAATCTGCTGACTTTCCTCTGCTGTCCTCTCTTCGTTAAATTCCAGATACGGCGTCTGGCCTATCATTTCAATTGCCTGCTTAACGTCTGTAACTCCCGGCAGTTCAACAAGCAATCTGTTATCGCCCTGAATCTGCACAACGGGCTCTGTAACCCCAAAAAGATTAATTCTTCTTTCAATCACATCACGAAGCCCTGCCATAGACCCCGACTTGTCTGCGACATCAGTCAAATCTGCCTGGTAAATAAGCTGGACTCCGCCCTGTAAATCAAGGCCCAAAACATAAGGCCTGCTCGGAAAATTAGGCAAGGTCCACGAAAATTTGCTGTTTAAAAAATCAATTCCTTTGTTAAAAGCATTGGGGTATGAAAAAATCCCAGCCAAAACAGCCAAGATTAAAACACCAATAAAAATATAATATTTCTGCGCCATTTCTTTTCTAAAAAAGTATTTTTATTATATCCCCACTTTCCAAAATAGTCAATTACCTCAACAAAAAAAAGGCCGTTTACCATAAAGTAAACGGCATATGATCGACTAGTTTCAGAATTATCTGGATTATCTTTTGCTAGAAGCGCTTGCCAGCTCTTTGACTCTGCTGTCTAAAGCTTTTCGCTGAGCTTCAACCTTGGCCAGCTCTTGTTGCCGGACAATCTCTCTTTGCTGGCGCGCTGACTCTTTGTAGAGCGCATCAATGCGCTTTTGTTCTTTTTTGTAAACTCTGTAAAGCAGAAGAATCCTGGCTGGAATAGAACCGCCAAAAACTGCCTCTTCCAAGCTAATCGGCTTTCTAAATGAGTGACTGGCACAGACTTTTACGGGCGGGAGATAAACATTTTCGTTAGCCATTTCAGTCAGTCTATTCAGAGATGCAGAATCCAGCTCCTTGCCTTCAAGCCAATCAAGCTCCCTCAACGCACAGAGAAGGTCAATAAACTGGGGCCTGGCAGTAATCAAGCGCTTTCTTACAGAATCGTTGACCCCACTATCCCAGCAGCGATTATCTACTGATTTGAATTCCCATCCAAGCTGTGCGAATTTTTGTACGAAGGTACGAAAAACGCCTTGCTGATGTGTGCTGGGGTCGCTACTCGAAAAATCGCGACAGGATAAACAGTACTGATTCTCCCTTCTACCGAGGAACCACAAAACCTTCTGAAACAGCTCCTCATTCTGAAGTATCCACCACCACAAAGGTTTTTCCCATGATTCCTTGGCATCCTTAAAGAATTTCAGGCACAAAACAGAAAATGCCTTTCTGGCAATCAATCTTCGGTTTCGGGCTTTGTGTCTGTTGTAATCGAACTCATCTGCAATTACAAAATTATGTTCGCTGGCATGGCCGTCAGCGACTTCTAAAAGAAGCGAGATTAACTTTGGCTCTTGCGGCCACCAGCCATCTTCCATTGTAAGGGAGTGCAAAAGGCCGAGTTTGATTGCCAAATTTGTGGTATCCCATTTATCCAACCACTCTTCAAACGCCTTGAGATCAGTTGGCACAAATTGCAGCAACGGGTGTTTAAAATTCACAACGCTCTTGCTAACTTCTACCTGTTCCTTCGCCACCAGTTCTTCCGACATAACGAGCTCCTTTCCTTATTACGCCCAGTTATTTAGGGCATTGGGAAACAACTACTTAAAATCTATTCTATTTATCCAAATTTGTCAATAAAAAAAGCCCTTTGAAGTTATCGCAGGGGCTTATAAACAATTATGAGCCGTCCACGTCTAGCTCGATGTCATTAATCGATAAATTTGTGTCGTCGGGCGAATCGAGCAACCCGCTCCAATCGACTTCAGAGTCTAACCCAGTGCCTTGGCGTTCCACCTCGCGCTGGCAGCTGATGCAGTAAGTGGCGTAAGGCAGGGCGTTGAGACGCGCCATGGGAATGTTGGTCCCGCAGCCCTCGCAAATGCCAAACTGGCCTTCCCGCATGCGCTCTAAAGCGTACTCTATGCGGCTCAGTTCACGGGTCTCAACTTCAGCCAGTTGTGAGCTAATCTCGTCCTGGATGGAATCGAGCGCCCCATCAACCATGTCGCCGGGAGGCTGACCGCGGATTTCTTTCAATAAGCTCAAATCGCCATCAATAGCCTTGCGCAGGACGTCGCGCCGCCTGACAAGAATCTGGCGCATGTTCAAAATCGCATCTTTACGACTCATAATAAATCTCCTTATTCAAGAGTCAAGGAACAATACCAATCTCTAATCATAATACTCTCCCTAATTTTGTCAAGAAAAAAGCCGCCGTAATGCGGTTTTTTAATTCTATAATTTTTCTAAAATTTTGAGTTCTAAATTATCCGTTTCTGTGTTATAAACCGCGAAGGTGGGTTTATAAAATTGGCCTGCCAATTCGCCTGGATTTATAAATCTGCAATCTCCCCCGCCTGCGCGGGCAGGTATTTTTTCTTCCCAAGGCCGGTGGGTGTGGCCGTAAAAAACCAAATCGTATTTTCCCGCCTGCGCTAACTTTTTTGCCTCAGCCGGATAATGAGTAATCGTAATTTTCTTTTTATCAATTTCTGTTTCTAAAATATCTTCTTTAATTTTAACTTTTGAAATTTTATTATATTCTTCGATTAAAATTTTGAAATCTTTATCCATATTGCCAAACACTCCAAAAAAATCTCCTTTAAAATCTGCCAGCGATTCTTTCAAACTTTCCGGGCTTCCGATATCCCCGCAATGCAAAATCGTCTGGATATTTTCCTTATTTAGCCAATCAACTGCTTTTTTAAAATTCGCCACATTTCCATGCGTATCTGACATAATTGCAAACTTCATATCATTCTCCAGCGACGCACTGGTTAAAATTATTTACCTGATTATTATACTGCGAAATAAGATTTTTTGTTTCTTCGGCTAAAGAATTATAATTTATAACCAATTGGTTGTAATCGTCAATCAGCTGACCGTAATGCGCAGACCTTGGATTTGTATTATTGATTTCATTTTTCTTTGCCTCAATTTGCAAGGATAAATTGTCTAAATCTGTTTTATAAGAATCAATCCTGTTTTTTAAACTTGAGTTCGGCTCGTCGCACGCAGACAAAGGAAGCCCGAATTCCTGCACCCCAATCCAGACAATTTCTCCATTATAAGTTCCTTTTATAATGGAAACTCCGATTTCTGTGTATCTGCTGTTTAGAATGTTTGCTCTGTGCCCAGGGCTTGCCATCCAGGCATCCACCAAAGCTTTATCGTCTTCAAATC
>CAZGLJ010000024.1:9137-9666 GCA_964526025.1 uncultured Candidatus Saccharibacteria bacterium | reverse complement strand
AAATGGACACAAAATATATTATGCTGGCAGGAGGGCACAAATTCTATCAATTCACGGCCATTGACGTGTTGGGCAAGAGACGAGTTTTGAGAGTTTACGCTTCGCAGTCTTCCCGTAATGGAGCATTGTTTCTTAAGGAATGCATTGCCTCGTTTCCCTTTCCAATATTGGCAATTCAAACAGATAACGGGGCTCCGTTCCAAAAAGAATTTGATAAATTATGCAAACAATTAAATCTGCCTCACTACTACACCTATCCTCATTCACCAAAACAAAATACCTATGTTGAAAATTCGCACGGCTCTGACGAAAGAGAGTTTTACCTGCAAGGCGGCGTTTGCTCAATACTTTCAGAAATGCAAAAGAATATTAAAGAGCGAGAAGATGTCTGGAACAATTTCAGACCACACGAGGCGCTCGGACAGCTAACTCCGGCAGAATACTCAAACAAGCTGAGAGTCTACGGATTGCCGACTAAAAATGTTATCGTTTTACAAACTTAAATGTGTATCATATGTATCTGAACCTG
>CAZGLJ010000024.1:5182-9110 GCA_964526025.1 uncultured Candidatus Saccharibacteria bacterium | reverse complement strand
TCGCTTCGGCTCGGGCGAGGCGGAATTCCCCCCCCACCCCCCCCTTCCGCCTCGCCCTCGCTTCCGACGGCGATTTTTTCGGCGGGCAGGCGGCAAAAGCCAATTCTAAAACTTCGTTTTAATAAAATCAAAAATCTTTTTGAACCTATCTTTACCCTGTTGTTCCAACGTCAGCCGTGATTGATTATAGGTTTCAAAAAATTTTTGAGCAAGGACGACTTTCTGATTTTTATTGACATAATCAGAATTTGCCGTGCCAATCGGAATTGTTTGGGTCGTGTCTTGCAAAACTAACTTCTTAAAGTCGTCCTGCGTGAACATATCTTCAATGGCTTTGCCGCCTTCAATTTGAAAGATTTTGTCTTTTGGAATATTCAACTCCTCGGTCAAAACTTTATACTCCTGATCGGAGTTTCCATCTCTATCCATAATAACGACAAAATCTAAACCCCACCCTATCATTAGTGAGGCCATGTACTCAATTTTGAAAACTCCGCTCATTGGGATTAGCTTTACATCTTGCCCAATTTTGAAATCCGTTTTTTCGCGTAGAGCAGAAAGGTAATAATAATCAGATATTCCTTCAAGTAAGACATTCTTTTTTGCAACCAAATCAAAACCCTTGCCTAAATCCTTGCCAATTGCCGCAATAACTGGAGATAGTGCGTCCGCAAAATCCTCGTCTCCGGGGTCGCGCGCGGTAATTTTCTTTATTTTTGTTCCGACTCCTTTTCTATTGAGCACAAGCCGAACGCGGTTTAACCTTTTGGGATCAATTAAATCGCTTGAGTGGGTGCTAAAAATTACCTGATTATCTTTTGCTATTTTTTGTTCCAAGATTTTTAGCACATCGGATTGTGCTTTGGAGTGAAGATAGGAGCCGGGTTCATCAATTAAAATTACCGCGCCAATATCTTTTTTCTCCAAACTTTCGGCGTTCAGCCGAAGATAAAATGACAAAAACCAAAGAAATCCCTTACTGCGTTGTTCGGGATATTTCCTTGAATCTGCGTCTTTAACAAAAAAGTTGAGGTAATATCCTTTTTCGTCATGCTTTCTATCGGCGACAATTTGTACTTGGCTCACACCGTCTACTTTTTGAGTCCAATAGGTTAAAAAATCACCGGTTACATTTGCCGATTTCCCGTCAAGGTAATTATCTATGTTTTTATCGTCTTTTTCGTTTTTCAAACGCTCAACATCAATCTCTGTGAATCTAATAAAATCTTGAACAGCTTGATAGCCAGTTTCATCTTTATTGGCGATTTGTTCTAAATATTTTTTCTTCGGAAGCCGATCGTTAAAACCCTCAAAATATACAAAGTAAGGAACTATACGCATTAAACGGTCGGCTAATTTTTCTTGAAGCTCCGCTATATTTTTACTTTCCGGTTTTGGTTGTTCCGCTGTTTCCTCGCCCTCAACCTTTGGCTCTGGTTGATTTGATAAGGATTGCTCCCAAATGCCAATAATGTTTTCGTCCAGAGAATACTTATTGGACGGGAAAGATTTTTTAATGACAACTGTTTTGTTTTTCACGATTGCGTCTTTGACTTCTTTCGGGATTTCAACTTTATCCTCTGTGTCATTTTCTATTTCTTCAATATCAGATTTTTCAATAGAAAACTCGCAAATAATTTCAGGGTTGGCATTATCTTTCCCGTCCGGTTTTGCTTCTGGTGAAATTTCTTGGTCTACATCAAAATCGCGCAACGCTTCCAATATGCTCGTCTTGCCGGATTCGTTTTGTCCCGCAAGAATGGTGATCTTATCAGTCAGTAAATTACACTCGCCAGAGTCGGCGATTGCTTTGTAGTTTAAAATTCTAAATTTATTTAGCTTCATAAAATCCGTAATTCAAAATGATTTGCTTTTGCCTCTCTTAGTAAAAGCGACAAAACTTTCTTCTGTGAAGCGGAAAGATTTTTCTCTGAAAAATGATTTTCAACTGACAATTTCAGTACCGCAACAGAATTATATTTTTTGTTATCAATTTTTACATCTTCTAAATTTGTAAATAAAATCATTTTTAATAATCCGTCTTTTATATCTTCCAAAGACGGCAAAGAATTATTTTTGCTGTGCTTGCCCTCAATCAGAAAAATATTCTTTCCTTTAACTTCGGCTTCGTCCGAAGTGAAATAATAATAACCGCCCAAATAATTTTGTATTGTGATTATTGCTTTTGTTCCCGATAAATTTTCTTTTGGTTGAATAGTCAATCGTTCTCGTCTTTGGGCTTTTTCTGCTAACATTCGCGACAGCTTCATAAACTCATCTTTGCCCTTCAAAAGTTCGATAATCCTTTTTTCTGCAGTTTGTCGCGAGTGCATTTCTACCTTTAATTTTTTAGAGATTTTAGCGTAAGATTCCAACGCTTTTTGCCCAATTTGGCCAACTTTATCAACATGAGCAAGATTCCAATGTAAGGCGTCTGATTGATAGGAAAGAATATTTTTAATTTGTCCTTGAATGTACTCGGTATCAAATCGCTGGTTTGTAATTTTGTGTCTATATCTTTTGCTTCTTTTGGCATCGTTGTAATAAGTAATAATTACATAAATCCCCAATAAACTCATTAATGAAATCGTATCCCATTGCAAAAAATCTCTGTCGCCCTCTTTCCCCTCATCTTTTATAACTGGAATTATTGTTATTTTTTTGCCAGAAAAACCCAAGGTGTCATAAACTCTTGTGTAAGGATAGGAGCGAGTACGCTTTGCCGAAACCCACCAACTTATAGCGACTTTATTTTCTTTGGTGATATTAAGAATAAAAGAAGCACAAGAAGCCAACGCTCTTTCTAAATCTTTGTAAGCAAAAACCTCTAAATTCCGACAAAGAAGCGGATTATACTTTATACCTTTGATTTTAGCTAATATGTCCATATTTTCCTGCTTTACGATTGATAATTTCTAATTTGTCGTTTTGATCTGTAAAAAAAGTATTTTGACTGCCGTCAAAACCTAACTTTTTTTTGATAACTGGAACGAGCGACTTTTTTATTTCAATACCAATACTATTTCTTTCCAGTTCGCGCGCCTTTTTCATTGTTGTGCCGCTACCAGCAAATGGGTCCAATATGGTTTCACCTTTGTAAGAAAAAAGTTTAATTGCACGATATGGTAATTCTTCAGGAAAAGCCGCGATGCCCTTTTCCAATGGCGAGCCGGGCATTACATTATTCATTTCCCAAAGTGTCATATACCATTTTTTGCTCGAAAATTCTTTTTTATCAACTTTTGAAGCTTCGCGAACTTCTTTAGAAATTGAACGATAGTCAAATTTTCCCTTTTGAAAAATAATAATATTTTCAAGTAGGTTATCAGGATAAAAATACATCGGATAAGGATTTTGAAGCATTACCCCACTACGGCGGCTAATTCTTAAATAGCCATCTGGTTTTTTCCAAACGATTCTATCTCTATATCTAAAACCGGCTTCTTGAAAAATTTTTGTTGCGTCAGCAACGATAGGAAATTTTTCGCCGTCTATCAGCATATCATCAATATTCAAAACAGCGATTCTTCCGTCCTGCAAAACTCTAAATGTTTCTTGTGCAAAATTTCTTAATACGCCAAGATATTGCCCATAAGTTTTGAATAATCCTTTATAATCAAATGGGGCATTAAAATAGGGTGGCGAAGTTACCATTAAATGGACGCTTCCGTTAGGAATTTCTTCCATGCTCATACAATTTCCAAGTATCAATTTATGTGTAGTTGCCATATTTTTTTAATCCTTAAATAAATCGGCGGCAGAAACGCCGAGAGCTTTAGCTATTTTTTCTAATGTATCAACGGTAGGATTTGGACTTTCGCCAGTTTCAATTTTAACAATAGTATTTAACGCCAAATCAGCGTCTTTTGATAGCCGATCTTGGGAAATGCCTTTTTTTAATCGAAGTTTGCGGATATTTTCACTAACT
>CAZGLJ010000024.1:0-5172 GCA_964526025.1 uncultured Candidatus Saccharibacteria bacterium | reverse complement strand
CAATTTCTCTTGCGAAAGCCCTTTGGCTTCTCGCAACTTCTTCGGAAAATCTGAAATGGTGGACCTGAGGGGAGTTGAACCCCTAACCTTCCGCATGCCATGCGGCTGCGCCGCCATTGCGCCACAGGCCCTTAATTTATTTAAGTTTATAGTATTTTTATTAATTTTTCAAGAAAAAAGCCATGGCGGGGTCTGCGTCATGGCTTTACGGCGAATTGGTCAGAAATTGACCGGCAACAGAGGAGGCTTGCTCATTAGGAGCAAAAACAGAATTCCTTCTGCGATGCCCACTAATACAGCAAGGCACTCCATCATATCCCTGATTTTTCTTTTTACTCTCACTGCTCGCCGCTTTCTTTTCAGATAAAGGCGGTGAGGAGCGCTGAAAGAATCAAGGCCGCTGAAATCCACTTCAGCGGAGTCTCGTTCTCGTACCAGGGCATATTTGCCTCCTTCAAAAATGTGCTGCGCAAAAATCCTTTGCGCGAGGATTACTGAATTGTCCAGTAATATTCTATTATAGCATATAAAAATTGATGTGTCAATATTTGATGAATTTTCGCAACCTGTCAATAGTTTGGTCATAAGTATATTTGTCCACGGGATACGGAGTTGCATCTTTTCCTCCGTGGGCAAAAGAATATCGCGCAGGATCTTCGTAAGAGGGCTTAGCTCCGTAAATTACTTCTGAAACTAAGGCCAAGGCTCTTATTGTTTTTGGCCCTACTCCTTCTGTTGCTAAAAGCTTTTCATAATTTTCAGGTTTTTTGTCGCATAACCGCCACAAAATTTTTTCTAAGTATTTGCTTTTTGAAAAATCTTCGGTTACAACTGGATGCCAGTAAAATTCTTTATTTTCTAAATTTAATAAAGTTAGTTGTTGTTTCCTGCCTGCGCAGGCAGGGCCTTTTGCTAATTGAATTGTCTGCGATAATGGAGTGTAATATTTTCTTAAAAGCGTAATATCTTTCATTAAAGTATTAAAACTTTGTGAAACTAATTGCGTGCTCAATCCCCTATTCTCTTTAGATTTTTGGGCAGTCATATTCAAGGCATTTTTTATTTTAAGGTCTGATGTAATTCCTGAATGCGGCTCTTGTATTAAATCTTTAATATTTTTTGAGTGCCAGTGGTATCTGCGGGCTGACTGATTTTGTATGTTCATTCCTTGCTGGACAACGGTCCATGCCCCGTTTTTTGAAAAGAAAAAGCTATGGTGGTAAATTCCAAATCCGTCCTGGAGCAACGAGCCGTCAACTTTAGCCGCCATTTTTGAATTGTAAACTAAAGCATTTGCTGAGTTTTCGGCCATGGCAATTTTTTCAGCCCAGTTTATAATTTCATCGGGAGTTTTGCGCGAAGTTTTTCCCTTGCCGCCGCAGATAAAAATACCTAAATCCCTCTCGCTTCCACGGATAGCTTCTTTCAACGCCGCCGTTAAAATTGTTGTAAGACCGGAAGCGTTCCAGTCAAAAGCTAAAACAGTTCCCAGCGACTGAAACCAAACCGGATCTGAGACTCTTTTTATAAATTCATCCGGCCCTTCTTCTGCAATAATCGCGTAAATCATTCTTTTGGAAAGCAAAACCATTCTGTCAAAAAGCCACTTGGGGCATTTCCCGTAATCTAATGTAAATGTGGCTACGCCTTTTTGAATCATATTTATTATTCTAACACAAAAACCGCCGTAGGCGGTTTTTGTGTTTTGTATTTTTTTATCAATTTCCGTATAACGCTTGCAATCCTTTAATATCGGGCGCTTGGAGAGTTCTTTTGTCTGTTTCGCCGTAATCTGAATAGCCATACATCGTTACTTGGAAACAAGCAGTTTGATATATATCAGCCAAGCCAACGCCATGGCCAATTTCGTGGGTGGCGATGTTCTGGATGTCCATTAGCGCGGGATTTGTTTCGGCGTCTCCCCAACTATAATCCGTGTTAAACATTATATCAAATTCGCTTATTGAACGAGAACTAATGGGGCCTGAAAAGTTTCCCCAAGCAACTGTTACAGCGATTACTCCTGATTGAGAATAGTTGCCAAAAGAAAATTCATTTCTGCCGTCAGGGGTCGCGCTGTCCCAGTTAGCGGTTGCGTCTACGGTGTAGTTTCCAAAAAGGGTTGTTGAAGTATTAGCATCCCATTCTTGAACGCTGTTAAGAACTGCTGGGAGGTTTAAATCAGGATGAATAACCAAATCTTCAACAGCTTTTAATTTTGCTCCTTTAGATAGGAAACCGAAACAAGAAGTACCGCCACTCGTTTTGCCCGGATTATCTGGTTTTGTAAAATCTTTTTTGTAGTGAATAAAAATCACCCTTTCTAATGCAGGCGAATTATCAATGGCTTTGTCAGGAACATTTACTCCTTGGGCCATAACAATTCCTCCGATTGCCAAGACAGCTAAAAGCGCGATTAATAAAAATATTTTTTTCATAATATTTAAAGTTAAGATTTTTAACATAATCGACCTTTTTGTAATTCTAGTTTAATTCCTAAGGTGCCCCTGCCGCGACTCGAACGCGGAACCAATAGCTTAAAAGGCTACTGCTCTACCATTGAGCTACAAGGGCATATTATAACCCTTCTTCTTTTAATTTTTCCATTAATTCTTTTTGTTTTTTCGTTAATTTTTTGGGCGTTTTGACCTTCAATTCAACATATAAATTTCCCTTTCCGTATCCTGAAAAATGCGGAATGCCCTTTCCCGAAATTCTTAAAATTTTTCCCGATTCTGTTCCTGCCATAACCTCTAATAAAATGCTTGTTCCCTCAAGGGTTTTTATTTCAATTTCGTCTCCCAAAACTGCCTGCGAAAAATTTATTTGCAGCAATGTAATAAGGTCGTCCCCCTTTCTTTCAAACACAGGGTGTTTTTTTACTAATATTCTTGCATAAAGATTTCCTGGTTTCGCGCCTTTCTTGCCAGCTTCGCCCTTCCCATCAAGTTTAATCACCTGATTTGTGTCAACGCCGGCCGGTATATGAATTTCAATTGGTTCAGAAGCTTTTATCCTGCCTTCTCCTTTGCAGACATTGCACGGTTTTTCAGGAACAGTTCCTTCTCCGCTGCATTCGGGGCATGTTGCGATTGTTGTATAAGAACCAAAAAAAGTTTTTTTAACCTGCTGTACCTGGCCCGTGCCTCTGCAAGAAAAGCATTCTTTCACTTTTGTCCCGGGCTCGGAACCCAAACCCTGACACCTGTGGCAAATAACTTGTTTTATCAAATTAATCTTTTCAATATTTTC
Organism: uncultured Candidatus Saccharibacteria bacterium; assembly: GCA_964526025.1. Lineage (GTDB taxonomy): Bacteria > Patescibacteriota > Minisyncoccia > Minisyncoccales > Staskawiczbacteraceae > UBA11703. The sequence goes on along the minus strand of CAZGLJ010000024.1, from coordinate 1,920 downwards.
TTTTAAAACGCTTTCTAAAGTTATTTCAATGTCAATTTGTATATCTTTGCCTTTTCTGCGGTCTTTTTTGGCAGTTCTGCGGCCTCCTCCGCCTCCAAAAAAATCTTCAAATACATCGCTTAAATCCCCGAAATCAAATTCAGCATCTTGCTGGGGCCTGTTGCCCCACATCCAGTTAAAATCCCAGCCTTCGGCTGGTCCACCTTGGGCGGAAAATCCACCATTGCCGTCGAATACACGTCCAAATTGGTCATACTGCGCTCGTTTTTGCTTATCTGAAAGCACCTGATAAGCTTCATTTATTTCCTTAAATTTTTTTTCATCTCCGCCTTTATCGGGATGATATTTATGCGCCAGTTTATGGAAAGCTTTTTTTATTTCATCTTGGGAAGCAGTTTTTGCAATCCCAAGAACTTCATAATAGTTCATAATTTATTTTTTATTTTTCCTTATACTTTCCCTCTTCGGCATTATCGCCATTTTGTTTGTCTTCTGGTTTTTGCTGTCCCTGCTGTTTGTAAAGTTCGGCGCCGATTTTTTGGATTAATTGTGATAATTCCTGCGTTTTGGTTTTAATTTCTTCTATATTATCACCTTTTTGCGCATTTTTCAATGCCTCTATTTTTTCTTCAATTTCTTTTTTCTCTTCCGGTTTTATTTTATCTCCAGCCTCTTTTATTGTTTTCTCGCAGGTGTAAATTAAAGTGTCTGCAATATTTTTTGTTTCAATATCAGCTTGTTTCTTTTTATCTTCTTCTGCGTGCAATTCCGCTTCTTTTTTCATTCTTTCAATTTCTTCTTTTGAAATTCCAGCGGAGCTTTCAATCCTTATTGACTGGGATTTACCTGTTGCCTTGTCTTTTGCTGACACATTTAAAATTCCATTAGCATCAATGTCAAAAGTCACTTCAATCTGCGGAATTCCTCTTGGAGCCGGCGGTATGCCGTCTAAAATAAACCTTCCTAAAGTTTTGTTGTCTTGCGCTATCGGCCTTTCGCCTTGCAGAACATGTATTTCAACTGATGTCTGGCTGTCAGCCGCAGTAGAAAAGACCTGATTTTTCGCAGTTGGAACTGTTGTGTTTTTTGGAATTAAAATTGTGCTGACAGAGCCGTATGTTTCAATGCCTAAGGACAGCGGAGTCACGTCCAGCAACAATACGTCTCGCACGTGACCCTGCATTATTCCGCCCTGCACTGCGGCTCCAATTGCCACAACTTCATCGGGATTTACTTCTTTGGAGGGCGTTTTGCCGAAATATTTTTTAACTTCCTCCTGCATTTTTGGCATTCTGGTTTGTCCGCCGACTAAAACAATTTCATTAATATCTTTTGGCTCCATGCCCGCTTCCTTAATTGTTTTTTTAATCAGGTCAATGGATTTATCAATATAATCATGCACCATTTCCTCAAGCTGCGCCCTGGTTAATTTATAAAGCAAATGTTTTGGCCCCGACGCGTCAGAAGTTATAAACGGCAAATTGACTTCTGTTTCCAAGCTTGAAGATAATTCTATTTTTGCTTTTTCTGCTGATTCTTTTATTCTCTGCAAAGCCAAATTGTCTTTTGACAAATCAACTCCATTGTCTTTTTTAAATTCTTTTACCAGCCAGTCCATTACTCTCTGGTCAAAATCATCTCCGCCAAGGTGCGTGTCTCCGCCAGTTGCCTTAACTTCCACGGTGTCAGCTCCAACGTCTAAAATTGAAATATCAAAAGTTCCTCCGCCAAAATCATAAACCACAATTTTCTCATCTTTCTTTTTATTTAATCCATAAGCTAAAGCCGCGGCAGTCGGCTCGTTGATAACTCTTTTTACATTAAATCCGGCAATTTCTCCTGCGACTTTTGTAGCTTTTCTCTGCGAGTCGTCAAAATACGCCGGGCAGGTAATAATTGCTTCGGTAATTGTTTCGCCCA
>CAZGLJ010000023.1:0-9936 GCA_964526025.1 uncultured Candidatus Saccharibacteria bacterium | reverse complement strand
TTATTTATACTATAAATCTTTTTATTTATATCGCTTCTTTTATATAAATCTAAGCAATATTTATTATCTCCATTAAGGACTAATAATCCGTCTTGTGGCAGAGCTTTTGCCAATTCCCCGCCGCCTTCAGCTGATAATAATTTTTCCATAGAGCCAAAAAGAGCTAAATGCTGTTCATTGACTCCGGTTACGATTCCAATTTTCGGTTTTACCATGTCGCATAATAATTTTATCCCGCCTTTTTTATAAGAGCCCATTTCCACTGCAAAAATCTCGTGGTCTTTATTTAAATCATTTAAAATACAATTTGCAATGCCGATTTCAGAATTCTGGTGTTGTTTTGTTTTTAAAACCTTAAATTTTTTTGAAAGTATAGTTGCTAAAAATTCTTTAGTTGAGGTTTTTCCATAAGAACCTGTAATGCCGACCACCGTAAGGTTTTTAAAACCTTTTATCTTTTTTGCTGCTTTTCTTAAAATATTGTTTCTGGCTATTACAAAAAAGGGCTGCATTAATAGCACAGCTAAAGACACAATTACAGGGGTTAAAATATCAAATAATAATAAATAAACCGGCGCATGAGGTTCATCTTTAATCGCCAGAGAAACCCAAAATAAAAATATAATTGATACAGCAAAAGATACGAATGTTAAAAGTAAAGTCTTAAAGGTTCTTACGGGCCTCTTTAGTGATTTTGACCAAAACTGTTTTAAAAATATTGCTGATTCTATAAAATAAATTAAAAACAAAATGGAAAACCATAATGAAAAAAATTCTATATCAAAAACAAAAAGAACAGCTAAAATAACCTTAAAAAGCAACAAATAATTGTAAATCAGCTTTTTGCCCTTGTAAGTCCTGAAATGGTCTAAGAATCTGCCGATATGGTATTCTTTTAATTGCCATAAATAAAGCCAAAAAAGGACATGCTTAAACGTCCTAATAAACCAAAAGGTATTTAAAAATAAAAACATAAAGATTATGTCAGATTCCTAATTATGTTTTCTGCTAAAATTTCTGGCGTTTGTTTGTGCATCAAATGGTCAGCTCCCGGAATGATTATCAGTTTTGAGTTTTTTATTTTTTTGTTTATGAAATGAGCATCCTCTATCGGCGTAGATTGGTCCTTGTCTCCCCAAATAATAATCGTTGGCGCCATAATAAATGGCAAGTTAAAAGAAATATCATCTACGATAACGTTTAAGTAGGTTTGCTTTATTGTGCCCTCCGTATAAACATAGTCGCTTTTTCTTATTACAAATTTATAAACAGCTTTTCTAAAAAGCCCGTAATAAGGCAAAAAATAAAGAAGTTTTACAAGTTTGGAAATTTTTGCAAGAAAACTTTTTTTAGTTGTTTTTTTTCTAACAACAGCCGCAGAAACTAAAAATAATCTTTGAACTCTTTGCGGATATTTTACTGCAATTTTTGCAGCCAGCGCTCCGCCAAAAGAATAACCAAGCAAATAAAAATTTTCCGCATTAATGGCCTTTGTAAAGTCTTCAAACCATTTTACGTAATCGTTAACTGTCCATGGTCTCGTCAATTTATCGCTTGCTCCAAATCCAGGCAAGTCAGGAATTATAACTTTAAACCCTTTTTTTGAAATAATTTCTGCTTCTTTTGTCCATCTATCGGAAGCTGAACCCCAGCCGTGCAAAATTAAAAAGGGCTTGCCCTCGCCAAATACTAAATAATTTGCTTTAAGGCCGTTAACTATTACTTCCACTATTTTATTGATTTAAATCCGCAGTATTTCTGCAATGCTTTTGGAACTTTTATGCTTCCATCTTTCTGCTGGCAGTTTTCCATAATCATTATCAAAATCCGGCCTATTGCAAAAGCTGTGCCGTTTAAGGTATGCACAAAATTCATCTTTCCTGATTTATCTTTGTAGCGGATATTCAGCCTGCGCGCCTGGAAATCTGTGCAGTTTGAGGTTGAATGGGTTTCTCGATATTTGTTTTCAGAAGGCAGCCATGTTTCAATATCATGTTTTGCCGCCGCCGGCCTGCCGAGGTCCCCCGTGCAAATGTTTACAACCTGATACGGCAGGCCCAATAGCTTCATTAATTTTTCTTCTAAAGATAAAAGTAATTGGTGCTCTTTTTTTGAATCTTCGGGTTTTGCAAAAATTACCATTTCTAATTTATCAAACTGGTGAACTCTTAAAATTCCTTTTGTATCCTTTCCGTAACTACCGGCTTCCCTTCTGAAACAGGTTGAAAACCCAACATATCTAATTGGCAAATCTTTTTCATTTAAAACTTCGCCGGCGTGCATTGCAATCATGGACTGCTCTGAAGTTCCAATTAAATACATTTTGTCATCTGGCAAGAAATAAGCTTCGTTTCTGTCGCCAGATTCAAAATAGCCAGTTCCCCGCGCCATCTCTTCTTTTAGCATTACAGGCGGTATAACCGGCACAAATTTTTCTTTCGTAACCGTATCCATTACTAATTTTACCAAAGCGAATTCAAGCAAAGGCAGTTCGTTTTTTAAATAACCAAATCTTGAACCAGCCACCTTTCCGGCCCTTTCTGTATCAATTAAATCCAAGTCTTTGCCCAGTTGCATATAATCCTTTGCCTCGCCGAAGCTTTTAGCGGAAACGGGTTTGCCCACTTTCCTAATCACGATATTTCCCGCCTCATCTTTCCCAACCGGTACATCATCAAACGGGATATTTGGCAATTGTAAAAGAAGGTCGTTTAACTCTTTTTCTGTTTTCTCTAATTCCGGCGCCAATTCTTTTATTTCCTCTTTTAATTTTTTTGCCTCTTCTATATTTTCCTTGCCTAATTTATTTTGTTTGGCTTTCAAGCTTTCCGAATAAGTCATCAATTCCCTTCTCTTTTTATCCAGTTCTAAAATTTTATCTACATCAACCTTAACCTGCTTTTTCTCGCAGGCCTCTTTAACCTTTTCTGGATTTTCTCTTATAAAATTAATGTCTAACATAGTTTTATTGTTTAGGTTTCATAAGAGGAAATATTTGGCAGTCGCGGCTTGGCTTGTCCAGTAAAAATGAAAATAAACTTTCTGAAACTCCAAAACCGCAGGTTGGCGGCATGCCGTGCTCTAACGCCTCAACGAAATCCTTGTCATACATTTGCGCCTCCTGGTCGCCTTTGTCTCTTAATTTTTGCTGAGCCTCTAATCTTTCTGCCTGGTCAATTGGGTTGTTTAGCTCCGAATAGCCGTTTCCGTTTTCAGAACCGGCTAAAATTACCTGAAATCTTTGAGCCACATTCTGATTTTTTTCGTTTCTTTTTGCCAGGGGGGAAATATCAATTGGCGTGTTAATTAAAAATCCAGGGCCTGGAATATTTTTTCTGCAATATTTCCATAAATTATCAATTGCCCTTGTTCTGTTAAAACCTTTTTTATCATATTCAATGCCTAATTTGTTCAGCGCTTTTTCCATGTCTGGCAAAGAGGCTTCTAAAACATTAACTTTTGTATATTTACTGATTGTTGAAACATAGTCATACTTTTCCCATTTTTTCCCCAAATCAATGTCAAAATTTTTGATTTTAAATTTTAAAGTCCCGAAGGTTTTTTTAGCAACGTATTTATACATTTCTTCAACTAATTTCATTCCCTGTTCATAGTCAGCGTACGCCCAGTAAAATTCCATCTGCGTATAATCCTGCAAGTGCTCAGCATCCATGCCTTCATTTCTAAATTGCCTGCCCATTTCAAAAGTTTTTTCAAAGCCGGCAACCATTAATCTTTTCTGCCACAATTCGCCCATTGAAATTCTCAAATAGACATCCATATCCAAAGCGTTATGGCGCGTAATAAACGGCCTTGCATCGGCTCCGCCGGTTTTTGTTTCTAAAACCGGAGTTTCCACTTCTAAAAATCCTTTTTTTACCAAAAATTCCCTCATTGAAGCCCAAAAGACAGCCCGCTTTTTTATCATTTCTTTGACTTCCGAATTGAATATGATATCTAAATATCTTTTTCTTAATCTTTCTTCAACGTCTGAAAGCCCGTGCCATTTTTCTGGTAAAGGCAAAAGCGCCTTAGCCAGCATTTTATAATCTTGAGCCTCAATTGTTTTTTCTCCTCGCTGGGTAGTGAATAAAGTTCCTTTTACTTCCACAAAATCTGCAATATCAAAAACATCAAGGAAAAATTTATATCCTTTCTCCCCTATTTTATCTTGCTTTATAATTGTCTGAATTTTGGCAGAGCCATCATCAACGTCTAAAAAAGTCGCCCCGCCGTGTCCTCTTACAGCTCTTATTCTGCCAGCTAAAACAATAGTTTTTTTAGCTTTGGATAATTTTGCAAAATTTTCCAAAGCACTCTCAATTGTATGAGTTCTTTTTGATTCTGCCGGATACGCTAAAATCCCAGCCGCTTCCAGCTTTTTTAATTTTTCAATTCTTGTTTTTCTTAGTTCTTCTATCGTTGGCATATTTTTAGAAAGTTATATTTATTCTATTATCTTATCTTATTTTATCTCTGGCGTCAAAACCGCGCAAGCAAAAAGGGTGGCCCAGGCATTGCTGTCTGAAAACACCCTTGAATTGTGTTGGCTCGAGCCAACACCTATCTTTTTAACCGACGCCACACGCGCCACCCGATGATCGGAATCAAGCCGATCAACATCATGACGGACATGGATGGCTCGGGAACTGGCGAACTTGCCAGTAACATGGCCGGGACCAAAACCCCAGGCGCAACATCCCACTGCACAGGGACACTGGCGTTAGCGGTAAACCAATTCTGAATTACGCCATCGCTGTCAAAGGAGTACTCGCTGAACGAGGCATTACCTCCTCCGATGATATGGAAATTTCCGTAGAAATTTCCACTGGCGCTTGACCAAATTGGATCCATCAATGTCATTTCGCCGTTCTTGCTCTGATAAGCATAGGAAGACACACTCTCTGTTAAGTTAATCCCATTATGGGTCAAACTCAACTGCTGAGACCTGTAATCTTCCGTTGCTGTCAAAGGCACTTCGGGGCCGGAAAAAGTAATGTTGACCCAACCCTTGTTGGGACTGGGGTTATACTTTCCGGATTCCAAATCGTAAATGTATTCGGGGTTGTAATATACCCCGACATTCTGAATCTCGCCGAAGGTAATCTGCAAGCTGGCGTATACTTGACTCCAAGTCTCGCCACCTTTGTCACCTTCGCTGGATCCGGCGCTCATCTGCAAGTCGGGAAGATTTACATTGAGGTAAATCTGCCCACCGAAAGCCGTCGTGGCAAGCACTCCAAATAGGAGCGTGGCCAAAAGGACAAAGGGCAGAAACGCACACGCTGTCGCAAACACTGGCAAGCTCTTCTTCATCACATCTCTCCTCGGTTTTGGGCTTTTTGGCCCGGTTACGGAAAAAACGTAAAACAAACTCTTTTTTCGGCTTTTTTTAATCTCCTTTCTGAAAAAGCCGAACATTGTCAAAGTTCACTACTATTATTTAGTATAGCATATTATAACAACCTTGTCAAGCACTCGGAATAAAAAAACAACGGAGCTAAATCCGTTGGTTGTGTACCTAAATTAGGAATTTTTTTTAAAAGAGACTCGTTTAAAATCTTTACCGCAGACTATGCATTCTTCAGATACAAAATAAAATCCTTCCCAGGATAAAGGCACATCCGCCTCTGCTTTTTCAGCTAAATGTATAGCCCCTTCTGCGGTTATTTCTGTTGAAATACCGCATCCAAAACAAAAACATCGAACAACTGCCCCTTCTTCAAAAAGAGGCTCTTTCAGTTTTTCTTCCGGAATATCGAAGCTTTCTTCTATTTTTGGCCGTACGACTTGTCCGAGAACGTTTTGTTTTTCTTTAAGCTTCGTGTTCATGATATTGTTGACTATGTAAATTTCTATTTTTTCTAATTGGTAACCCTGCGCGCCATTTGTGGCTATGTTTTCTGGCTTCTGCTATTTCATATGATTCTTTTATTTCTTCTTCGTTTAACGAGCGAATAGTTTTACCGGCCACCCTTGCTTCTGTTGTTAAAACATCTGTCAATTCCTTTGAGACTTCGCTTACTTTGTCTTGCCAAGCTACCCTATCTGATGGGTCTTTGCGGTCTAGCCCTTCATTAGGCCATTGAAAAACAACATCTGCCTTGTAGTCTTGCTTATTAGGATTTTGGGTCATATCTAAAGTAGCTCTAACTAAATCACCACCGCCTAAATCTAATTCAACAAAGGCATCTACGCCATGTTTTTTATCAAGATACGAGCCAACGGCCGTATAAAATCGTAATTGCTCATAGTTATCCAAAGACAGCATCTCTACAAGCGTAGCGTGCAAGTCGTGCGGAAATGGCTTTTCCTCTGGATTGGTTGGGTCTTCAAACGGTTGGCGCCCATTGTCTTTTACCAACTCAACCGCCTGTTTAAAAGAAATATATTCACCATTAAATTCCTTTTCCCGCTCTTTTTCTTCTGGCGTGGTTTCTCCTAAAACCTCGCTCTCCGCAATTTTACCTGTATAGCCTTCAAATTTATTTGCCATAAAATTCTTAAATATATTTATTTATTATATACCTACTTCTTTGTAAAATACCAATTTAAAACATCTTTTGCTACCGGCAAAGTTACAGCTCCCAGGCCTTGGACTTCTTCAACAGTTACCACTAAAACTATTTCCGGATTTTCGTACGGAGCAAAAACAGACGACCAGACATTAAAACGATTTTGATAGCCAATTTCTGCAGTTCCAGTTTTGGCTGCCACTAAAACCGGCAAATCGTTTAAATATGCTGACAAGCCGTACGGCTCTGTTACGCCGTCTCTCATTCCCTCTCTGACAATTTTTAAATTTTCAGCGTCAATAAAATTACTTCTTATAATTTCCGGCGAAAATTTCTTAATTGTTTTTGCGTTATCTGCTGAGATAATTTTATTTATAATCTGGGGTTTGTATAAAGTTCCGCCATTGGCAATGGCGCTGTATGCTGACGCAACCTGCAAAGGAGTTGTCTGCAAATCTGACTGGCCGATGGAAAGGTTATATGTATCGCCGTCCCACCAACCCTCGCCTTTTGTTTTTTTCTTCCATTCGGGGTCCGGGATGAATCCTGAAAATTCGCTAGGCAAATCAATTCCTGTTTTTTGGCTCCAGCCAAAAAGCGAGAGATATTTTTTAATTCTTGTGGGACCCAAACCCTCCTGACCTTCATATCCTCCGCCAACAGTATAAAAATAAATGTTTGAAGACACAGCTAAAGCTTTTCTCATATCAACCCAGCCGTGCGGTTGGACTCCGCCATACCTGTAAACAATACTCGGGTCGTATTGGTTATGAACTAAAATGTATCCCGGGTCATTTATTTGTTTATCCGGAGAAATTATTTTTTCCTGCAAAGCAGCTGACGCCTCAAACGGCTTGATTGTAGAGCCTGTGGGGTATTGCGCTGAAACGGCCCTGTTGAATAAAGGCTCAGACGGATCGTTTTGTATCTTATCAAAATCCTCTTGTGAAATTCCCCCTGAAAAAAGATTATCATCATAAGAAGGATAAGAGACCAGCGCTAAAACTGCCCCGGTTTGCGGGTCCATAGCAACAGCGGCCCCCTTTTTAGCTCCAACATTTTTTATACTTTTTTCTAATGCCTGGTAAACCCTGTCTTGCAAATCAGCATTTATATTTAAAACTAAATTATCTCCTGCCTGCGGCTGAGATATTATTTTAACTCCTTCCTCAGCGCCAGAAGCGTTTTTTAATTCTCTCGTCTGTCCAGGCCTTCCCCTGAGATATGCCTCATAATATCTTTCCAGGCCAGTTTTGCCTATATAATCGTTAATCGCATATCCCGAAAAACTTGAATATTCATCTTTGTTAATTCTTCCTGTATATCCTAAAATATGGGAGAAAACCGGACCATATAAATAATTTCTTTCAGTATTCTGCTGTATTTTACAGCCCGTAAATTCTTTTATTTTTGTTTCTAAAACCAAAAGATTATCGTGACTTATGTTTTCAGAAACTAAAAACTCTGGCGCGTTAGAACTTTCAATTTCTTTTTTTAACTGGTCAGCGTTTTTACCAATGGTTTTGGCAATATCTTTAATTTTTTTCGCGACAGCTTCAGACGATATTGAAAAGTATCTCCTGTCGCAAACTAAATCAAAGGCAGGAGAGTTTGAAACAAGTTTTTTCAAATTGCTGTCGTATATTATGCCACGCTCCGGTATAACCAGGGTGGCTAATCCCTTATTATTTTCGGAGGCGATATATAATTTTTTTCCTTCAACAATTTGGAAATAAAACGTCTTTAAAAAAAGCGAGATTGCTAATAACAAAAAAATTCCAAGCAAAATGTAGGATATTTTCTCTTTCAATGGAACCTCGAGTTTTTTTTCTGAAATTCCCAATTCCTCTTCTTTGGTTTTCGCCAGCTTGTCTAAAAAAACTTCGTGAGTCTCTATATCGCCGTAAGATTTTTTAATTTTATACTTATTAAATGACATTGTCTTTTTTTACAATTTTTTTGCAGACATGAAAACCTGCAGTAGCAAACAGCAAACTATAAATCATCCTGCCAAAAAAATAAATGCCGAAGCTCATATCCAAGTGTGGCATCAATAAGTCATAAATTACCAATAATATAAGAAAAAGACTTAAAAAATAAACGAAGGGATGTTTGTCTTTTTTTTCTTTAAGCAGTGATTGTATTTTTTTTATTAGAAAACCGATAATTATAAGCAAGATTATAGATGCGCCCAAATAGGCGCAAGAAAAAACGTCTAAAAACAATCCGGCAATTATTGCATAAAAAATAACCCGTAAATTTTTGTCCGGCTTTTCAAAAAAAACAAGCAGAAAGAAAAAAACAAAAACTAAATTCGGTACAGCTCCAAATAAATTAAAGTGCGCAAAAAAACTGTTTTGCAGGAGCGCAAAGAAATAAAAAAGAGAGAGCATTATTAATGGCCAAAACCACATAAAGCATAAACTATCAGCACTTACTTTTCTTGCTTATAGTTTGTAATTACAAATAAATTATTTATGTTATCTAAACTAAAAAACGGCTCCACATGGGCCTGCTGGAAGGGTTTTTGGTCATTCTTTTCTTTTTTTGTTATTTTCCCCACTAAAAGATCTTTAGGGAACACTCCCTCTAAAACAGACGTCACTAAAACATCACCCTCGTTTATTTGCTCATCAACCGGCACTAAATCCAAATAAACTTCCAGTCCGCCATTTCCTTTAACCACCCCGTCAATTTCAAGAGCTGACAGGTCTGCTGCGCTTTGCTGGACCTTAACGCTAATTACGCTGTTTTTGTTTGAAATTAGAACCACTTTAGAAAAATTTTTATAAACTTCAAAAGTTTTGCCAAAAAGAACGCCCTGCTGGTTAATAACCGGCATGCCCTCTAAAATGCCGTCTGCTGACCCTTTATTTATAGAAAGCGCATCTTTGCCGTCGAGGCCGTAAATTTCTGCCATCACGGTCGTAAAATCTCTGTTTTGGCTTTGTAAAGACATATCGATTAGCGCCCGATTTCCTTTTTCAATTGCCTGCAGTAAAGATATTTGAAATAAAAGTTTTTCGTTTTCTCTTTTTAAATTTTCATTTTCTTTTGCTAAGTTTCCAACATTAAAAACAGGCTTTAAATATCCGGACGCCGTCTCTCCTGCGGCGAAAAAAACTTTTTGCACGGGATAAGACAAAAAATAAAAAGAGTTCTTAATTTGCGCGTTAAAAAAATTTAAAACAAAAATAAATAAAAATAAGACAGCCGCTCCGGCTAAACCCTTCAGTAATATATTATTTTTTTTATTTATTGAAATATTTTTTAGGCCGTTCATGCAAGCTTATTGATTATAAATCATTTTACTCCTTCGTCTTTTTTTATGCAACTAAAAAACCCCGCTAAGGCGGGGTTTTTTAGTTTTGAATGCAAGGGTGGCAACTACCTACTCTCGCGCTAACGCACTACCATCGGC
>CAZGLJ010000022.1:0-10482 GCA_964526025.1 uncultured Candidatus Saccharibacteria bacterium | reverse complement strand
GCTAAATTGTTCTCTATTGTTATCCATTACGCTGAAGTTATATTATAAGACAAAGCTCGGATAAAATCAAGTCTTGATAGGACAAAATACTAAAAATTCTTTGACCTATCAATTTCCTATCGACTAACTAGTCTAAATATCGCTAATTTTATAAAAAATTTGGTTAAACTCGCCTAAACGGATTATTTTACCCATTTTCAACAACTCATCTAAATCTCTTCTTATTGTTCTTTTTGTAATATTTGGCAGGATTGTTTGTAAATCCATAACTTGGGCTTTTTTGTGCTCTTGTAAAAAATCCAGTATCTTTTTCTGACGGTCAGAGAAAATCGGGGCAAAAGATTCAGGGGGTTTCTCTGGGGCTATTTGCGTGTGTTCTTGCAAGGCAATGGGAACTTCTATCTTAGTAATCCTTTTTATAAAGTCTGGAGATAATGCTATTTTTTTCCTTATTTTTTCATATTCATTAGAAATTATAAGATAATTGATGGGACTCAACCAACCCTGTAATTTTCCAAGTTTTAAATAATTTAAAAGCATATCAATATCATCTAAAAGCTGGCTTTGAACCTTCTCCCTGCCTGCCGGCAGGCAGGTTTTTAACGAAACCCAGCCAGAAGTGCCAAAAACTAAAGATAAGTTGTCCATTATGACCAATGCCTTGTCTTTAGCCCTGCTTTTTAACGGATCTGCCTCTGGAAAATATGCCAATATTCCATAGACGGCGTTGGTTAGTTTTAGAAATTTCTCTTCCATAAATTTAACAATAAACAAAACAAAAATCAAAGTGTATTCTTTAAAACACGCCCTCTAATTATATCATAATTAAAAAAATATTACTTTTTTGATTTGGCTAATTTTGAAAATTCCTTTGGCCGGATTAAAATCTTAGGAGTTTCAAAAACTATCTTGCCTGCGCTTTCATCAATTAAAATACTGCTGCCTTCTGAAATTTCATTTGTAACTATTTTAATAGATAACGGATCTAAAATTAAACGCTGGATAACTCTTTTTAACGGCCTGGCTCCCAAATTTGGGTCAAATCCTTCTTTTACTAAAAGGTCTTTGGCTTTTTCAGAAATCTTAATTTTTATCTCTTTTGCGGCCAGGCGCTTTTCAACTTTTAACAATTCTAAATCAACAATATTTTTTATTTCTGTTTTGGCTAAATAATTGAAAATCACAACTTCATCAATCCTGTTTAAAAATTCCGGCCTAAATGTTTCTTTCAATGAATCCATTATTTTTTCTTTCATTGATTCTCTTTCAGCTATTTCTTCTCTTGTATTAAAACCAATTGAAGACATTTTGCTTATATAATCAGAACCCAAATTAGAAGTCATTATTATAATCGTGTTTTTAAAAGAAACCATTCTGCCTTTAGAATCAGTTAATCTGCCATCCTCAAAAATCTGCAGCAGGATGTTAAAAACTTCAGGATGGGCTTTTTCAATCTCATCAAGCAATATTACAGAATACGGCCTTCTTCTGACTTTCTCTGTCAATTGGCCGGCTTCCTCATAACCAACGTATCCAGGCGGAGAGCCGATAATTTTGGAAACCGTATGACGCTCCATATATTCTGACATATCCAGCCGTATCATCGCTTTTTCATCATCAAATAAGAATTCTGCCAAAGCCCTGGCTGTTTCTGTTTTGCCAACGCCGGTCGGACCCAAAAACAGAAAAGACCCTAAAGGCTTGTTTTCTTCTGAAATGCCTGCCCTTGCTCTGCGTATCGCCCTGGATGTTGCTGAAATCGCTTCTTGTTGGCCGATGACTCGCCTGTTTAAAGTTGCCTCCATTGTTTCTAATTTCTTTGCTTCTTCTGTAATCAAACGCATTACCGGAATCCCGGTCCACATGGAAACAACGCGGGCGATATCTTCTTCTGTCACTTCTTCTTTCAAAAAATGATGCGCTTTCTGCAGTTTTATTAATTTCTGCTCTATTGCTTTCTGCTCTTTTAATAATTCGGGTATTTTTCCATATTTTATTTCAGCTACCTTTTCTAAATCCGCCTCTCTTTGGGCAATTTCTGTCTGGTAAGAAAGGTTGTCTAATTTTTCCCTGATGTCTTTTATTTTATTAATCAGTTCTTTTTCCGCTGACCATTTAGCTCTTAATCCCTTTGTTTTTTCTTTTAAGTCAGCTAATTCTCTGGCAATTGCTTTCAACCGCCTTTCTGAGCCTTTTTCTTTTTTTAAAGCCTGTTTTTCAATTTCCAGTTTTGTAAGCTCTTGGTTGTATTTTTCTAATTCCTGCGGCTCAGATTCAATTTCCAATCTCAAAGCAGAGGCTGCCTCGTCCATTAAGTCAACTGCTTTATCGGGCAAAAATCTGTCAGAAATATAGCGGTTAGCCAGCTCAACTGCGGCTTTAATGGCGGAATCCTTTATTCTTACCCCGTGATGAACCTCATATTTTTCTTTTATTCCTCTTAATATCGCTGTAGCGTCGTCAACTGACGGCTCTTGCACATAAATCGGCTGGAATCTTCTTTCCAAAGCCGGGTCTTTTTCAATATATTTTTGGTATTCTTTTAAAGTTGTGGCTCCAATTGCCCTTAATTCTCCGCGCGCTAAAGCAGGCTTTAATAAATTTGAAGCGTCAATCGCTCCCTCGGCCGCCCCGGCTCCAACTAAAGTATGCAGCTCATCAATAAACAAAACATATCTGCCTGCAGCCCTGTTTAATTCTTTTAACAGTGCTTTAATTCTTGTTTCAAACTCGCCCCTGTATTTGGTTCCTGCAATTATTGCCCCTAAATCCAAGGCAATCACCTCTTTGTTTTTTAAAAAGTCTGGCATATTCCCTCTGGCAATCCTTCTGGCAAACCCTTCAACAATTGCTGTCTTGCCAACTCCTGCCTCGCCGATTAGCACGGGATTATTTTTTGTCCTGCGGGAAATTATCTGCATTAATCTTCTTATTTCGTTGTCCCTGCCGATTATCGGGTCAATTTTCCCTGCTGCAGCTAAATTCGTTAAATTTCTGGTGTATTTTTCTACCACCTGATATTTTGATTCAGGCTCCGGGTCGGTAATTCTCTGCCCACCTCTTATTTGAGATAAAATTTTTATAACTGCTTCATAATCTAATTTCGAAGTTTTTAAACTGCCCTCATCAGCTCCCGGAGTCAGAAATGCAATCTTTTCTAAAACTTCTTTTGCAGCTGATTTTGTATCTAAAAGCGCTAAAAACAAATGCTCAACTGAAATAAACTCATCATTCATTTTCACTGCCTCCTGGCGGGCCCGGTCTAAAACTTTCGCCATATCCTGTGTAAGATAAAACTGACCAAATGCAGTTGGCGTTAAAATTGTTGGAATTTTTGTTATCTGCGCTTCAGTTTTTTTCTTTAAAGAATCAACATCAACTCCTAATTTTTGCAAAATAGTTATAATAATGCTGCCCTCCGCAGACAGCAAAGAAAATAAAAGATGCAAAGCATCAATTTGCTGCTGTCCTTTTTCCTGAGCCAACTGCTGGGCCTGCATTATTGCATCCTGGGCTTTATTTGTGAAATTAGCTCCATTCATAGTTTTGTGTTTTCATTTTAGTTTAAAATTAAGAAAAAATCAAGGGGTAAATTTGCAAAAAAAAGAGGCGTTCGCGATAAAATCGGAACGCCCATAATGCCTATTTTGCCTACTTTTTGAAGTTGGCTATGCACACTCTTGTGTGCTGCTCTATGACATCAGCCATTTTTCTGAAAACTTTTGCCCAGGAATTATTTCTGGCAATGCCGCGAACATCTTCTAAAGATCCTAATACCCCAATGATTTCTATAATTTCATCAGAAGATTGTTTGATTTTCAAAAAGAGGTCGCCGAATTTTTTGGCCCTGGCGATTAACTCTTTTAACTCTGCTGACTTGTGGCACAGAATCACCTTTTGAGCTACAGGGTCGTCTTCAAGCTTCTCAAAAGAAATATCATGCTTTAGCATAAACTCAATCAAGTCCTTCACCGGAATCCGGCGATGGCTGCGGCGCTGGAATTTGCTTTCTTTAAGATGCCCATTAATTTTGCCATTATCAAACAAATTCGCCACTTTGCGAGGTGTTAACCCGCAAATCTTAGCCACTTGCCCTGTTGTATAGGTTTTCATCTATTGTCCTCCATTAAAAAAATAGGTCTGAAAAAGGTACCACTCATATTATATCAGATAATTATAAATAGTCAACATTAAAATGGAACTGACCAAATAACCCGCTTTACGCGACTCATACTTTGCAAAAAATTCATATGCCTCTGTGAAACCTTCTCCATTGGTCGAATTAAATAAATCATTATTTCTATCTATTTTTTCTACTCCAGCTAATCTATCTAATGTAAAAGGGGCAACATAGCCCTGGCCAAGAACAGCTATCATGGTTTTTCCCTCACCATTTCTTATAAGAACATCATAACCAGCTCTTTGGAAGGTTGTCGCAACATGCTCAACCATTAATATATTCGCCTGCTTTCTCATTGTGATAATCACGGATATCCTCCTTGTAAAAGAGCAAAAACAAAAGCCTCTCGACGAGAGAGGCTAGTTTTGATTAACTAATTTTTACTTTTTATTTTTCTATTTTTAATTTATCAAAACCAACCTCTTTTGCGAAGAAGCTAAAAAAGAAGAAGAAATTATTCAATCTAAGGTAAGTTTGTTTTTCCATACGTTTTTAATGTTAGCAAAATTAAAAATAGTGTCAACAGCTACGAACTCCTCTCGCCTAACGTCACATCAATATTCATTTCCTCGCCGCCTCTTAAAATTTTTAATACCACCTTGTCTCCAGTATTATACTTCATAATTATTGCTGATAATTTGTTGTCTGCGGTTATTTTTTCTCCGTTAAGCTCTAATATAACATCTTTTTCTTTAATGCCTGCCTTTTCAGCTGCAGAATCTGAAGTGACAGCTGGCTCGCCGTTGCTCCCCTTTAACACTAAAGCCCCATAATCTAATGGCAAATTATACTTTTCTTTGACTTGTTCTGAAACTAAAACATATCTTACTCCCAAAAATGGATAAACTATTTTATTAGTTTTTATAACCTGGTCAATGGCTTTTTTGGCAGTATTAATTGGTATGGCAAAGCCAATATTCTGGGCGCCTTGGGCCATAGCAGTATTTATTCCTATAACTTCCCCTTTTAAATTTAAAAGCGGGCCTCCTGAATTTCCTGAATTAATCGCCGCGTCTGTTTGGATAATTCCCTCTAAAGTTTCTGAAAAAGACCCTGTTTGGTCTGAAGCTGAAATTGTCCTTTGAAGGCCGGAAACAACTCCAACTGAAACTGTATTTGTAAACTGGCCTAAAGCGTTTCCAATAGCAATCGCAGTTTGTCCAATTTGAATTTGTGAAGAATCGCCAAGCTTTACAGGCTGGAACGTTTGACCCGATTCAATTTTTATAACAGCTAAATCCTGCACAGGGTCTAAAGCTGAAACTTTAGCTGAATATTTTTGTCCGTCATTTGTAAAAACAGTGTACTCGGCTTTGTTGTCTGACACAACGTGCTTATTCGTTAAAACTAATCCGTCAGCTGAAACTATAAAACCTGACCCTGCGCCGATTTCCTGCAATTTAGTTCCTTTCTGCACATATTGTGGAATCTGCAAATCAAACGGGCTGTCTTGGCCGAAGGGATTTATCCATTGCTGTTCATACACGGGAAGGTTTTTTGAAATTATAATACTGACAACAGATGGCGAAGCGGATTTAACCGCATTTATTATTGCCTGCTCGTAAGAGATATCCGATTTATAGATGTTCTCTGCTGTTTTGTTTATAGCCGGCGCCTCTATTTTTTGGGCTAACGACTTAATCTGGTTTGAAATATAATCTAAAGAGAATGCTCCGCTTGAAAACCCAAGAGCCACAAAAGCAACGAGCAATAAAACGCCGAGCCATATGCCTCTGTCTTTTGCTATATTAAAAATTTTTTGTTTAATTTTAGGGTTAAATTCTGGCAAGTTATACATAATTTTCACTTCTTATTATTGTCATAATGGTTAAATTTATAATTAAATATATCAGATTTGACAGGACCTAAAAAGAGCAGGTGCAATTCGCACAATAAATATTTTATGCCTATTTTAATCCATCCATCTGTCCTGAATCTCCTGTCAGAAACAAAAATTTCTGTAGATTTTATAATTCCGCAGTTAGCTTTAAATACTCTCTGGGCGCGCCTGGCTAAATAATGGTCCTCGGCTAATTTTACATCTTCGTCAAAACCGCCTAATTTTTCAAATATATCTTTTTTAATCAAAATACCAGTAGCCGCATGAGGCAAGGCGTTTTCTAATAAAATAATGGGCTGGTTATAAAAGATATTCAGAAAAAAGGAGGAAACTCTATTTTCAGGAATTGGGACAAGGCAGAAACTGGCAAGATCAAGCTGTCTTGCTTTAAATTCCTTCACAGCTCTTTTAAAAAAATCATCCGGCAAGATAACATCTGCATCGCAGAAAAACAATAAATCGCCTTTTGCAACTTTTGCGCCCTCATTTCTTCCTTTTGCCGGCAATCCGCCTTTAACAATTTTGCAGTTATATTCTTTTGCGACGTCTAAAGTTTTATCTTTTGAGCCCGCGTCAGCTAAAATTATTTCGTAATCAAAAAATCTTTGCTTTTTAATTGATTTTAAAAGCAAGGGTAGATATTTTTCTTCATTTAAAGATGGAATTATAATCGACAACATAAATTAAAACAGATTTTTAGCTTCATTCCAAATTTCTGGTTTATCTTGAGTGGTTTTTAACCAATACCACCATTCGGCTCCCCAAAAATAAAACTTGCTGAGCCCGCTTTCTTTTGCATATTCAACATTTTTTTTAAATAAATCTGAATTCATTGTTTTTTCCTGTTCTGGCAGTAAAACATTATAAAAAGGTTTTGAAGTCCATGGCTCTGCCTGCAACTCAATGCCTATTACATCCTTGCCGAATATTTTTTTTATTAGCTCTGCTTTTCTCCAATAAGTAACTGGCTTTAAAAAAGAATCGAAATTAAATCCCAATCCGTCTGCCACGCGGGCCCAAACTTTTCTGTACATTGTAATTCCGACAATGTCTCCAATTTTAGCTGCCTTAAACCACATTGACTGCTCGCCCGAATCTGAAATAATAACGGGCCTCGAAGGGTCTAATGATTTTACAAACTGGACCTCTTTTCTTAAAAAATTTTCGTCGTACCACGGGCAAATGCCAAAATCAAACAAAGGCTCGTTTTCAACCTGCCAAAAAGCAATGGTATTATTGTCTTTGTATCTTAAAATAATTTCTTTTAGATATTTTAAAATCTCGTCTTGCTGCTGCTCTTTTGAGAGGTTTTCTGCCCAGCTAGGAATATGGCACTCTGGCCACCGGCCTGTTTTCATGCCGACTACATAAATAATTTTTGCATTTCTTTTTTCGGCTTGGTTTATCTGCCAATCAACGTCATCAAAGAAATAACTGCCCTTTTTACCTTCTATCCAGTCCCACTGAATATGTAATTTTATATTCTTTACCCCAAGGTCGTCAAGTAGCGCTAAATAAGTTTCTTTCCAATCAAGTTTTAAGGCCTCAGCCTGCATTTGGGAAAAATCAACGCCCCAAACTATATTTTCTGCTGAAGGAGCCGAACCAACAAAAAAATAAGAAAAAACAACGGCAAATAAAGCAAAAATTACTATCAAAGACAGAAAAAATATTTTGATTAGCTTATTCATTTGCAATAATTCGCTCAATATTATAAGTTCCAAGTTTCTCTATCTCAATAAATCCCTCCATGGCCAATTCGGCAAAATCACCAGCATTTAGCCAATCAAAAAACCATTGGTCTGTATATTTAGGGTTTTCCTGCGAAATCCCGGCGCCAATATGCAAAAGCCATTTTTTATTAAAATCCTCCTGCGAGCCGATGGTGGGAGCTATAATTATAGGAATACCCAGTCCCGCATAAAAGGATAATTCAGACGGCTTTGTCCATAAAACATCCGTTTGACTCAATGTTTCATTAAATGTTTGAAAATACTTATTGATAGTCTTAGCGGAAAGCACATGGACCCATCCGTCTAATTTTAATCCTTTAATGTTTTCTAAAAAATATTTTTCCAGCTCTCCTCTGACGCCTAAAGAAATAATAAATCTCAGTTGGTTATTTTTTATTTTTTCTTTTAAACTGTTTATTGCTTTAATGCATATTTCCTTTTGGGCTCCAGCTCCGCCTATGGAAAACATTATGGTTAAGGGGTGGTCTGATTTATCCGGCAATTTTCCCAAAACGCCTTTTATTAACGGCTCGTACATTTTTCTATATCTTTTTTCAGGGTCAAGGTTTACCAAACGATTTCTTAAGTCTTCTTTTAAAACTTCCAAATTTTCAGTGCCGATATTCTCTTTGGGCAGAGGAAATCCTGTTAAAAAAATATTTTCAGGAGCTACTCCGTAAAGTTTAAGCCTGTCTCTCGCCCAAGTGCAGGGGGTAAAATATTTAATCTTGCTTTTTTTAGGATTTAAAGAAACCCAAGACCTATTTATATCCGCATCGCACACAACGCAATAAATTTTATTTGGATATTTATATTCCTCTGCCATAAAAGCAGGGGTAAAAAAAGTTGCAACTACGGGCAGGGGGTTTTTTTTGAGCCTTTCAACCAAATCCTTGCCCCATCCCTCTTTTATAAGATGAAAAACGTTTTTTAAACTGGAATTGGGGCGCGATAAATCTCTTTTTGGATAATAACTGAGAATTCTTTGGAATTTATCCATAAAAGAAAATATGAAATCGCCCAATAATGGTATTCTTTTAAATCTGGAAATAAACTCGTATAAAGAGCGGGTTTGCCGCCAAAAACTTCTATCCTTTTTAGGAATTCCCTCGTAGCTGTTGGCATTAATAATTTTATCGCTAAAAGCAATACCCCTTAAAGGATAAGCCGTCCTCTGGTGGCCGTAACCCATGTCAGCTGCAACAACCCATGCTTTTTGATTTCTATTTTTATCACTATCCATATTGTTTCATTATACATTAAATCTTGAAAAATTTTAACAATCTGATAATATTAAACCATTAATTTCTGCACTTTAACATAAGGGAGAAAACCTATGTTTTCTGGAATCCCTGAAATAATGAAAACAGAATCTTTTTGGGCGCCGATTATCGGAATTATAGCTCTGCTTTTAATGGTTGCTCTTATTCTAATAGACCGCTATCGCCGGCCAGAAATTTACTCAAAAAAGACAATCGAAAATAAAGAAACAGAAATTCCAGAAATAAATATTCCAGACCGCGCGGCATAGCAAAAAGGCAAAAAAACAAAAGCCGCGAGTACTCAATCTTGCGGTTATTTTTTTTGCGAAATGACATCTAAAATCTTTGGCTGTATTTTTTATTAAGAAATGAAGTAATAAAACTAATAATCAAGTAAGAATTTACCAGCCAAATCCAAGAAACATTTTTAACAGCCTGGTACATCCAGGGCTTTGAGAAAAAATCAATCACCCATATAAAATAATTTAATAAAATATAGCAAGGGATTGATAAAAGCCAGCCTAAGATATTTGAAAAAATTCCGGCTAAAGAAGCTAAAAATCCAAAGAGCATTAAATAATAAATAATTGGCAGAACTAAAATATTTGCAATTGGAGAAACCCATGATATGTTGCCAAAATTAAAAACTATAATAGGCAGTGTAAAAATTTGAGCTGCAAGGGTAACAGATATTAAACTTAATGAATTTTCGTGCTTTTCTTTTATATTTAACCCAGAAAACTTTTTAATTAAAAATTTAAAGAAATTTCTGATAAGCGGCTCAAAATAAATTATTCCGAATACAGCTAAAAAAGAAAGCTGGAAACCGACATCGTAAAATAAAAGCAAGGGATTGAATAAAAGCATCAGGCTGCATGCCAAAATAATTATTCTTGAAATCGCCGACTGTTTTCCTAATTTTTGGGCCAATAGATAAATTCCACCCATGATGCCAGCTCTAATTCCAGAAGCCGGCAGTCCTGTTAAAATAATGTAAAGGCATATAAAAATTACCGCTAAATAAAAGGCCTGGCCTCGCCAAAATCCAAAAGCTAATAACAAAGACATTATAATTGAACTTAAAATTACAACATGCGTGCCAGAAACCGCTATAATATGGCGAAGCCCTGTAATGTTCAATTTATTTTTCAAATCTTGAGACATAACTCCGTTATCCCCTAAAATTGTCCCCTCTAAAATTGAACTCTGCGGAGGTGAAAAATTTTTGCGTATACTTTCTCTTATTTTCTGTTTTATCCATAAAATCCCCGAATAAATTGAAGCTTGGATAGAGGCCCGTCCTCTATCCAGCTTTTCTATTTTCGGAAAATTTATCACAGAATAAATACCGTCTTTCATTAAATAATTTTTATAGTTAAAGTCATCATATTCAGCTGGCGCTTCTAATTTTCCCGTAATTTTTACTTTATCTAAATAATTATATTCCGGGTATCTGCCCGTTGTTGC
>CAZGLJ010000021.1:0-10943 GCA_964526025.1 uncultured Candidatus Saccharibacteria bacterium | reverse complement strand
AATTTATTTAATTCTTCTTTTGTATAATCTGGATATTTTATCTCTACCGCGCTGTGAAATTCCAAATCCCTGGAATCCTGAGCATCATATTCGGTTATTAAATTGTTATCAATGCAATAATCATATACTTCTGTTCCGGGAAGGGGATGGAGGCAGTATAATGCGCTCCAATCAAGCTGTAATTTTCCCGCGAACTCAAGCGTATCTATAACTTGCTTTTTTGTTTCAAAAGGAAAGCCCACAATAAAGGATCCAATAATATATGCATCGCCATATTTTCTAATCAACTTAACAACGTTTTCCACCTCGCCTAAAGTTAACGGCTTTTTTATTCTCTTCATTATTTCGGCATTACCTGATTCAATGGCAACATTAAACATAG
This sequence comes from uncultured Candidatus Saccharibacteria bacterium, assembly GCA_964526025.1. Taxonomy (GTDB): domain Bacteria; phylum Patescibacteriota; class Minisyncoccia; order Minisyncoccales; family Staskawiczbacteraceae; genus UBA11703. The sequence continues at coordinate 10,561 of CAZGLJ010000021.1, read as the reverse complement.
CTACATTACTTTCATACATCTTTTTTATTATCTCCTCGTCATTAATTGTTCTTATCGACAGGCCACCGCTGGCAAGCCATTTAACGTTGAGTTTTTTCAATTCATCTAAAAGTTTTAGAAACCATTCTTTAGATAAGGAAATATTTACATCATTAAAAATAATAAAGTTTACACCATAATTATCTTTTAAAAATTTTATCTCATCGACTATTGAATCAACCTCTCTATATCTCCACCTGCATTGGAAAAATCGAGATGAGGAGCAAAAAGTGCACGCATTTGGACAACCTCTTGTTGCTGTCATAGCTCCCAATTTTAATTCTTCTCTTTTATATATCCGAGAAAGGGCGATTCTTCCCTCTTTAAAGTAATATTCCATATGGACATCTTCCCACGGCAGTCTTTTTGAATCTTTAAAGCCTTTCCAAAAATTATTCCTTTCGTTTTTTATTATCTTTCCATCTTTTTTAAATGCTATGCCTTCAACATTTTCTATGCCAGCAGGCGAATTTAACCCCTCAATTAAATCTGATAATCCCAATTCACCCTCGGATATAATGGCATAATCAACGTTTTTATCTCCAAGGGCAAGATTTGTGATGTGCGTTGGATAATAGCCGCCAAGAACAATTTTAATATCTGGATTGATTTCCTTAATTTTCTTGGCAATTCTATGAAAAATATCTATGCTAGTAAAGAATAAGGCGGATATGGCGACTAAATCTGGTTTATATAAATTTACCAAATCCTCTAAAGTATCTTCCAATTTTTTCTTGCTGATAAATTTCATTTCAATGTTCAAATCGACAATATGCGTTTCATACTTATTCTGATTTTTTAAATAAGAATAAACGTATAACAAGCCTATCGGAGGCTCAAAATAAGCGTAACCATGACTATTTTCATTTTCAACCAATGTCGGATCGGGCGGATTTAAAAATAATACTTTTTTGATGGTTTCCATTTTGATTTTTTTAATTATAATGAACGAAAATAATTTATATTTTTCATGTCATTTTCAAGCCCCTTTTCTCCTTTGGGCGTTTCAGAAACCAAATATATGTCTTTTTTTTCTGCCAGTTTAAGCAATAGGCTTTTTATCCATTTAAGGTCAAACTCGCCATCGAATAAATTTTTGTGCTCGTCTTTAAAGATATTGAGTGCTCCATTGCATATATGAAAATATGACGGCTCTAATTTTGCAATCAGTTTTTCAACAAACTCTTTGTAATCTAAGTTCTGGGCTCGGGCACTCTTTATCGCATGAGAAAAATCAAAACAAAAATTAAACCCAGAGTCCTTGATTAGTTTTAATTGCAAATAAGAGTGCGCAAAGCAAATTTCATCTTCAAGTCCTATCTTTGTCATATTTTCAACTAAAATTCTTGGGTCGTTGATTTTTTTAATATTTCTTTCAAATGCTTCTTGGGAATCTCCGAGCGCAGCGTGAACTACTATGAACTTGCTATTTAAAAAATCTGCAGTCTTAATGACTTGGTTTTCAAACATTTCTACTTTAGAATCATCTAATGTAAAAACATCGAAACCGTGCTCTGCATGGGGAGCGTGAATGGTTGTTGAAATATCTTTTAAGATATTAAGAACGCTGGACTCTTTTAGAGAATCTGGAACGATATACAGCTCCAAAAAATCAATTTCTTTTTTTGAAAACAGCAAAACAGCTTCTTTAAATAACTCTTTTTTATCTGTAGACCAAAGTTTTAAGCCGTATTTCATGGTTTTTGTTTAACGTTTTTATTGATATCAACTAGCCTGGGATTTTTATCAAGGTATTCAATTATTTCTTTAAAAGTAAAATGTTCCCTTGATTTAAAATACCCAAATACTTTTCTCACCAAAACTAAATCAGGTTTTTCATCTACGCAAAGTCTGAATTCCGGCCGGAAAAAATTTAAAGAAGCTTTTGCGATTTTTATATCGAACAGATCGGGCCTTTCTAAAATAAAGGACATTACCTCTTCTAAATGATAAGGGTCTTTGGTCAATTGAATGCTTTTTTTTAGCGCCTTCAAAGTAAGAATCTCAATATCTCCCAAACCGCGGGGATAACCCTCTATGAAAAAATAATCCGGCCTTTTTTTAATTTTTTTATATTCTTTTACGCTCTCGTCAATTAAAAAAGGGTCAATAAGCGGGCAATCGGCAGTAATTCTTATTACTGGGTCAATCTGAAATTTTTCTGCGGCTTTTATATATCGCAAAAGAACATTTTTTAGGCTCCCTAAATAAAATTCGGCTTTATTCTTTTTAATGAGCGGCAAAAGAAGTAAATTTTTTTTAGTATCGGGGATAGCCACCACTGATTTCTTAATAAGCTTAGATTTTTTAACTCTTAAAATAACGTGCTCTAAAAGACGCTTATCTAAAATTTTCTTATATACTTTGCCGGGCAGCCTCTCTGATTCCATTCTAGCTTGAATGATAACGCCTATATTATTCATAATATTTTTTTGAGGGTTTCTATTATGTAACTTATCTCTTTGTCCGTTAAAGAAGGGTAAGTGGGAACGACAAATAAAGAAGAGATTGTTTTTTCTGTATTAGGAAATTTTTTGCCATCTAGTTTCAAGTACTGGTGAAGAAGCGGATACCCTCCCCTCCCTAATTCAATGCCGTATTTTAAAGCTTTTTTTAAAATTTGACGAGGATCTTTTTTAGTTTTAACAGGATATCTCCAAAAAATATGGTTTTTTGGGTTATCTGGTATTTCGGCCAAACTTTTAAAAGCGAGCTTATAAATTTCGGCTATCTCTCTTCTTTTCTTAACAAATTGCGAAACTTGGCTTAATTGGCTAATTCCTAAAAGCGCGTTTAAATCACTCATTTTGTAATTATATTGGATATGATATTCAGAGGGCGCAGACAAGCGTTGGCTAATAACGGTAAGGGCATAGTCTCCCAGAAAATTCACTTTATCAAATATTTTTTTTGAATCAGTTAATAATATCCCTCCTTCTCCTGTTGCGAGCATCTTTGAATGGTGCAAAGAAAAAATTGATATTAGCCCGTAACTGCCTAATTTTTTATTGAGATAAGATCCGCCCAAAGATTGAGTGGCGTCTTCTATCACAGGAATCCCTAAGGCGACTATTTTGTCTATTTGAGCTGGATAGCCGAATGTATGGGGAACAATAATTGCTTTTGTTTTTTTTGTTGCTTTATTTTTTAAATCTGGAATAGAAATATTAAAATTCCCATTTTTTATATCAAAATTGCAATCAACTAGCTTTATTTTTGCTTTTAAATAGTTTATTGCGTTTAATATAGATACGCAAGTATAAGAGGGGCATATAACTTCCTGGCCCTCGCTAATGTTTAAAGATAACAAGGCCAAATGCAAAGCAGCTGTTCCGCAGCTGGTTGTCACGGCATATTTTCTCCCTATATAGTTTGCAAATTTATTTTCAAACTCCTTCACTGACTTGCCAGAAAATAAATCAGGGCCTACTGACTTTTTTAGATAATCAATATCTTTTAAAGTTATTGTCGGTCTGTTTAAAGGGATTTTAATATTTTCTTTTTTCATAAAATTTAATTGATGCGCCTGATTAATTCAAACGCTTCAGCAAATCTTAGGCCTGCTCTGAGGCCTCTGTTCTGCGCCAAAATCTTTGCTCCCTGCAGAGACCTTGGATGGGGAAATTCTCTCATCTCTGATTCATATATTTGGATTGCTTTGATTTTCTTTTTAATAGTTGACGATATGTCTTCAAAAACATTAGGTAAAAATGCTCCATTTATCTTCTGAAAACTCCATTCGGTGCAAGAGGGAGTCTCAAAACTATATATTTCCTTGACCGGACAATTTTTAACAGGCCTGGCAGCTGTCAAAACAGCCTCAAAAACAATACGATGGTCAAGGTTCAAATCAGCGTGGCTGTGGGTAAAAATAATTTCAGGTTTAATTTTTTTTATAAATTCTTCAATTTTTTTTGTTATATCTAAAAAAGGCGCTGTTTCAAAACGTTGGTCTGGCAGGTCAAGAAAAAAAATATTTTTTATTCCTAAAAATTTTGCGGCCTTTTTTGCTCTTTCTTTTAATTTGATTAACTCTCGCTTGGGCGCTTGAAGGCGGTTTGAATAACGAGAAGTAATTCCCTCCCCCAAAATCAAAATGGAAATTTCGTTGACTCCAGCATACTTTGCCATCATGCCCCCGCAGCCTAAAATTTCGTCATCAGGATGGGCAGCTACTATTAAAATTTTATTTTTGCTGAACATATAATTCGTTCTTGCTAATATTATTTCTCATCAAAATCTCCAAACTTTTTTCTCCGCAGTTAAAAAGCAAATCAATCACTGAAAGATAAGGAGTAAATTCTCCCCAAAGCTGGGGGTATTCCGGATGTTTAAAATCTTGAAAATATGCCTTTATGCCCTCTTTAGTAAAATCTTCTTTTTTTGCATAATCCCTGCCCAGTGCCCCAAAAACATATAAATTCGCTTCTAATTTCTTGCACATTTCTAATATTAAGTCTGATTTATGGCTCTGCAAATTTAATTCGGAAGCTTTATAATATTTTACCTTTACGCCCAATTCTTTTAAAAGACACTGCAGCATGTAATCATTTAAATCTGATAGAGAGTCCCATTCTTTTTTGTATACTTGTTCAAAAAAATCAGCATATTTATTGAAATAAGGGGCTTTTTTATAATTTAGATATATGGACTTTAGGTGGGATTGGCGCCAATTTTTAGTGTTATCTATTTTAATATCTTTAATTGTCTTTTTTATGTGATCTTTTAAAAAAACGGGCACCGTCAGCCAAATGGGGCCATTGGCTGTTTTAATTTTATTCCGGTTGGTAAAACTATTTTTTTCAAATTGAACATTGTCTAAATGAACATATGCGTCGCTTATGGCAATTTTGTGAATCAGTCCTAACCAAGGCAAATATGCTGGCTGATGAGCTGTAAAAATCATATTTAATTAGTTCTTGAGCCATGCTTTTCTATTTGTTTTGCCACAAGCGCTTCAACCTCTTTTTGGGGGAAGTCGTCAATATCTCTTGCTTCCCATTTTTTTTCAGCTAACTCAATATATGGCTGAATAAGTTTTTTATCTTCTCCCGGAAAATTCTTATTTACATTATCTTTGCGAAAACAAAGGCCGGCAATCCAATAAAGAGGAGAGTTCATCAGCTGCAAGCTCCCCCAGCCCTTCATTGTAGTTGGCGGAACAAATTTCGGATACCCTTCAACGCCGGCAATAGCGTCCTCATACATTGGAGTTCCCGGATAAGGAGAAAAGTTAAAAATTGAAACCCTGGCATCAGGGTCGGTTTGGGCAATCCAATCAATAAGCGAAAGGGTGTCTAAAAGCATTTCCCTTGTTTCCCTGGGCATTTTAGCTAAAAAACTATACATAACTGAAATGCCGGAGCCTCGAGTAAGCAGGACAGCCTTTTTTATAGCGTCTACCCCGTATCCTTTTTTAATGACATTGCGAAGGAAAAAATCATTGCCCGATTCGCCGCCAATTTCTATAGAATAGCTGTTAGATTCAACGAGGGCGTCTGCCATTTCGGGCGTAAGGTGGTCGGCCCGGATATTGCCATCCCACTTTACATTAATATCTCTCATAATTTTCCCTATTTGTTTCATTCTTTTTATCCGATCCAAAACTATTGTCTTATCTGCTTCTTTATAAATTCCGTAAGCGATATTGGGGTCGGAAAAAGATATTTCTTTAAATCCGATGTCGTTGTGGATGGTTTTTAATTCGCGGTCAATCTCGTCAATGCTTTTTGGTATCCATGGAGAACTTAAGGCGCAAAATGTGCAGCGGAAAGGGCAGCCTCGGGAGGTAAAATACTGCATATCTGTGCGCTGAAAATGGATTTTAGTGCGCTCATTATAAGGGAAAAGATCCTCGCCATAAATTCCTGTCCATACTTTATCTACAAACGGCTCTGCTAAAACCTGTTCGGGCAGTATCTTTGGGTGATGGCCTCCCACGCCGGTAATAATATTTGGGTCAATTTTTTTTGCTAATTCTAAAATTCTTGCCGCGCGGCCTGTTTGATATCCGGTAAAACAACTAACGCCTATTTCTTTTGAACTTTTTATCAAGTCAATCAGCATTTCCTCTGAGTCAAATCTTTCATCAAAATAAGCAACCTTCAAGCCCTTTTTTTCAAATAAAGCTCCGGGAAAAAGAATTGACAGGGGCGTAAGCTTTATCGGAGAATCTTTTGTGGATATGGGATAGGCCAATAAAATATCTATTGTTTTCATAATTTATTTTATTTTATCAAAACTTATTAATTCTCCTTTTTTAATGTCTTGGCTTGACTCCCTGCCAATAACCAAAGGCGCGAATTTTGCCAGAATGCCTGTTCCTGGGCGCTTTGCCGCAATATTTTCCTTAGTCAGTATTTCTCCTTTTTTGATATCTTGCAAAGCCGTTATGGAGCGATAGCACGCCAATCTCATTTTAATTTCGCTTTCGGCAGGCTTGATAATTGGACTGCCTAAAGATTCTTCTGTTTTTCTTATTTGTCTGACTAATTCTTTTAATTCCTCGGGGTCAGCAGAAAACCAATGGTCAGGGCCTGGCATATTTTTATCAAGAGTAAAATGTTTCTCGATAATTTTAGCCCCTAAGGCGACCGCAACAATAGCGGCTATTGCGCCTTCTGAATGGTCGGAAAAGCCGATCACACAATCTGGAAAAATATTCCTTAAGTTTTTTATTTTTTCTAAATTAAGCTCTTTAAATTCAGCCGGGTAAGAAGAAACGCAGTGCAAAATCGCTAAATTACCATTACTGCTCTTAATTATCCTTGCTGCTTCGTCAATTTCTGAAAGATAAGCCATGCCGCAAGATACAATCATTGGCAAGCCTTTTTTTGAATATTCTTGAAGAAGAGGCAGGTTGACCAAATCATCAGAACCGACTTTTATGGCTGCGATTCCTATTTTAAGCAAAATTTCGAGATTTGATAAATCCTGGGGAGTTGAAAAAAAGATTATCCCTTTCTGCTTGCAGTGCTCGGCAATTTCTTTCCACTGCTCTTGTGAAAATTCGTTTCTTTCAAACATCTTCAAGACAGATTCTTTGACCGCCTTGCCCTGGCTTTTGTATTCATACATCTCATTCTCGCTGCTGATAAATTCTTTGGCAGTAAAGGTTTGGAATTTTACGGCATCAACGCCGGCTTCAACCGCCAAATCAATCATCTTCTTAGCAATATTTATATCGCCATTGTGATTTATTCCCGCCTCGGCGATGATAAAACAAGGCTCTTGCCCTCCTATTAATTTGTCAGAAATTTTAATGATTTTCATATTTTACTTTTGAATATCTATTATCCAATTAGAATTCTTTTTTTGCGAATTGCAAAAAGTCGTCTCAGTCTTTTCAACAATAATCTTTTCAAATTTGCTAAAAATCCTGTCTATGTCTTGCCTGGTTAAGAAAAAATTAACCATGTCCTGTTCGTTTGTGTCTTCGGTATTTAAAATAAAAGTATTTTTCCCCACTTGCTTGCCTTTTGAAAACCTGTAATCGTCAACAGTCCTGCTAAAAACAAAGGCTTTTGCCCCTTTCTTTAAAATCCTATATATTTCGTCAACTGCTTTTTTAAAGCCGTCTTCAGTATTGTAATACAGGACACCAAATGAAATCACTCCGTCAAAAAATTCGTCTTCAAACGGCTGTTTTTCCATGCTTGCATTTTTTAATGTCGCTTTCAAATTGTTGTCTATCAGCCGCTTTTCAGCAACTTTCAATCCTGGCTCTGAAATATCAGTAGCATAAGTTAAAAATCCCTCTTTTGCCAAAAAAACAGCGCTGGCTCCAGCTCCGCAGCCCAAATCCAATATCTTTAGGTTGCTTCGCTCTTTAAAATCCCGCGGAAAATGGGTGAACACAAAACGCACCACATCGTCAGCCGGATATTTGGGCTGGAACCTTTCTTTCGCGTGCGTATCTTCCCAGCGAGTTTTCATTGTAAGGCTTAAATTATCATCCATGAATTTTCCTAATGATTTCTTTTATTGATTTAGCAACATATATAACATCTTTGTTGGTCATTTTTGGGTAAAGAGGCAGGGTGATTGCCCTTTTATAATACTCCTCAGCTGCCGGAAAGTCGCCCTTTTTATATCCAAATTTTTTTCTGTAAAAAGGATGCAGGTGCAAAGGCATATAGTGAACCTGCACGCCAAGTCCGGTTTTTTGCAAGTCCTCAAATATTTCTCTTCTATCGCCTTTTTTAATTTGGACAGGATATATATGATAAGCTGATTTTGCGTAATTCTTTTCTGCTGGCAATATGATTTCTGTTACGCTTTTGAGCGCTTTATTATAAGATGTTGCAATCTCTCTTCTTCTTTTTATAAATTTATTTATCTTTTTTAACTGGCTTTGGCCCAAAGCGCATTGAAAATCAGTAATTCTATAATTAAACCCAGGTTCTTCTATCTCGTAATACCACCTGCCATTTTCTGGCTTTTTCACTATTCCATGATTTCTAAAAACTTTAAGCTTATCGTAAAAATCCTTATTATTTGTAAGTATCATGCCCCCCTCTCCAGTGGTGATGTTTTTAACTGGATGAAAGCTTAAAACCGTCATATCGCTAAAACTTCCTGTTTTTTTGCCTTTATATTCCGAACCCAATGCATGGCAAGCGTCTTCTATCACTAATAAATTATGCTTCTTGGCAATTTTAAAAACTTGGTCGTAATCGCAAGGGAGCCCGGCAAAATCAACTGTAATTATTGCTTTAGTTTTATTGGTTATCAGTCCTTCAATAAGTTCAGGATTGATATTAAGAGTATCGCTCTCAATATCAACAAAAACCGGTTTTGCCCCGCATTGAACCAGCATGTTCGCGGTGGCGGCAAAGGTCAAGGGAGTTGTAATCACTTCATCGCCGGATTTTATGCCCGAGGCAATATAAGCTAAATGGAGAGCTGCCGTGCCTGAAGAAACTGCTATAGCATACTTTACTCTGCAATATCTAGCAACCGCCCTTTCAAATTGCTCAACCTTTGGACCCTGCGTCAGCCAGTCTGATTTTAAAACTTTTACAACTTCCTCAATATCTTTTTTATCTATTGATTGATAGCCATAGGGAATAAATTTCTCCATAAAAAATTAAGAAAATTTAAATTTCTCTTTATCCAGCCATTGAATATTTTTATCAGAAGAATAAATAAGGTTATTGGAAATTAATTTGCCTTCTTTATGATTTTCTTTGCTCCAAAAGGCGAACTCTGGTTCGATTATAAAATATCCTTCAAGTTCTTTGGTGTGCCTCGACTCTTCGGCAGTAAACAAAACTTCGTGCAATTTTTCTCCGGGCCTAACGCCTATTATTTTTTTTGCGGCTTGCGGAGCTATCGCATCGGCCAAATCAGTAATTTTCATGCTCGGAATTTTAGGCACAAAGATTTCTCCTCCTTTCATTATGCCAGCGCATTTGATAACAAATCTGACTCCATCTTCTAATGTAATCCAAAATCTTGTCATTCGTTCATCTGTAATCGTGAGCTCTCCTTTTTCTTTTTGCTCTTTAAATAGAGGCACTACGCTGCCCGAGCTTCCTGCTACATTCCCATAACGAGCGCAGCTGAAAATAGTTTTTCTGTCGCCAGAATAGCTGTTTGACTGCACAAATAATTTTTCGGCCACCATTTTCGTTGCGCCGTAAAGGTTTACGGGCTGAACCGCTTTATCTGTGCTAATGGCTATAACTCTTTCTGCGCCGTTATTTATTGCCGCATCAATAACATTGATTGCTCCGTCAATATTAGTCCTAATCGCTTCAATTGGATTATATTCGCAAATGGGAACGTGTTTTAAGGCGGCCGCATGAACAACTATATCTACGCCGTTCATAGCTCGATTTAATCTGTCAATATCGCGGACATCGCCTATAAAAAATCTCAAACGCTGGTCGTTGAGTTTTCTCTCCATCTCAACTTGAGCTAATTCTCTATTGTCATAAATCCTAACGCTTTTAGGATTATGCTCTTTCAAAATAATTTCAACGAATTTTTGCCCGAAAGAGCCGCAGCCACCCGTAATTAAAATTGTTTTGTTCTCGAAAACCATAATTATGAATTTAGAATTATTATTAAATAAACCCTTAAGGTTCAGCTTAGCTTATACAGCCCAGCTGCTCAAAGGCGCGAGCCAGCTCTTCCGGGCTCGCTTTGTGAGGAATACGCAGTACGCGACAAGGTGTGCGAGACACTGCTTTCTCCAAAATAACGCGGGCGCGCCAAAAATTAGCTCCGAGGTCTTCTAAACCCAAAGACCCCATTTCAAGAAGCCGTTTAAGGTCGTTTTCAAGCTCTTGGTAGAGAACAGCAAACATACGGCGCGCCATCCATATCCCGTTTTGTTCCTCCATTGAGAAATCAGGAACAGAGCACCTAAGAAGTAATATTGTTTTTGCGACAGGTCCTTGTTCTACTAAACAGTTAGCTGGAAATATCTGTTCAGCGGGCACAACATCTACATAATCTCGGCGGATAAAAGGAATAAACGCAATCCTATTGTAAACTCCTTGGCTCTTGAGAAATT
>CAZGLJ010000020.1:0-11308 GCA_964526025.1 uncultured Candidatus Saccharibacteria bacterium | reverse complement strand
TTCGCTGAGCATCATCAAAATATGCGGGTACCGTAATAATTGCCTCAGTAATTGTTTCTCCAAGCTTGGCTTCGGCATCTGCTTTTAATTTTTGTAAAATCATTGCTGAAATTTCAGCAGGATTCAACCATTTGTCTCCCATTTTAACATCAACTCCGCCGTCAGTAGATTCTTTAATTTCATAAGGCAATAATTTTTTATCCCTCTGAACTTCCGCGTCAGTGAACTTTCTTCCGATTAATCTTTTAACAGAAAAAATTGTGTTGCGCGGATTTGTAACCGCTTGCCTTTTAGCCAAAACTCCAACCACTCTTTCTCCTGTCTTGCTTACAGCAACAATAGACGGAGTTGTCCTGGCCCCTTCTTTATTTTCAATTATTTTTGCCTCGCCCGATTCTACCACCGCCATTGCGGAGAACGTAGTCCCCAAATCAATTCCTAATATTTTACTCATATTTTATAAAATTATTTAATTATTATTTATTCTCCTTTTATATAATTATATGCAGATAGAAACACAGGAGTTAGCTTTTCTATATCGAAATCGACGGAGTCAATTTTGTATTCCACCTGATGCCACTCGCCCGCATACCCCCTGAATTCCAGGCCGGGCACGATAATTTTTTTCATTTTTGACTTGGGTATTTTGAAGAAAAACCCGAATGACTTAGTACCAATCCAGTGAACACCAAAAACAAGTGGAAACCCGTATTTGAAGGCCACATATCCTCTATTAAACTTTTTTTCCAATTTCATTCCCTTTTTCTGTAAAAATTTTTCAACCCTATTTACTACCTGTTCAAATTTTTTTACACTTTCCTTGTTGCGTTCCTCAGCATAAAAAGCAAAGTCATAATTTCTCCTAGCATGTACTGGTTTTGCAGTAGAAAGATTCGCTTCAATTTTATTAAGAACGATAAATTCATCTCCGCCTATGTTAAATTTTTTAATCTCTAATAAATCAATCGAGTATCCGATCTTTGATATAAATTTTGTCAAATGCTGTTTTATTTCTGGCGCGACTATCATAATTCTAATTTGTAGGTTATCCCATTCCGGTTCAACACCTTCCTGGTCGCCCTCAAGCCAGAGGTTTTTAATTGAATCTGGATTAGTTTCCGCCCACAGCGCGTAATTGAGCACTTGTGAAATAATTTTTTCATCCACAGGAACATTTTTATTTTCAATAATAACTATTGTTCCCTCGTTATCTATTCCTATCATATCGGGAATCTCTATTCCTGAAACTGTTTTTGTCCTCACTTGTCTACTTATAATATGGATATCGCTTAGAATACCCCGTGTATCTAGAAGATAACTCTCAAGCTCTTCCTCGGTTTTAAATGGAGTTTCCGTTGCTGCTAAAATCTTTTTATTCTTTTTCCAATATAAATTAGCCATAGATTTTTATTTTTTTTAATTATTATTTATTTTATTGCTTTATCGGCCATTTTTTTATTAATTCGCTTAAAATAATTTTATATCTTAAAAATATATTATTAAAAATATTCAATACTTCTTCAATTTGTAGATCTTTTACTAAACTTTGGTCTAATAGTTCATGGACTAATGAAATTCTTTTTTGGTTAAAAATATTTAAGTATCTTAAGAAGTCTTCTTTGTCTGGAAAATTAAACTGATTTAATTCTTCTTTAATTTCCCCCAGCGTAAACTTATCAATATCTTTATTTCTGGTATTTTTGAATTCTTTAGTCGGCCAAAAAATTGTTCCGTTATAACTAATATAGGCAGAAATTTTTATCATTCTTTTTAGATTTTTTAAAATATTTTTTGTTAAATATTCTACATGATTAACAAGTATCAAAACTGTAGCTAGTTTTTCTTGGTTATTACCAGTAGAAAATTTTCTGGCTTGTTCTAAGCTCGCATTTAATTTTTCTATATCATCATGTCCAACAGGAGAAAAATCATTCTTTATTTCATTTTTGGCATCAACAACTTTAATACCATCCGTATTTTGCCAATATTGAGGATATTGATTTGAACCACCAGCGTAAGTTTTTCCTAAATCATCAATGGCCATATTTTTTATTTCCAACCTTGGTCTACGACACGCCAGATGACCTGTTCTTGCGGGACTTGAATTGGACCTTGGGGCGTTTGTTGAACCATATTAACTTGCTGGCGTTTATATTCTATTGAAAGGTTAAAATGATTAGAAAGTTCCGCGCTTTCAATATTGGCGATCTTATAATCCCTTTTGTTTTGGCTTACATTTAATCCGAGTTCATTTTCTGGGCTCCACACTCCAATTCCCAGCCCCATTTCTTGCTGATAAGCTTCGTAAAGTTCGGTCATTGCTCTTGCTAAAGTATCATCGGCGTAAGCGACATTCTTTAAGCCTAAGTCCTCTTTTGCTTCTTTCCTGCCGATAAAATACTGGTGTGAATAAAGTTTTTCTGTAAAATAATCAACGATTTTATCAATTTCGTCTTCTTTCAGCGGCGATTTGTGGCTCTTTAGCAATCGCTTTGCAAGTATACGTATTAAATTGTGAGTTCGGTTGATATTGCCGAGCGCCAAAGGATGAATCTGTGGATTTGATTCTACAAATTTATTAAAAATTTTTGATAAGTTTTCATCACTTTTAATTCCAAATTTATTTTTTGCCAAATCAAAATAAGCCATTACATCCTCCACGGAAATAGGAATTTTATTTTGCGGATTTGCTGGGTCTGACGGGTTAAAAACATTGGCGGTTGACGGATCAATCGGCGAGAGTTCAGATAAATCGCTCATTACAATTTCATCGGCGCCCAAAGAAATCATCGTAGCTGCGCTATGGGCTTTATATGGGATTAAAACTGAAAATTTATCGCAGTATTCTCTAATCATTGAAACCAAACGCCATGGTACCATCGTATCTCCCCCGCTGCTATACAAAAACAAATCAATATTTTCTGTTTTGCCGATTTTTTGTAATTGTTTGCTGATAATCGGCACAACATCCATTGCAATGCGGGCGTTCACTGGTCCTTGCCTGTCGCTGGTTATATATGTAATAACTTTTGATTTTCGCTGTTCCTCAATTTTTTTTATTAATTGTTTTTTATCCATATTTTTTGTTTAATAATTTTTATTTTAAATCTTCGCCGATTTTCCAAATATTCTTTTCTAAAAAGGCCTCAATAGTTTGCCTGTTGGCTTTATTGATAAGGTTTGAATGCGAAAGTCTATTATTTTTTGCGTACTCAATAAGGGTAATAATTTTTTTACCCTCTAAATACGCTAATCGTTTATGATAGCTGTTGGTAAGCGCTCTTCCTACTATTTCTTCCATAACAGCAGTTATTCCCTTTTCGTCAAATTCTTTAAAGGCTTGGTAGTATTTTTTCTTATCAATAAATTTTATGTTTATTGGCACAAACCCTTCTCGTATAAGCAAATAATTATTGATGACGCGTCCAATGCGGCCGTTGCCGTCAACAAACGGATGAGTATGTTCAAAAGCAAGATGCAACTTTGCTATGCGCTTAATAATATTTTCGCGGCTTGCAGCGTTGTATTCTGCCAGCATTTTTTCAAGACGGCCAATCACCTCTTTTGGGTTGGGGGCAATATGATTTGCAACCCGGACAAATTCATTTTCTTTCCTAAACCTTCCGGCGATATCATCTCGGATATTTGAAATTAACATCTTGTGGAGCGATAAAATTACCTCAAGGTTAAGTTCTTGCTCTTTGGCTTTCTTGTCTATATGTTCTACAACCCGCGCTAGATTTTTGGCTTCAAAAATTTCTCGCTCTGTGATAAATCTATCAAGATCTATTTGAAGAAGTATCTTTTCGGTCTCTTCAAGGGTAAGCGTGCTGTTTTCTATAGCATTTGAGTTATATACCTGCTCGACAACTTCGGTTTCAGCTATAAGCTTAATAAGCGCCTCCTTGCCCGTAGACGCTTTATAATACCTCTCGCGAAGAGAGTTGACCTTATTAAAAACATTGAGTGTTTTTGCCATATATTGTTATTATATTGTTTTTAACGATTTTGTCAATATAATCGTGAAAAACAAGCTTAAATTACTCATATTCACGATTTTGACTTTTATTTTGCTGTCTTAACTCTTGCTGGTCTAATTACCTTGCCGTGCATTGTGTAGCCACGAAGGACTTCCTCGATAACAACTCCAGATTCAGCGGGTGTCGGAGACCCGCTAATTTCTTCGACGGCTTCCATTGTGTTCGGGTCAAATGGCTCGCCAATGGATTTTATTGCCTCAATCCCCTCTTTTGAAAGAAAATCTTCAAATTGTTTTTTTATTTGGTCTAACCCATTAAAAAAACTCTTTACGCATACAGATTCTTGCCCGTCTAAATTTTCCGAAGAGAAATTTTGTCGGGCTGCCAAGCAAATGTTATCTAAAATCGGCAGAATTTTTAAAATTAATTCCTCGTTTGCATACTTTATCATTATCCCAATTCTCTCCATTTCCTCTTTTTTGTGGTTCAAAAAATCAGCGCGCTCTCTTTTCCAGCCGTCCAAATATTCCTCGCATTTCTTTTTTGCCTCATCTAACTCTTTGCGCAGTTTTTCTATATTTATGTTTTTTTCTTCCATATTTTTATTGTATATTGTATTAAATTTTGTCTGGAAAATCAGAGCAGATATAATCAGCGCCAATTTCTTTTGCTTTCTCTATTTCGCCTGAATTATTTGCTGCGAACACAAAAACCTTAAAATTATTTTTATGGGCTTTTTCAACAAAATCTTTATCCACGCGGTTAACCGGCACATTTACAGAAAATGGCTTTATAGTTTTTACAAAACTCATAAACTTAATAGGAGGGACCACCTCGCTCAAAACCCCTATTTTTATGTCTCTGTTTATAAACTTTATTTTCCATAATTCGCCATGTTTGAAAGACGAAACAATAAAATCATCATAGCTCCAGCCTTTTTCTTCAACGTACCTGTCAATTATTGCGCAAACGGGTTTTGCCGTCTTTTTTCCTTTGAGCTCTATATTAAATTTTATTTTTCTGTCCGTGAAATCCAATACTTCCGTTAGTGTTGGGATTCTCTGATTTTTTTCCCCCTCTAAGCTTTTTAATTCGATTAATGTTTTATCTTCAACTTTGCCATTTCCATTTGTGGTTCTGTCAACTGTGTCATCATGAATTACCACCGCTTCCCCGCTTTTGCAAACATGCACATCAAGCTCTATCATATCAGCTCCGATTTCTATAGCTTTTTGAAACGAAAGAAGAGTATTTTCTGGCTCATGGCCCATTGCTCCTCTGTGTCCAACTTTTATCATAGTTTAAAGCTTTATTTATATTCATATTATAGCTGAAAAATCAAAAAAATCAAGGGGTAAAAAAACAGACTTGAAGATTATCTTCAAGTCCTTGAGGGTTGTATATTAACTGACTGCGCAGAGCTCGGCTGGCTGGGCGCCTCGCATTCTTTGTAATAATTGGTTTCTTATCTCAAGATATTCTTGAGATACTCTTTTGCATCTTCCTGACTGGTCAATCAAATCTGAATCCATTTCTTCCATTATTCTTAATTTTTCTACGGCGTCTGAAATAAGCTGCCGGTCTTGTTCTGTTGCTTGAGTATATTTACTTATCCGTCTGATAATTTCCAGGCCGATAGCTATATTTTCTCTATGAATGGCTAAATTTTGAAGCAGCTGATCATCAGTCATAGTTCTGGCGAGAATTACCATCTTCTACCTCCTATTTGTTGTAATTGTTCTGCCTGGCGGATTTTATCACTTAATACCTCTGTATCAAACAGATTAAAGCTTAATTCCGGGTTTGAGGCAAAACGGTCGAATACTCTAAATAATTCAGTCGAGCTTTCGTCGTCATAAAGAAAAATATATTTTTCTCTGCCTTTTATAAGGCCAACTACATTTATATCTTGGCTATCAGAGTAATTCATATACGACCCTTTCCTTTTGGCTGTTTTAAAAGAGCTGAAATGGAGTCGGCAGGATTCGAACCTACATGCCTCCTGCACAAAATGCGCAGGGCTCTCCCTATTGAGCTTACGACCCCGACTTAATGATATTTTATAATAATATTATTTTTCTGAAAAAAGTCAATATTTTTTATTTCGCGCAAAAAATTAAATTATTACCTTATGCCGGTGTCGCAATATATTGTTGTGTCTGTATATTGTCCCTCAACGACCTTTATTGCATCTCTGTTGCTGCAGCGAGGAAAAATATTTTGAGATGGCGCAGAAATTATGTTATATTCTCCAGGCGATAAACTAACGCTAAATTTTCCGCCGTCATCAGAACTGAATTGTTTTATGGTTTGCAATTGGTCAGTAGTAGTAACTATTAGCGCAGTTTTATATAATTTATCAGCGCATTTTTCGTCCGGCGGATTTTTTATAACAGGGCACGCAGGGCCTAAAAGAACCGCGCCTTTAATCCCCGAAGTCGGCGGCGCAGGGCAAGCTGAAAATTCGCAGTTGGGCCCTGTGCGGCCCACATACGAACCGTCAGGGCAAAGTTTTGCCTCCATAGTGCAGGCGACTGTTTTTCTGTTTAATTTATTCAAAAAATAACCGCTGGTAATAGCAGCTGGGATTAAAATAACCAAAATTATAATTAAAATATGCTTAACAGAAAGCATGTATTTTTATTGACTAATTCCAAGTAAATCAATTTCGAAAGTAAGAGTTGCATTCGGAGGGATAACGCCGCCCGCTCCCTGTTCTCCGTAAGCTAATTCGGGCGGTATGGTCAACTTCCTTTTTTCTCCTATTTTCATTCCCGCAACTCCTAGCTCCCAGCCTTGTATAACGCTGTTTTGGCCTAAAGTGAAAGTAAACGGCTGGCCTCTGTCAATTGAAGAATCAAATTTTGTGCCGTCTTGCAATGTGCCGACATAATTTACAGTGATTAAGTCGCCTGATTTTGCCGCGTCTCCTGTTCCCTCTTGTAAAATTTCAATTTTCATTGTTTGGATTAGCGGTGGAGTCGTATTCATGTTTTTGGGAATATAAAAATATATTAATGCTGCCACGACTATTAATATTATTATTACTATTAAGATTGTGAGAGTTTTGTTCATATTGTATTTTGATTTTACCACAAAGAATTATTTTTAAAAGGTTGCGAATTGCCCGCAGGCGGCTTTAATATCTTCGCCGAACCTGAATCTTTGAGAAAATACTATTTTATTTTTCTTTAAAATTTCTTTAAATTTTTTAACTCTTTCAGTTGTTGATGGTTTAAAGCCGTTGTTGCCCGTAGGATTATATAAAATTAAGTTTACATAATAAAGCGGTTTTTTCATAATTCTTGCCAGCTCTCTGGCGCAGGCCTCTGTGTCATTAACATCTTTAATCAAAAGATATTCAAACATCACCTGCCTTTTTGTTTTTTTAATATATTCGTTGACTGCGGCTAAAATCCTTTCCAAATGATATTTTTTGTTTATTGGCATTAATTTTGACCTTAATTCATTATTTGGCGCATGCAAAGAAATCGCCAGATTCACTTGTATCCCCTCTTTTGAAAATTTTTCAATCCCTTCAATAATTCCAGCTGTTGAAATCGAAATATTTCTGGCTCCGATGTTTAATCCTTCTTTGCTGTTTAAAATCCGCACTGCTTTTAAAACATTATCATAATTTAAAAATGGCTCGCCCATTCCCATAAAAGTTATATTCGTCACTTTCTTCCCGCCTTTTTTTAAATATCTGGCAAAAAATATTGCCTGTTCAACAATTTCCATTGGCTCTAAATTTCTTTTAAACCCCATTTTTCCAGTTGCGCAAAATTGGCAGTCCAGCGGGCATCCAACCTGTGAAGAAACGCAGACAGTATTTCTGCCGTCTTTGTGGCGCATTAAAACAGACTCAATTAAAAGCCCGTCTTCTAAAGTAATGCGCGCTTTTATAGAATCTTTTTTCTTTGAAACAAGAGATTCAGCATTAATTAAAAGCGGACAATCTTTGTTTAGTTTTTCGCGTAACGGCAAAGTAAAAAAACTGGCTTTATTCCAATCGCAAATCAAATTTTTAAACACAGCTTCCTTTGCCTGTTTCACTCTATATTTCGGCTCTAATTCTAAAACCTTTTTTAAATTATCTAAATTCATATATTTTTACTTTTGGGCGTAATCGCAGATGTCTTTAAAATCGCAGTACTGGCATTGCCAGCCTGGAGTCGGCTCAAATTCGCTGTTTTTTATCTGCTCTATTTCTTTAATAATTTTTTCTTTTTGTTTTTGCAGGTCGCTTTCTGAACCCAAAAATGAAGCGAATTTTCCATCATCTAAATAATAGTAAGCAAGCTGTTTTGGCTTTAAATGCAAAACCTCCTCGGCTGCTATCTGGTAAATCAAAAGCTGTTCTTTTGCCTCAAAATCCAGCTTGTCTTTTGATTGGCCTGTTTTGTAATCTATAATAATTACTCCCCCGCTTTCCTCATCAATCCTGTCAACCACGCCATATAAAGTATATTCGCCTATTTTTAAATTAAAGGGCATTTCCAAAGCCGATTGGCCGTTTATTTTTAAAATTTTAGGCGGATTTTTCTCAAAATTTTTGTAAAATTCTTTCAATATGTCTTTCCCTTTTTTAAAATATTCGTCTTTTTGTTTTTGATTTTCGTACCATTCATCAATCCAGTTTTTTTCGTACAATTTTATTAACTCGTCAAAATCTTTATTTTTCTTAATTGCTGTTTTCGCAGATTTCTCACCAAACAGATTTTCTTGCTCAATTTTTTTATCCTCATTCATCATTTTTAAGAACTCATGCAAAGTGTTATGCATTGTTTTTCCAAAAGAAAAAGCTGCTTTTCCGCGAGTCGGCACTTTTAGAATAAAGGCAAATTTATATTGCAAAGGACATTTTTCAAACGCAGCTAATTGGGAATAAGAAAAATGCTGAGGCAAAAATTGAACAGAAATACGGCTCCGCGAGATATGCCTGCTCGCTTCGTACTCCCTACTCGGCCCGCTTAGCGGGCCTTGCCCATCCCTAACCCCTCCGCTCACAGGCATATCTCGCTCCGCCTGCTGCGGGTAGCCCATTTCAACCATAAACCTGGATAATTTTTTCTTTCTTTGGCCTCCATAATCGTCAGCCGAAGTGAAATAAAGCTCTTTTTTAGCCCTTGTCATTGCCACATAGCATAATCTCCTTTCTTCCTGCAAATGCACATCTCCTTTTGGTTTTATATCTTTTATTAAAGCGTCTGGCAGTTCAATCTGATCTTTTCTCTGGTCAGTTGGAAATCTCCGGTCAACCATATTCACCAAAAATACATATTTAAATTCCAATCCCTTAGCTCCGTGGATTGTCATAACTTTGAGCATCTCAGGCCCTTTTTCAGGATCAAATTCCAATTTTCCCTCTTCGCCAGATTCTAATTCCAGATTCATTTCTTCCATAAAACTCTTTAAAGTTGGCTCTGCTGCTGCCTCCTCAAAAGTTTTTACTTTTTTGTAAAACTGGTTTAATAAATCTATTTTTTCGATTTCGTTGTTATGAACTAAATATTTCAAATATCCAGAGTCTTCTAAAAATGCCACTAAAATTTCAGAAACTCCTTTTTCTCTCGCCATCTGGCTGTGTTCTCGAATTAAACTTAATACAAAAGCAACTTTCTCCTGAGTTTTAGCGGAAATTCCGGGAATTAATGTTAATCCCTGCAAAGCGTCAAAAAGCGATATTGTTTTCTTGCGGCAAAATTGCGTAATCGTTGCAATGTCGGTTTCAGCAATTTCCAAAAATGGCAGATTTAAAATTCTGTAAGCCGCGGTTCCCTCGTGATAATTATCTAAAAGCTTAAAATAAGAAATTATATCCAAAATCACTGGTTTTGAATAAAGTCCGCGCGAAGCTAAAAATTGGTAAGGCAAATTTGCCCTTTCCAATGCTTTAATAAATGGAATTGCCGAGTCGTTTGCCCTTACTAAAATTGCAAAGTCGTTATAGGTTGATTCTTTGTCGCGTTTTAAAATTTCTAAAATCTTTTTTAAGGTCTGGCCCACCTCGTCGTCTAAATTTTTAGCATGAATATGCTCTATGGTCCCATCCTCTTTTTTATCTGCAATAAGTTTTTTGTTAATTTTGCTCACAAATTCCAATCTGTCGGGGTCGTTTTGTTTTATAAAATTATACGACTTGTCTAAAATATCCTGGCTGGACCTGTAATTTTTAATAAGCGAAATTTGTTTTGTCCCGCTGCGGCGGGAAAAATCATTGGAAAACTGCACAATGTTCGAAAACGAAGCACCCCGCCATCGGTAAATTGCCTGGTCGTCATCGGCGCAGACGGTCAAATTATTGTTTGGCTCAGCCAGTAATTTAATCAACTCATATTGCGACCAATTCGTATCCTGAAATTCGTCAACTAAAATATATTTGAACTTTTCGCGGTATTTTTTTAAAATCAACGGGCGATTTTTAAATAATTTTAGGCAGTAATTTATTAGGTCTCCAAAGTCTAGCGAATTATTTTCCAATAAAATTCTCTGGTAAACATGGAAAGCTGATGCCACTTCTTTGATTCTCTCTGTCTCCTGGTCTTCCGGGCCGTCATCTCTTGTTTTTAAGTTGTCGGCATATTCTAAATATTCTTCTGGATAAATTTCCTGGTCTTTGCAATGTGAAAAATGAGAAATCAAGGCCTGAATAAATTTTGTAGGATTTCCCAGCGCTTTGTAGTATTTTAAATCAAACTTGTCTAAATTTTGCCGAGCTAAAAGCCATCCCGATGTTCCATCTAAAATTTTAAAATCAGGCGGCAGGCCGATGTCCAGCGCGTTTTCCCTTAAAACTCTTTCGCAAAAAGAATGAAAAGTTGAAATCCACAAATCAACGTATCCAAAATCTAAAAGCTTATCAACCCTTTCCTCCATTTCAAAAGCTGCTTTTTCCGTAAAAGTTACAGCTAAAATTTCTTCTGGCTTTGCAAGCCCCTTTTCAATTAAATTAACAATTCTCTGGGTAATTACAGTTGTTTTTCCGGTTCCGGCCCCAGCCACAATCAAAAGCGGGCCCTTATCATGAAGCACCGCCTCTTTTTGTTCTTTATTTAGTTTTTCTAAATCTAAAGGCATATTATTGGTTTATATTATCAGAAAAAATTGTAACAAAAAAGCCCAATTTTTGAAACTGGGCTTTTAAATTAATTATTTTTGCCCCCTGCGGAGTTTCAGCCAGTCGGCAAACCTATAAATATTTTTAGAGAAATAAAACCACAAACCTAAAATTATAAAGAATATCGGCAGGAAAAATGAGTCTGTAAAAAAGTTATTGGTTAATCCGGTGGGGATATTAGTGGCGCCCTGCACAAACGCATTATTAA
>CAZGLJ010000019.1:0-11934 GCA_964526025.1 uncultured Candidatus Saccharibacteria bacterium | reverse complement strand
CGGTAGGAAAGCTGTGAACCTCCTACGGGGTAAATCTTTTTGCCCAAAATGCAAAAAGCAGTTAAAATGGCAGGATTTATTTCCTGTCTTTAGTTTTTTGTTTTTGCGAGGCAAATGCCGCTATTGCAAAAAAAGCATATCTTGGCAGTACCCTATAATAGAAATATCAACGGGATTGATATTTCTATTAATTTTAAATTTTAAATTTTTAATTTTTAATCAATTTGAAGTTTTTCAATTTTTAAATCTCGTATTTTTGTTTTACATTGCATCCGCGCTGATAGTTATTTTTGTTTACGACTTAAAACACTATATAATTCCCGATAAAGTTTTATTCCCCGCAATCGGGATAGCGTTAGTTTATAATCTTTTAACTTCATATTTTATAAATAGTTTACTCGCAGTTCTAATCGCATCAGGGTTTTTTCTTGCCATATTTTTAATATCAAAGGGGCGCTGGATGGGTTTTGGAGACGTAAAATTAGCTGTTTTAATGGGATTATTGCTGGGAGTTCCCAATATTTTAGCTGCTTTGTTTCTCGCTTTCTTTTTCGGTGCTATAATAGGATTAATACTGATAGTTTTTAAAGGAAAGAATTTGAAAAGCGAAATACCTTTTGGGCCATTTTTGATCACAGGAACATTTTTAGCGTTGCTTTGGGGAGAGCAGATAATAAACTGGTATTTAAAAATATTTATTTGATTTATGTTTCACGTTTCACGTTTTACGTTTCAGGAGAGGGGAATTACTTTAGTTGAAGTTATAGTTACGATGGTGATTATCATTATGTTTTCAATGATTTTGATTGCTGATTTTCCGAAAATACTAAGGCAGTTTGCGATTTCCAGGGCCTCATATAAATTATCGCAGGATATAAGAAAGACAGAGGATTTGGGTTTGTCCGGAGTGCAAATTGGCGACGGACAAGTGCAGGCTAAAGGATATGGGGTTTATGTTAGTATTGCATCTCCCGATGAATATATAATATATGCTGACAGAGGCGATACCCCCGATTATCAATATAATGATACCGGCTATGATTGCACTAATTTGCCAGAGCCAGATCTTAAATTAGACTGCATAGTTGAGTTAATTGATATTAGCAAACAAGAATCCGACATATATATAGAAAGAATTGATTTTACAGATTTAGCTGGTATTCCTGCTTCTACCAATTCGGCGAGCGTTAATTTTGCTCCTCCAAACCCGAATATAACAATAATAAACCCGGAACTCGGCGCTGCCGGGAAAAATATTGATATTACCCTTGGTTCAAATTCCGACCCTGCGATAACCAGGACAGTTTCTGTGAACAAGGCGGGTTTAGTGGAAGTAAAATAATTTTTTATGTCTAAAGGTTTCACTATTATTGAAGTTGTTGTAGCTATTTTTATCTTGTCCATTGCGGTTATAGGCGTCTATAACGCCTTTTCAATTGTAGTTATTTTAACTGCCGATACGACAGACAGGTTTATGGCAGCATATTTAACGCAAGAAGGCATGGAGATAGTAAGAAATATAAGAGACAATAATTGGGTGTCTTCAAATCCCAATGGCTGGAATGCTGGTCTTACAGATTGCGCAAGCGGTTGCGAGGCAGATTATAAAACAATGGGAACCGATCCTTCTCCTTTGCCGCCTTATGGCACTAACGGCAATTATTTAAATATAGATACAGAGGGTTTTTATAGCTACAATCCTGTTAGCAATAAAGAGACAAAATTTAAGAGAAAAATTACAATTATGCCGGTAACTGGCTACGAAGATTATATCATGAAAGTTTCTGTCCAGGTTTCTTGGGATGAAAAAGCCACTATCCTCAGCCCAGGCAGCAAAGCTGGAGATATCTGCGCCTCTACCTCATCAAATTGCTTGACAGCAGAAGAATATTTATATAATTGGTATTAATAATGAAGTTATCAAAAGGTTTTACTTTAATAGAGATGATTGTTGTTATGGCTGTGTTTATGCTGGTTATCGGAGCAGCTGTTACCATTTTTATTTCTATAGTGCGTGAGCAAAGGAAAATTTTATCTGAGCAGGAGCTTATAAACCAGACAAGCTATGTTATAGAATATATGTCAAAAGCTTTAAGAATGGCAGAAGCAGACGAATCTGGGGAATGTTTGACAGAAGGCGGCGAAGACCACGGAGGATGGATTTATATGCTTACTAAACCCGACCCTTCTACTGGTTTTTACAGGGGAATAGTGTTTAAAAACGCATCTAATAACAGCATCTGCCAGGAATTCTTTTTAGATGAAGTAGCTAATCCAGATAGACCTGAACATCCGTTTTTAATTTTAAAAGAATTAAAGAGCGCAGACGGCAACAGAAATACCACAGAAACCTCTGCGGTAGCTCTTACATCAACAAGACTGGAAATAAGTTCTATTAAATTCAGCATAAATGGCGGCAGCGGCGCGCCCGGAGGAACATCTTATGCTTCGGGAAGCGATAACGCCCAGCCCAGGATAACAATTTTATTAGAGGCTAAAATAGCTGGCGACCCGGAGGAAGTGACCAGAAAAATACAGACAACAGTTTCGCAGAGAAACCTGAATAAGGTGATAATCGTCGAATAAATTTTTAATTTTTAATCAATTTTTAATGACTAAATTTAAAATTTCAAATTCTCAGCGAGGAGTTTCATTGATTATCACCTTTTTTATCACGATAATAATTTTATTCGTGGTTTTAGCTATAAGCACTATTTTATACAGCGAAATCAGGATTATAAGAAATATCGGCAACTCTGTAGTTGCTTTTTACGCAGCTGACAGCGGAGTGGAAGAAACCTTTTATTATGACAGGAAAGAAATACCCGCAGGAGCTGGAAGGGGCATTTGTAATATTTGCGCCTCCGGTGTTTGTCCGGATTGCTATGATTGTTCTGCTACAGGTCTTGATTGTGAAACATGTTCAGACTGCCACGTTGCTTTTTCAAGTCGAATTAATCCCAATCCCAATCTCAATAAATTTTTTGATGCTGACATTATTGTCAGTCAGCAGTGCAGAGTTTCTACAGGAGTTGTAAGCTCTTATGGATTTTATAAAAACGTATCAAGGGCAATACAGATTGACTATAGGACAGAAGTTAGCAATCTTAGCATACCAGATTCTGGCGCCACTGCCACTGCCCAGGGACCAACAGGAGTAAATATGGTTATTTCAGCTACTGTTTTAGACCCCGAAGGTGTCGGAATAGCAAGCGTTGTAGCAGCTATAACTGGTTTTGGCGCAGAGAATTATAACCAGTGTGATCCTGCTCCGTCACTCCCATTTATTGAGTGCACTTATAGAGAGATTACTTTGACTTCTGGAGGTGGCGGAAATTATAGCCATCCTTGGAATTATGGATTACAAGATGTAACTTATAATATAAACATTATGGCAACCGACAATAATGGCAATTGTATAGAGGTAAAAAATATTACAATTACTTATGAATAATTTTTAAGCCATGGAAAAAGAGGAAATAAAAAAAAGGCTCAAAAAGCTAAAAGAGGTCATCAATCATCACCGTTATCTTTACCATGTTTTAGATAAACAAGAGATTTCTGATGCGGCATTAGACTCTTTAAAAAAAGAGCTTTTTAATTTAGAGCAACAGTTTCCTGATTTAATAACTCCTGATTCGCCTACTCAAAGAGTTGGGGGAAAACCGATAAAAGAGTTTAAAAAAGTAAAACATTCTGAAAGAATGCTTTCTTTTAATGACGCTTTTTCGAAAGATGATATGAATGATTGGTTAGAAAGAATTTCTAAACTCCTAACTGAAAAAGAAAAAAAAGAGATAGATTTTTATTGCGAATTAAAAATAGACGGCTTAGCTATAGAGCTTATTTATGAAAACGGGCTTTTAAAAATCGGCTCCACCCGCGGAGATGGAAATGTTGGCGAAGATATTACCCAAAATTTAAAAACAATTGAGGCGATTCCTTTAAAAATTGACGAGAAAAAGAATTTAACTATACGGGGCGAAGTTTTTATCGCCAAAAAAGAATTTGAAAGAATAAACAAACTGCAAAAAGAAAAAGGCCTGCCCCTGTACGCGAATCCAAGGAATATTGCGGCGGGTTCTGCGCGCCAGTTAGATCCAAAAATTACAGCTGGCAGAAAACTGGACTCTTTTATTTATGATTTAAAAACTCCTGACCGCGCAGGCGGGGATTTTGGCCAGCAGACCCACGAGCAAACGCATAAACTATTAAAGGAGTTAGGATTTAAAACTAATAAAAATAACAAATATTGTAAATCTTTAGAAGACGTTTTAAAATTCAGAGGCCACTGGATAAAAGAAAGAGAAAAGTTAAACTATGAGATTGACGGAGTGGTGGTTATTGTAAACAGCAATAAAATTTTTGAGAAATTGGGAATTGTCGGCAAAGCGCCGAGAGGAGCAATTGCTTTTAAATTTCCGCAGGCAGAAGCAACAACAAAAGTTTTTGATGTGAAACTGCAGGTGGGCAGGACAGGAGCAATTACGCCTGTTGCAATTTTAGAGCCGGTGCAGGTAACAGGAATTACAATAACAAGAGCTACTCTGCACAATGAAGACGAGATAAAAAGATTAGGGTTAAAAGTTGGCGATACAGTTATCGTAGGCAGAGCAGGAGATGTAATCCCAGATATTATAAAAGTGTTGAGCGAGTTAAGAACAGGCCGTGAAAAGAATTTTAAAATGCCAGAAAAATGTCCCTCTTGCGATACAAAGCTGGTAAAATCAAAAGGCGAAGCATTATTAAGATGTCCGAATCCGAAATGTTTTGCAAGGCAGAGAAGAAATTTTTACCACTTTGTTTCTCGTTCTGCTTTTAACATTGATGGCTTGGGGCCTAAAATCATTGATAGGTTGTTAGATGAGGGATTAGTGCAGGATCCGTCAGATTTATTTGAATTAAAAGAAGGCGATATTATCTCATTAGAAAGATTTGCTGAAAAATCTGCAGAAAATTTAATAAAATCAGTTTCAGAAAAAAAAGAGATAACTTTGCCAAGATTTATTTATGCTTTGGGAATTAGGAATGTCGGCGACCAAACCGCCATTGATTTGGCAAGACATTTCGGCTCTATTAGAAAAATAAGAGATGCAAAGCTTGAAGCTATATATCCAATTTTAAATATCGGCCCTGTTGTGGCAAAATCAATTTATGACTGGTTTAATAATAGAGATAATCTCAAATTTTTAGAGAAACTCCAAAAATTTGTTAAAATCCAAAATCCAAAATCCAAAATCCAAAATTTGAAATTGAAAGGCAGGATATTTGTTTTAACCGGCGGATTGGAAACCATGACGCGAGATGAAGCAAAGGCAAAAATAAGAGAATTGGGCGGAAACATTTCTGAATTTGTATCTTCAAAAACGAATTACGTTGTGGCAGGGTCAGAGCCTGGAAGTAAAGTTAAAAAGGCAAAAAAACTTGGAGTTAAAATAATTTCAGAACAGGAATTTTTGAAAATTATAAAATGAGCGCCTTAACAAGCCATTTAAGAAAACTGGACTGGGGCATTATAATTTTTGCAGTTTTGCTTGTAAGTTTTGGGCTGGCTGCAATTTACAGCACCTCAATAGCTAAGGATAATTTTTTAAATCTTCAAAAGCAGATTATCTTTTTTGTTGCAGGTTTTTTGCTGATGGTTTTTATAAGTTTTTTTGATTACAGGCTCTTGAGAAATAACTCTTCTTTAATTTTAGTTTTATATGGTTTGTGTCTGATTTTACTGGCCGGACTTTATTTTTTTGCGCCCGTAATCAGGGGCACAAGGGGCTGGTATAAGATAGGACTTTTATCCTTAGACCCCATCGAGCCGACAAAAATTGTTATGGTGATTTTATTGGCAAAGTATTTCTCGATGAGGCATGTTGAAATGTATAAATTCAGGCATATTATTTTTTCAGGATTGTATGTTTTTTTTCCTGCGCTGTTAATTTTTATAAAGCCCGATTTAGGCGGGACAATGGTTCTATTGTTAATATGGATAGGTATATTGTTTATTTCTGGGATTAAAATAAATCATTTTCTAGTTATTTTATTATGTTTTATTTTGGCTGTGACAATTTCATGGAATTTTTTATTGCAAGACTACCAAAAAGGCAGAATTATTTCTTTTATTTTTCCATATGATCCATTAGGCGCTTCCTGGAGCCAGGAACAGGCGAAAGTTGCAATCGGCTCTGGCCAAATTTTGGGCCAGGGGCTTGCCAAGGGTTCTGAAGTTCAATATGGATTTTTGCCAGAGCCACATACTGATTTTGTTTTTTCCGTAATAGCAGAAGAGTGGGGCTTGTCAGGGGTGTTAGCTCTTTTTGTAGTGTATGGACTTTTGCTCTGGCGGGTCTTAAAAATTGCCATTAACTCTCAATCCAATTTCTCGCGGCTTTTTGCCTCTGGATTTGCAATTATTCTTATTATCCAGTTTTTTATTAATATAGGGATGAACCTTTCTTTGCTGCCGGTCGTTGGCATTTATCTGCCATTTATCAGTTATGGAGGGTCGGGCCTTATCGGAAACTTTGTTGCGCTGGGCATTCTGCAAAGCATAAAAACAAGAAGATAATGTTAAAACTATTGACATTATTAGTCACAGGGACTATACTATATATAGTTTATCTAAATAAGCAAGTGGCCACTTTACTCTAGGTAAAATCAAAAACCTCTGCCCGGCTATTTTTTAATGCGCGGGAAATTATTTTTTTGAAGGGCAGAGGCAATACCCTAAACTATTAGGGTATTTTGTGTTTTTAATTTGTATATTTTTTAATAATTAAAAATTAACAATGGCTGAAATTATACATAAAGTAAAAAACTTTTCAAAATCTAAGCTTTCTTTTTCTACTCCCCACCTTTTGACCATGCAAAGACAAACATGGGATGATTTTTGGCAAGTCCGCGTAAAAGAGCTTTTCCAGGAAATTTCTCCCATTAGAGATTACACAGGAAAAGAATTGGAGTTTTGGTTCTTAGATTATAAGCTTGGCAAGCCGAATTATAAAAATGGTTTGGAGGCAAAGAAAAATAATGATTCTCTCGAAGCTCCTTTAAGGGTAAAAATAAAATTAGCAAACCTGAAAACGAAAGAAGTAAAGGAGCAGGAAGTATTTTTAGCTGATTTTCCAATCATGACGGAAAGGGGAACTTTTGTTGTGAATGGAGTAGAACGTGTTGTAGTTTCCCAGCTTATCCGTTCTCCCGGAGCTTTTTTTACTATGAGGCCATGGAGGGGCAAGAATTATTTTGGAGCTAAAATAATTCCCAATAGAGGCGCCTGGCTTGAATTTGAAACAGAAGATTCAGGTTTTATTGGCGTTAAAATAAACAGGAAGAGAAAGGTTCCAGCAACAACTTTGCTAATGGCATTAGGATTGGACGGCACAGACAAGGTTGAAAAAGAATTTAAAAATATAGACACAGGAGAAATAAAATATATAAAAGAAACTCTAAGAAGAGACATATGTAAAGACCAGAAAGAAGCATTAGTGGAAGTTTACAGAAGATTAAGGCCAGGAGATTTAGTTACCCCAGATACTGCGCAGGATTTAATATTTAATATGTTTTTTAATTTTGACAGGTATGACTTGTCAAAAGTAGGCAGATGGAAAACCTGGCAGAGATTGCCGCAGTTAGCTGGCAGTAAGAAACCTGCCCGCGCAGGCGGAGACAAAGATGTTTTAAAAGAAGAAAGAACGTTAAAGCTGCAGGATATTATTGAAGTCGTGAAAGAAGTTATAAGATTGAATAACGATCCTAATGGAAAACCTGACCAGGTTGACCATTTAGGAAACAGGAGAGTAAGGACCTTATCTGAACTTTTGCAAAACAGATTAAGAGTTGGTTTAATGCGCATGGAAAGGATTATAAAAGATAAGATGTCTACATTGGAAGTGGATACCATAACCCCTATTCAGTTAATAAACCCAAGGCCGTTAATGGCAGTTACAAAAGAATTTTTTACTTCTTCCCAGTTTTCCCAGTTTATGGATAACGAAAATCCATTAGCAGAATTAGAGCATAAGAGAAGACTGACCACGACAGGCCCGGGAGGTTTAACAAGAGAAAGGGCAGGCTTTGAAGTAAGAGATGTCCAGCCGTCTCACTACGGCAGAATTTGTCCTATTGAAACGCCAGAAGGCCCTAACGTTGGTTTGGTTGGGCACTTGGCATCTTTTGCCAGGATAAATCCTTATGGTTTTATTGAAGCCCCTTATTTTAAAGTAAAAAATGGAAAAGTTACTGATGAAATTGATTATCTTTCAGCTCAAGAAGAGGAAAGGTATAATATTGCTCCTGCTTCAATTCCTTTAACCGAATCAGGAAAAATTCTTCCTGAAATTCCGCCAGACAAAGTTGAGGCAAGAGTAAAAGGCGAGCCAGAAGAAGTCGAGGTTTTGAAAATTGATTACATTGACGTTTCTTCAAAGCAATTTATTTCAGTGGCCACTTCTTTAATTCCATTTCTAAACCATGACGACGCTTCCAGGGCTTTGATGGGCTCTAATATGCAGCGCCAGGCAGTTCCTTTAATAAGGCCAGAGGCTCCTTTGGTCGGAACAGGAACTGAAAGAAATGTTGCTCGCGATTCGGGCCAGGTAATTTTAGCCCAAGCTCCAGGAGTTGTAAAAGAAGCAGATGCGCAGCACATCAAGGTCCAGTACGACATCTCAGGTAAAAAAAGAGAAGAAGATTATGAGTTGCAGACATTTGTAAGAACCAACCAGTATTCCTGTTTTCATCAGCGCCCGATAGTTGAGAAGGGAGAAAAAATTAAAAAAGGAGATGTATTAGCTGATGGCGCTGCTATTTCTCAAGGCAGGTTGGCTTTAGGCAGAAATATTTTAGTTTGCTTTTTACCTTTAAGAGGAGGAGGTTTTGAAGACTCAATTTGTATTTCAGAAAAATTAGTAAAAGAAGATGAGTTTACATCAATTCACATTGAAGATTTTACCTGCGACGTCAGGGAAACAAAATTAGGGCCAGAGGTTACAACTTCTGACATTCCTAATGTTGGCGAAGAAAAATTAAAAGATTTAGACGAAGAAGGAATCGTAAGAGTGGGGGCTGAAGTTGGCCCCAATGATATTTTAGTTGGAAAAATTTCGCCAAAAGGCGAGGCAGAATTAACTCCGGAAGAAAGATTGCTTAGGGCGATTTTCGGCGAAAAAGCAAAAGATGTAAAAGATTCTTCTTTGAGAATGGAGCATGGCAAAAAAGGAAAAGTTGTCAATGTAAAAATATTTTCAAGAGAATTAGGCCATAAATTAGAGCCTGGAGTCATAAAAAGAATCCAAGTTGAAGTGGCTGAAACCAGAAAAGTTAAAGTTGGAGATAAATTAGTGGGACGCCACGGAAATAAGGGAGTTGTTTCAAAAATTTTACCTGAAGCTGAAATGCCGTTTTTAGCTGACGGAACTCCTATTGACTTGGTAATTTCTCCCTTATCTGTTCCGTCTCGTATGAATATAGGACAAATTTTAGAAACTCATTTGGGCTGGGCCGCCCATAAATTAAACTATCTAGCGATTTCCCCTGCATTGCTGGGAGCTGATAAAGAAGATATAAAAAGAGAATTAAAAGAAGCTGGTCTGCCAGAATCCGGACAAGTCACATTGTACGACGGCAGGACAGGACTTCCTTTTCCAAAACCAATTACTGTCGGCTATATGTATGTGATGAAGCTTATCCATATGGTTGATGACAAAGTTCACGCAAGATCAATCGGGCCTTACTCGCTAATTACCCAGCAGCCATTGGGAGGAAAAGCCCAATTCGGAGGCCAGAGGTTCGGGGAAATGGAAGTCTGGGCTTTGGAAGGCTATGGAGTTGCCCACACTTTGCAAGAAATGTTGACCATAAAGTCAGATGATGTGCAAGGAAGGGCAGCGGCATATGAATCAATTTTGAAAGGCGAGCCAATAAGAAATCCAAACATCCCGGCATCATTCAATTTACTTGTTGCTGAATTAAAATCTCTCGGCATGGCAGTTGAAGTAAAAGAAAAACCGCGCATGGAAAGAGAATTTGATGACCGTAAAGAAAAGAAAGAAGACAAAAAATAAACAAAAAATCCGCCGATATGGCAGATTTTTTGATACGGAGGTCGGTGGTGTCGAGCCACATTCTAAGTGAATAGAACCAATTGTTTTTCGGGCAATGGTCAGAACCGTCTGACTTCAACCTCCCGCGCCTCCGCAATTACAATTATACAACAACAGAATAAAAAACAACACCTCCGATTAAAAAGATGTTGTTTCTGGTTCCATTCTTTCGAATGTGACACTGCCCGAAAACTACCTTAATCTTATACCTTTCATACACCCTTGTCAAGAGTCTCAAAAATAAAAATTATTATTAAATTTGTAAAAATATGCAATTTAAAATTCCGTTTGTTCTCATTTTAATAGGTTTTTTAACAGATCTTTTCGGCTTGTTATACGGAATATGGGTAGTCTGGATCTTGATGAGATTGCAACCAAAAGGCTATAATTTTTTTGCCAAATTTTTTAGCGGTGGTATTTTGACTATCAATGATTTGTCCATTGAGCATGCGTTAGTTCCAGTTTTTTGGGGCTTGTTGATAAGTATTATTTTAGTATTTTTTGTAATAAAATCCGCTAAAAATCCAACTAAAAAAACTTACACAGTAATTATTATTATGGGAATTTTAAGCCTGATAACCTGGCACATAGGCGGAATATTAGAAATAATGGGAAGTATTATTGGGATAAATAAATTAAAAAATCCTGCATAATAATTTGAGGTTAGAAATTAGTAATTAACAAACTAAACCCATGCGTGTATTAGACTTAGAATCAATAAGGATAAAGCTGGCGTCGCCCGAGGATATTATGTCCTGGTCTCATGGCGAGGTTACAAAGCCAGAAACAATTAATTACAGAACCCAGAAGCCTGAAAAGGACGGGCTTTTTGACGAAAGGATTTTTGGCCCGGAAAAAGATTATGAATGCGCCTGCGGAAAATACAAAAGAATAAGATACAAAGGGGTTGTCTGCGACAGGTGCGGAGTTGAGGTTACAAAGTCTTCTGTAAGGCGTGAAAGAATGGCGCACATAAAACTTTATGCTCCGGTTTCGCATATCTGGTTTTTAAGGGGAGTTCCTTCAAGAATGGGTTTGGTTTTAAATAAGTCTTCTCAGCAGTTAGAAAAAGTTATTTATTTTTCTTCATATATCGTTACCAAAATTGATTCGCAAGCCCGAGACAGAATTTTAAAAGCAATTGAACAGGAATATAAAGCAAAAGTTAAAAAAGAAAAAACAGAGGCGGCCAAAAACGACTTAAAACAGGCAAGAGAAAAAGCGAAAGAAGAAGTTTTGGAAATAAAACCGCTTAAAATTTTATCTGAGGTTATTTACCATACGTTATCTTTAAAATATGGCGAAGTGTTTGAGGCAGGAACCGGAGCTGAAAGCGTAAGAGAGATATTTACGAAAGTAGATTTAAAAAAGGAAGCTGACGAATTGGCGAAGGAAGCCAAAGAGGCTCCGCCCGCAATGAGAAAAAAAGTTTTAAGGAGATTAAAGCTTTTCCAAGGAATGTTAAAAGCAGGCGTAAGGCCAGAATGGATGTTTTTAGATGTTCTGCCAGTTTTGCCTCCTGATTTAAGGCCTATGGTCCAGCTGGACGGCGGAAGGTATGCCTCTTCTGATTTAAATGATTTATATAGAAGGGTTATTAATAGAAACAACCGCTTGAAATATTTGCAGGAAATTTCGGCTCCGTCAGTAATTGTAAGGAATGAAAAAAGAATGCTGCAGGAAGCCGTTGACGCTTTAATTGATAATGAAATGAGAAAGGGAGTTACAACTACTGCCACCACAGGAGGAAAGAGATTATTAAAATCTTTGGCTGCCATGTTAGCTGGAAAACAGGGAAGGTTCAGGCAGAATCTTTTAGGAAAACGCGTGGATTATT
>CAZGLJ010000018.1:10575-12495 GCA_964526025.1 uncultured Candidatus Saccharibacteria bacterium | reverse complement strand
GCAAAAAAGATGGCGCAAGGGGACGTAACAAAAGAGAAAATCGTAATTTTTGAGGGTTGGGACATAGAAGATATAGGAGAATATTTAGAATCTAAAGAAGTGTGCAGAAAAGATGATTTTATTCAATTAGCAAGTAAAGATTATTCCGGCGAGTTCGGCTTTTTAAAAGATAAGCCCAAAGATATTGGTTTGGATGGGTTTCTTTTTCCAGACACTTATGAAGTTTCAGAAAACGGGAATTGCGAAGAAATTATAATAACAATGCTGTCAAATTTTGAAAAAAAACTGACAGCTGATTTGCAGGCGCAAATTCAAGAGCAAAAAAAATCTGTTTTTGATATAATAACAATGGCCTCAATGATTGAAAAAGAGGTAAGGACTTTAAATGATAAAAAAATTGTTTCTGGCATTTTATGGAAGAGGATAGGTGCCGGAATGCCATTGCAGATAGACGCAACAGTGAATTACATTACAGATAAAAATGACCCCGGCGTTTTAATAAAAGACACAAAAATAGATTCGCCATATAATACGTATAAATATAAGGGTCTGCCGAAAGGGCCAATTTCTAATCCCGGAATGGAATCTATGGTAGCCGCATTAAATCCGAAAGATTCTCCATATTGGTATTATCTGTCAGATGGCACAACAATATTCAGCAAAACCCTAGAAGAGCACAATAGCGCTAAAGCAAAATACTTAGATTAGCCGCGGCCGCTTGACATATAAAACAAGATAGATTAAGATATATAATATTAATAAAAAGTCCGCAGACAGCAGGTATCCTGAGTTTATGGAGGGAATAAATCCTGCCGAGGCATATTAATAACAGATTTTCTGTTGTTTTGTATTTCGTTGTCTGCACAAGCAGATTTTTTTTATGGCATTAACAAAGGAGCAAAAACAAAAACAGATAAAAGATTTAAAAGATAAGATTTCAAAGCAAAAATCAATGATTTTTGTCGATTTTAATAAAGTCCCGTCAAAGGATATGTTTAGTTTGAGAAAAAGTTTAAAAGATGCAGGATGCAATTTAAAGATTGCAAAAAAAACATTATTAAGAATTGCTTTCGGCCAGTCAAATATTTCTTTCTGGAATAAAATCAAAAAGAATGTTCCTGGACAAATGGCTTTGGTTTTAGGCATTGAAGACGAAGTAGCTCCAGCAAGAATTTCAAATAAGTTTGGCGAGACCCACCAAACTTTCAAAATTTTAGGCGGTATTTTTGAAAATAAATTTATTGAAAAAGAAAGAGTATTATTTTTAGCCAGCATACCGCCAAGAAATGAATTATTGGGCAGATTGGTCGGCTCTCTCTCCAGCTCAATGGCAAGCTTTGTGAGAGTATTAGATAAAATAAGAGAAAATAAAGAAAAAAATAATAATTAATAAAATTAACATGGCAGAAGAAACAAAAGCAGACCTGCCTGCGCAGGCAGGAGTTCCAGAAAAATTTCAAAAACTGGTAACCGAAATAGAGAAGATGCCAATTGTAGAATTGGCAGAACTGGTGAAGGTTTTAGAAGATAAATTCGGTGTTTCAGCGGCCGCTCCGGTGGCAGTTGCCACAGCCGCAGTTGCTCCGGCTGAAGAGAAAACATCTTTTAATGTTGAATTAAAAGAAGTCGGAGCCCAGAAAATTGAAGTTATTAAAGTTGTCAGGGATGTGACTGCAAAAGGACTGAAAGAATCAAAAGATTTAGTCGATGCCGCAGCCGCAGGAACAGTCCAGATGATTAAGGAGGGAGTAAAAAAAGAGGAAGCAGATGAAATTGCAAAGAAATTTACAGCAGCAGGAGCCAAAGTTGAAATTAAATAGAGATATTTAAAACAGCCCCGCCATGGCGGGGCTGTTTTATTATACGAAAAATGGTAAAATTGTTTAATGGGCATTTAGCTCAGCTGGTACCCGCCAAAAG
>CAZGLJ010000018.1:0-10565 GCA_964526025.1 uncultured Candidatus Saccharibacteria bacterium | reverse complement strand
TTTTGGCAGGCCCGCAACAATATCGCCAAAGGCGATTTTGGGCGGGGAGCAAAATTTTATGTTTTACGTTTACGCTTTTTACGATAAAAATAGAAAAACATTTTATGTCGGTTTTACTAACGATTTAAAGCGTCGAGTATTAGAACACAAGCTTGGAAAAACACATACTACTTATAGGATGGCGGATAAATTATTGGTTTATTACGAAGCATCTATATCAAAAAAAGATGCAACTGAAAGAGAAAAACAATTGAAAACAGGTTTTGGAAGGGGATATTTAAAAAGGAGATTAAAAAATTATTTGGAGGGCGTATAGCTCAGTGGCAGAGCGCTTCGTTCACATCGAAGAGGTCGAAGGTTCGATACCTTCTACGCCCATAAATTTTATGGCAGCTTCTTTTATGAAATTTTTTTGGACCGAGCATTCTAAAATAAAAATGAAGCAGTACGGGCTTTCAAAACAAAAGCTGCTAGGTATACTTTACCGGCCTGAAAGAAAGGAGCAGGGGATTGTGCCCGGGACTACTGCGGTGATGAAAACAAATAAGTCCTATTCAAATAGTTTACAAAAAAATAAAAAAGCTTTGGGAGAGATTTGGCTGATGTATAAAGATGTAAAAGATTTAAGAAAAATAATTAGCGCTTGGCGGTATCCGGGAGTTTCTAAGCCCGGGGAGGAAATTCCGATTCCTGAGGACATCCGCCAAGAGCTATTAAACGATGACGTTTTTAAATAAAATAATAGGATATGTTTTATTAATTGCTGGATTGGCTTTGATAGTTTTTATGGTTTCTCAATCGTATAGTATTTTTACAGGCAAAGCTTTGCCTCCAGTAATTTTCAAGGTATCTAGTTTCCAAAGCGCTTTAGAAAAAAGCACAGAGCCCCTTGATTTGCAAGGTCAGATGCAAAATGTCGTAAATCAGCAAATCGGCCAGGTTTTGCCTCCGGAAATACTGCCTAAAATTTTTAATCTGGTAGCATGGTCGTTTTTCGCATTTATTTTAATTTTTGCCGGCGGAACGATAGCTTCAATTGGTGTAAAATTAATTAAAATAGTTTAATAATTGATGAAGGCAGTCAGAGAACAAAATATTTTTTCTTTATGGTTTTTTTGGCAGTTTTACGAGGCGCCTAGATTTTTGCTGCAAATTTGGAAAAATTATTTAATGTTTGCCGCAAATCTTTTTTCCTTGCCCCTGCTTCTAAAAACTTTTTTTGCTCCTTGGAGGAGATATAACTGGAGATACCCAAAAGGATTTGATATAGCAGAATTCTTTAATACCTTTATTTCAAATACTTTTTCAAGGATACTGGGAGCGCTTGTAAGGATTGTTTTAATTATAATTGGAATTTTATTTCAGATTTTAGTTATCATCACCGGTTTGGTTATTTTTATTGGATGGATATTGGTTCCGTTTATTATAATTTTTGGGATTTTATTCGTTTTACTTTTTTAAATGGCCTTTAATTTCGATATTAAAAATACGGCGGTTTTACAGGCGGTAAAAAGAGAAAGATTTTTTCTTTTTGGGCTTACTGATTTTTTGAGCCAGCTATTTTTATTTTTATTTATTCTCTCTTTGGCCTCTATATTTCTTTCTTTTTTTGGATATTTTTCTTCATATTTAGCAATAAGACTAGTTATTCTGTCTCTGGTTTCTTTTCTTATTTTTTGGAATATTTCTTTATTTAAAAATTTAAAAATTAAAAAACCAGACTTGCCTTTTAACCTTTCGGAGGCGATTTCTAATTTAAATGATTACAATTTAGCTGAATTTTTAAGTTTTAATTCGGCAAAAATTACAAGAGACGCAATAAGTTTTTGCAAAAAAAGAAAAATTCCGGTTAATTCAGCTTCGCTTTTTTATTCTGCCTCAAAGGTCAGCAAGGACATAGCCATAATTGCTTTTAGATTAGGTTTAGATATCAAAAAACTCCAAGACGACCTTAAAAATTATTTAGAGAAAATGCAAAAAAATGAAGATTCAAAATTATTCTCTGAAGATTTTCAAAAAACAATAATTGAAGCTGCAAATATTTCTAATTTTAGGGGACACAAAACAATAGGCGAGAAAGAGATTTTAGTAGCTTTGGCAAAAAATAACGAGTTTTTTAAAAAAGTTTTAATGGATTACGATTTGAAAACAGCGGACGTTGAAAATATAACTTTGTGGCTGGATTCCGCAAAAGACTCTCTGGAAAGAAGTAAAAAATTCTGGACTTATGAAAATTTGGCAAGGCAGGGCTCTGTGGGAAAAGACTGGGCCTCGGGATACACTATCACATTGGACCAATATTCCACTGACTGGCGGAAGATTGTTTCAAAATGGATTTTTAAAGAAATAATAGGCCATAAAAAAGAAATAGAAGAAACAGAAATGATTTTAGCCAGGTCTAATTTAAGCAATGCTTTAATAGTGGGCGAGCCGGGCACCGGCAGAAAAAGCATAGTTGAGGCTTTGGCCCAAAAATGTTATTTGGGAAATTCTTTGCCAGAGCTAAACAATAAAAGAGTGGTAGAATTAGATGTAGTTTTATTGTCAGCTGGCATACAAAATTTTGAAAAATTGGAAACCACATTAGACCAGATATTCAGAGAAGTTTTGGCGGCAGGAAACGTTATTTTAGTCATAGACGACCTTGAAAATTTTGTGGGCCAAAAAGTCCAAAAGCCGGGAGCTGTTGATATTTCCGGTATACTTTCTAAATATTTATCCATACCCAGCTTTCAGTTTGTCGGGATAACAAGTTATGATGGGCTCTGGAAAAATATACAAGACAACCCATCTTTTGCAGAATTTTTCAGGAAGGTAGAGGTGTCTGAAGTGTCAGAAGCTGAGACAATCAGGATTTTGCAAGATTATGCTTTGGAATTGGAGCATAAAAATAAAATGCTTGTATTATATCCTTCAATCAGGGAAATTGTTAATCTAACAACGAAATATATGCCCAGTTTGCCTTTTCCCAAAAAAGCGCTTGATATTTTAGATGAAGTTGCGGTGTATGCGCAGACCCTAAAAGACCTGCCTGCCGGCAGGCAGGAAAAGACAGTCCTTCCTCATCATGTTGCTGAAATCATATCTAAAAAAACAGAAATTCCAGTTGGCAAAATGGAAGTAAAAGAAAAAGAAACCCTGCTTAATTTAGAAAATTTAATCCACCAGAAAATTGTAAACCAAGAAGAGTCGGTAAGCCAAGTTTCTATTGCGATGCGAAGGGCGCGGGCCGGTATAGGGCCGAAATCAAGGCCGATGGGAACATTTTTATTTTTAGGGCCCACTGGCGTTGGGAAAACAGAAACCTCGAAAGCATTGGCTGAAATTTATTTTGGCGGAGTGGAAAAAATGATACGGCTTGATATGTCAGAATTCCAGGCAGTTTCAGACATTCCGCGCTTAATTGGAGCAACTTCTCCTGTGGAAATACAGGGTCTTTTGACAACGCCGGTTAGAGAAACTCCTTTCACTCTAATTTTATTAGATGAAATTGAAAAAGCATATCCTGATATTCTAA
The DNA here is from genome assembly GCA_964526025.1 of uncultured Candidatus Saccharibacteria bacterium. Classification (GTDB taxonomy): domain Bacteria; phylum Patescibacteriota; class Minisyncoccia; order Minisyncoccales; family Staskawiczbacteraceae; genus UBA11703. The sequence continues at coordinate 7,048 of CAZGLJ010000018.1, read as the reverse complement.
ATTTATTTTTGCAGGTTTTAGATGAAGGCCATATCACAGACGGCCAAGGAAGGAAAGTTGTCTTTACCAATACAATAATTATTTGCACTTCCAACGCGGGTTCAGCCATGATTTTTAAGGAAGTCGAATCTGGAAAAAAACTTGAAAAAGATAAAATTTTAGCAGAGCTTTTCAAAAAAAATATTTTTAAGCCGGAATTCATCAATCGCTTTGACGCTGCAATAATTTTCCATCCGTTAACAAAAGAAAATTTGCTGCAGATTTCAGCCTTAATGTTAAACTCTCTTAAAAAATCTTTAAAAGAAAAAGAAATTGATTTTGAAATTACAGAGCTCTTAAAAGAAAAAATTGTTGAGCTTTCTTACAAACCCGAATTCGGCGCCAGGGAGATGCGAAGGGTGATACAGGATAAAGTGGAAAACGTCGTTGCTGAAGCTTTGCTTTCAGATAAAATAAAAAAGGGAGACAAAATAGAAATAAACCCGGAAACTTTTGAGTTGATTGTCAATGGCATTGACAGCATCTCTGAAAGTGATAAAGTAAAAATATAATGGAAGTAAATAGAAAAAAATTAGATAAGAACCTTTTGGCAAACTTATTGTTAAGCTTGCTTTTGTTGGATAAAAGTCCAGGAGGTTTTGATAAATAAAAAATTAAAAAACACAAAAATCAAAAATCCTCCTGGCGGAGGATTTTTCTTTTGCGGCACATTCACAATCCAAAGGAGGTGCGCTATGTGCGAAAACCGCGATGGAAAATTTATTATTCCAACCAAACCTTTGGCTGGAAGAGGCTGGTGCGTTGGCCAAATACTGGGCATGAAAAACAGTTTTTATGAAGTTAATATACTTTGGGTGCAATACCCTGAATACGCGGATAGCGACATTATAGGTAGTTTGACAACATTCAAGAGGCAATAGATTGTTTAAGTTCACAAGGCGTTAGAGATTTTATGCTCTCTGGTATAGAAATTGGCTATTAGCCCTTTTGTTCAGGCTCCACTTCGTGGAGCTTTTTTATTATTTAGAATATCGCCTGTGGATAAGCAGTGGAGAAAAATATATATTTACGAACAAAATAGTCTTGTAGTAAAGGGTGTTGACCTAACCCTATAAAATGGGATATAAATAAGATGAAGTGGGAATATGTGGATAACTATGGGAAAACTGACAATATATGTGAATAACTTTTAAGCCCCAAAAATATGCTCATAGGTCAATACGAACACACAATTGATAATAAAAAACGTCTGGCCCTGCCGGCAAAATTTAGGGGGGAGCTAGGCGATAAAGTGATAATTACAAAAGGAATTGAAAGCTGTCTGGTTGTTTACACAGAAAAGGAATTCAAGATAATGTCAGAGAAATTAAGCAATTTAACAATCAGCCAGTCAGAGGCAAGAAGTTTTACCAGAATAATGTTAGCTGGAGCTATGGAAGTCGGTTTAGACAAATTGGGCAGGGTATTGCTCCCGGATTATTTAAAAAAATACGCCGGTTTGAAAAAAGATGTGGTTATTTGCGGTTTGTCTAACAGGGTTGAGATATGGGATTGCCAAGAGTGGTTATCGTATACAAAAAAGGCAGAAAAAGGGGTTGATAAAATTGTTTCAAAATTAGGTTCGCTTGGAATTTAAAATGACACACGTTCCAGTTCTTACAAAAGAAGTTTTAGAATATTTAGACCCAAAGCCAAACGAAAATTTTATTGACTGCACAATAGGCGAGGGAGGCCACACAGAGCTGATTTTAGAAAAAAACAGGCCTAACGGAAAAATTTTGGGGATAGATTTAGACCCTCAGCAAATTGAATCTGCCAGATGGCTTGAGGCGCATTTCAAAGATAGAATAATTTTAGTCAATGATTCCTATGCAAGCTTGCAAGAAATAGTTAGAATAAAAAATTTTCCCTGCCTGCCGGCAGGCAGGAGCCAGATCCATGGCATATTGCTGGACCTGGGGATGTCGTCTGTACAATTAGAAGGAACAGAAAAAGGATTTTCTTTCAAGCGGGACCAGAGTTTAGACATGAGATATTCAGATGAAGCTAACCATCTGACAGCAGAGAAAATTGTAAATGAATGGCCGCGAGAACGTATTGAAAATATTTTAAAAGAATACGGTGAAGAAAAATTTGCGAAAAAAATTGCAAAAAATATTATAGACCAGAGAAAAAAAGGAAGGATTAAAACTACATTCCAGCTTATAAGAATTATAAAAGACGCAACGCCGTCGTTATACTGGAGGCAAAAAATCCATTATGCAACAAGAACTTTTCAGGCGCTGAGAATTGCAGTCAATGATGAACTTGAAAATATAAAAAAAGTTTTACCTCAGGCGCTTTCAATTCTATCTCCCCTCGGGAGATTGGTGGTAGTATCTTTTCATTCTTTAGAAGACAGGATTGTTAAAAATTTTTTCAGAGAAAAAGAAAAAGAAGGATTAATAAAAATATTAACTAAAAGCCCCGTAACAGCAGGCAGAAATGAACTTGGAAAAAATCCTCGCGCGAGGCCAGCCAAGTTAAGAGCCGCAATAAAAATATGACCACAATAGCATTGAGTTATTCTCGTATATACAATAAAGCGCCCCAGGCTAACTGGAAAATTATTTGTTTTACAGGTTTTATTTTATGCTCGTTTTTACTGGTTTTTTATATTTATCAGATTATCAATTTAACCAAAGGGTCGTATTCAATTAATAGTTATGAGAAGCAGTTAGCTTTAGTTTCTGAAGAAAATAAGGATTTGGAATTTAGTTTTGCAGAGAGTAATTTTTTGGGTCAAGTCTTGGCAAAAACGCAGAAATTGAATTTTCAAAAAACCATTTCAGTAAGCTATGTGCAAATTTTAGACAGTTCAGTGGCTTCCGTGCAAAAAGATAATATGAAATGAAAATCTTCAGAAACTGGAGAATAAATATAATATTAGTCTTAATGGTCGTTTTCGGGGCAGCTATTATTAGCCGCCTGTTTTTTGTGCAAATAATAAATCATAAATTGTATCAGGCGCAGGCTCTGGGCCAGCAGGCAGGTTTTGCAAGCGTTACGGGAGCACGAGGTCAGATATTTTCTCAAAGCAACCAGCAAACAAAAGGAACTAAGGGATCTGGCGAAACAAAAAATTTAGCCATCAACAAAGATTCCTGGACAATCTCTGCCAACCCTAATGATATTCCAGATAAGCCGGCTTTTGCTAAAGTTTTGTCCGGATATATTAATCAAACCGAAGACCAGCTCCTTTCAGAAATAAACACACAGGATTCTTATATAGTTTTAAAAAAAGATTTGACGAGCGATGAATTAGACAAAATCAAAGCGCTAAATTTAGACGGGCTGTATTGGCAGAACAATCCTGTAAGATTTTATTCTCAGGGAGATTTTGCCGGCCAGGTGCTGGGATTTTTAGGGGGCGAGGGCTCAGGCCAGTACGGCCTGGAAGATTATTATGAGGATATTTTAAAAGGCAAGTCAGGCATTAAAGAAAAAAAAAAGGGGCTAGGTTCTATTTTTTCAGATAACAATAAAATGTCTTTGGACGGTTCTGACATTTATCTTACAATAGATTACAATATACAATTTCAGGCAGAATCGCTGTTAAAAAAACAAGAAGAAAAAAACGACATAGACTCGGGCCAGATAATAGTTTTAAAGCCCGATTCTGGCAGAATTTTGGCGCTGGCAAATTTTCCGTCTTTTAATCCCAATCAATATTCTAAAGAAAAAGACCTGGATGTTTTTCAAAACGGGGCAGTGCAAAAACTTTTTGAGCCGGGTTCTATTTTAAAGCCATTTACAATGGCTATTGCTTTAAACGAGGGCAAAATAACTCCCGATACGACTTATGTTGATACAGGGTTTGTGAAGTTTGGCTTAAAAACAATTCATAATTTCGCTAACGAAGTTTACGGCGAACAAACAATGACCCAGGTTTTGGAAAACTCAATAAACACAGGAGCTGTGTTTGCCTCCCAGCAGATTTCCCATAAAACATATTTAGACTATATTGATAAATTTGGTTTTACCCAAAAGACAGGCGTTGACTTGCAGGGCGAGGTTTATTCTAACAACGATGTGCTGAGGGCCGGGTCAGACATGAATTTTGCCACAGCTTCTTTCGGCCAGGGCATTGAATTAACTCCGATGCAAATTGTCAGGGGTTTTGCCATGCTCGCTAATGGCGGAAAGATTGTAAAACCATATATTGTAGAAAAAATAGTAAACGGCCAGGATGAAATTATCATAAAGCCCAAAACATCTGACCCTGTTGTTTCCCAAAAGACTATTTCTGATTTAACAAAAATGTTAATTAATGTTGTGGATAACGGCTTTAACGGCGTGGCAAAAATTCCTGGTTATTACTTGGCTGGCAAAACTGGAACCGCTCAAGTTCCTCTTAAAAACGGAAAAGGATACGAGCCGGACAAAACAATCCAAAGTTTTGTCGGCTATGGTCCCGCATACAATCCTCAATTTCTAATTTTGGTGAAATTAGACAACCCTAAGGTTCCGCAGTCCAGCCTTTCAGCAGTTCCGGTTTTCAAAGAATTGGCCCAATATATAATAAATTATTGGCAGATTCCGCCCGATTACGACGCATCAAAAAAATAGAGCGCTACGCGCTCTTTTTTTAGTTTGTTGTTAGATGGGAGGCAAAGGGTCAACTGGGACATGTCCAAATGTGATTTCTGCCCTTGGCAAACAGACCACTGCGAAGCTCCTGCTTGAAACGACATCGCCAGGGTTTATAATCCTTGCCCGGGGTCCTTCATCTAAAAATGTTTCATTGGTTCCTCCGTAAAGAATAAAGCTTACTTCTGGATAAGATTCCAGAGTTTTTAAGCATTCTTTGTGCATCTCCACTTCTGATTCTTCAAGAAGAATTCGCGCCAGATTTGGATGGATATAGAATTGACGGCCATCGATTTCGACAAGCGGCTCATCTTTTGGCACCAAGTGCCAGTTTTTTGGATTGGATCGAATTGCTTGGTCGGGACGGAGCCTATAATAAACTACGAAATCAGCCAATTCTTTTTGGCCAATATCGTCTAAAGCTATATTTCCACAATGGATAATATAGGTTACTCCTCTTTCCTGGAATTCTTTTTTCAGCTTTTCCCAAAAATTAACATCCAGTTTTGAGATATTTAAACTATCGGAAATTATGCCGACCGAAAAAGGATTTTCAGTCGATTTTGTCTTCGGAATCCGGCAAAAAACAATCTGGTCAGTTTTAGTGTCAATAATTGTAAACTCATATCCGTCAACAGAATCTTCTATGGCGCCAGGATTTACAAAATTGACAAGCTGGGTTTGAAAAAGGATCTGATGATGGGTGTGTCCGGAAAAAACCCATCTTAACCCGTCAAAATCTCTTCTTAGCAGCTCTATTTTTTTTCTAAAATCCGTTTCAGACCCAACTAGGATATCATAAGACATTCTGTGTCCGACATAGCATCGTATGCCGTGAATATCTAAAACTCTTTTGCCAGGCGCGGTAAACTTCCATCTTGGCGGCGGGTTTCCAACCGGGAATTTTTCCAGCTGCTCTTGGTTTAAAGCGCATATGACTTCTAATCCGTTAAAAAAATCAGGATTGACATGTTGTAATTCAATATCTCCGCAATGAATTATAATATCTACATCGCGTTTTTTAAATTCGGCCATAACATGGGGCAGAGCATTTGCCCGGTCTTTGTGCGTGTCGGAAATTACGCCGATAATCATGGTTCTTCCTCCCTTTGTTAAATGTCAAAGAACCGCGCTATTATCTTTTATAGTCCTTTAAGGATATTTTGTCAAATTATTTTTCTATCGACAAAAACCATTTTTTATGTTAGATTTATAATAAGCTCCCATCGTCTAGTCCGGTCCAGGACACATGGTTCTCAACCATGTAACACCAGTTCGAATCTGGTTGGGAGCACTTTTGTTTTATCAACATAGTCCGTTTTTTTATTTAATGGCCCTCCTTCGCCCTTGCGGGCTACGGAAGGGCGCGGTAAAATATAGCAATGCTTGCGAAAAATATATTTAAAAAATATATTTATCCTGCCTCGGTGCTTTCTGGCAGTATTATTGGCGTTGGTTTTTTTTCTCTGCCGTACATCGCATCTAAAGCCGGAATATGGCTAACGCTTTTTTATTTGGTTTTTTTGACCGGCGTGGTTGCAGTAGTCAATTCAATTGTCGGCCAGATAGCGCTTAAAACGCCGGACTTTAAAAGAATTCCGGGATTTGTGGGATTCCACTTGGGAAAGTGGGCCGAAACGATTTCTTTGATTACAGCAACACTTGGGGGATTTGGCGTGCTTTTAGTTTACTTGATTGTCGGCGGAAGTTTTTTTTCAAACGCTCTTTCTCCTATTTTCGGCGGCAGTTATCTTTTATATGTTTTTATTTATTCTGTTGCCGCCGCCGCGCTTATTTATTGCGACATAAAAGCTATTGCTAAAGTTGAATTAGCAACTGTATTGCTTTTGTTTTCGGTTTTATTGTTAATTTTGCTCAAAGGATTTTCTAACTGGAGCTTAGATAATATTCTCATTTCAAACTTTAAATTTCAAACTTCAAATTTTTTCTTGCCATACGGGCCCATTATCTTTTCTTTATGGGGCGTGGGCTTGATTCCCGAAGTTGAAGAAATGGTTAGGGGCGATAAAAAGAATATGAAAAAAATTATTATAATATCTGTTTTGGTGCCAGCTTTTATATATTGTTTATTTATGCTTTTGATTCTGGGCATTACAGGAAGTCAAACAACAGATTCGGCTTTGGCCGGACTTAAAAATATTTTAACCGGAGGATTTGCGGTTTTTGGGTTTCTTGCAGGAGCTATAATAACCTTTAACGCCTTTTTGTCTTTGTCTCTTATCCTTAAAAAAAGTTTTATGTATGATTTAGGCATTAAAAAAAATCATGCAGTTATAATAGTCTGCTCATTGCCCTTAATACTTTTTTTGCTGGGATTAAGGTCTTTTATCGGCGTAATATCTTTTGTCGGAGGAATTTTTATAGGCATTGACGGAATTTTAATATTATTAATGTACAA
>CAZGLJ010000017.1:8161-13074 GCA_964526025.1 uncultured Candidatus Saccharibacteria bacterium | reverse complement strand
ACAAGCGCGTCCTGGTAAGATGCGATTTTAACGTTCCTTTAGATGACGGCGGAAATATTTTAGATAATTTTAAGATTAAACAGGCCTTGTCGACAATAAAATACTTGAGGGAGAACAGGGCTAAAATAATTTTAATGAGCCACTTAGACCCTCAAAGCACGGGGGTGGTTTTGCCGAGATTTAATCTGAACAAGATAGGCGAGGAGCTTTCAGCTTGCTTAGAGACCCCTGTTATAAAAGCAAATAATTGCGTTGGTCCGGAAGTTGAAAGCCAAAGCAATGCATTAGAGCCAGGAAGGATTTTACTTTTAGAAAACTTAAGGTTTCATAAAGAGGAAACAAAAGCCGATCCAGATTTTGCCAAAAAACTTTCGTATCTGGGCGATATTTATGTCAACGACGCTTTTTCAGTTTGCCACAGAGACCATGCGTCAATCACAGGAGTGCCCCAGTATCTGCCATGCTGTATGGGCTTGTTATTAGAAAAAGAGATAGACAACTTAAATAAAATTTTATTTAAGCCGGAAAAACCAATGGTAGTTGTAATCGGCGGAAAAAAAGTGGAAACAAAATCTAAACTTATTGAAAATATTTCAAAAATAGCTGACCAAGTTATAATAAGCGGTCTTATCAAAAAAGAATTAATAGAAAAAAATATCCAATTTTCGCATCCAGAAAAAATATTCGGCCCGATTGATTCCTTAGACGCGCTTGATATTGATGAAAAAACCATAGAAATGTTTCGCGCAAAGATAATGCAGGCAAAAACTATTTTATGGAACGGGCCTTTCGGAAAATTTGAAGACCAAATGTATGAGAAGGGAACTTTAGCTATAGCTCAATCCATAATAGAAAGCAATGCTTTTTCTGTCGTTGGCGGCGGCGAGACCATTGAATTTTTAAACAAAAAAGGTATAATTCAACAGTTCAGCCATGTTTCTGGCGGCGGAGGCGCAATGCTGGAATATCTGGCAGGCGAAATGCTTCCGGGCATCAAAGCTTTAGAAAAATAGAAAATCAATTTATGCCGGTAAAGATAAAAAATTTAGAAAAAGCTGCAGAGAGAATAAAACAAGCGGTCGCCAATAACGAGCGCATTATTTTGTATGGGGACTCTGATTTAGACGGTATTTCTTCTGTTGTCATATTAGAAGAGGCGATTAAGAGCTTGGGAGGGCAGATAGATTCAGCTTTTTTTCCCGACAGGGAAAACGACGGCTACGGCATAAATTTAAACGCCTTAAATACTTTAAAAGACAAAGCGCCGGCGCTTTTGATAACTTTAGACCTTGGCATTGGAAACATTAATGAAGTTGACGTGGCAAATAAAATGGGATTTGAGATTCTTATTGTTGACCATCACGAAACATTAAGCGGAATACCAAATGCATCTATTGTTGTTGACCCAAAACAGCCAGCAGACGATTATCCCTTCAAGGGATTAGCCAACGTGGGCATTACTTTTAATCTTTGCGGAGAATTATTGCAAGATAATCTTTCGCAAAATTTAAAAAATAGTTTTTTGGAGTTATCTGCTTTGGGCACAATAGCTGATATGGTCCCTCAGGTTGACCAAAATGAAAAAATTATTGAAGAAGGCTTAAGGTCTTTAAAAAACACTTTTCGTCCGGCTTTGCGGGCTTTTTTAGATATTTTAGGCGAGGGCGCTGTTTTTGAGGGCTCTTTGGGAAAAATTATTTCAGCCTTAAACGCGGCAGAATCAGTTAATTTTGAAAATGAATCCTATTCTCTTTTAATCTGCTCTGATAAGCGAAAATGCAAAGAGACGGCGCAGAAATTAATTGATAAAAACAGATATAAACAGCAGCAGGTTAAAAATATTATACAGGAAATAGAAAGGCGCGTCTCGCAAAAACCGGACGAGCCGATAATTTTTGAAGGCGATCCTTCGTGGCATTTAATATTAGCTGGTTCTGTTGCATCTACAATCTGCCAAAAATATAACAAGCCGGCATTTATTTATAAAAAAATGGATCAAGAAAGCTGCGGCTCTGTGAGAAATCCAAAAGGCACTAATTCAGTTGAGGCAATGAAAACCTGTTCAGATTTTCTTTTAACCTATGGAGGCCATGCCCAAGCATCGGGTTTCCGAGTAAAAAACAAAGATTTAGAAAAATTTGAAAAGTGCCTCAACGATTTTTTCAAGAAGTAGCCAAAAAAAAGGTTGCTTGTATCTTTTTGAATATCGTGTTAATATAATAATGTAAGTTTCTATTAGGTTTCTGTTAAAAGTAAGCCTTAATAGCAGGTCGGCTTACTTATTATTAACTAATTATTAAAAAATCATGGCAAAGAAATTATATGTAGGCGGGTTGTCTTACGACACCACTGAAGCTACTTTGAAGGATACTTTTGCGCAAGCTGGAACAGTTGAATCGGCCACAATCATCACAGACAAGATGACTAACCGTTCAAAAGGTTTCGGATTTGTGGAAATGTCTACTGACGAAGAAGCAAAAAAAGCTATTGAAGCATTCGATGGCAAAGAGCTTGATGGAAGAACCATTAAAGTAAACGAAGCAAAACCAATGGAGCCACGGGCTCCAAGAACAGGCGGAGGCGACCGCTGGTAAAAATTGTTTATCAAATCAAAAAATCCCCGGTTACGGGGGTTTTTTGATTTGACTTAGACCATTTTTTGTTGTATAATTAGTTTTTATGAAAAACATTAGAAACATTGCAATAATTGCTCACGTTGACCATGGAAAAACTACACTGGTGGACGCGCTTTTGCGTCAGTCAAAAACTCATTTGAATAAGGATGTTATTAATCGGGAAATGATTATGGACAGCAACGAACTTGAAAGAGAAAGAGGGATTACCATTTTTTCAAAAAATGCGTCAGTAATGTATGGCGATATTAAAATAAATATAATTGATACTCCTGGCCACGCAGATTTTGGAGGCGAGGTAGAAAGAGTTTTAAATATGGCAGACGGCTGTTTGCTTTTAGTTGACGCAAAAGAGGGGCCTATGCCTCAGACAAGATTTGTACTCAAAAAAGCTTTAGAAATGGGCCACAAAATTATTGTGGTGATAAATAAAATAGACAAGCAGGGCGCCAGGCCAGAGTTTGCTTTGGAAGCAACTTTAGAATTATTTTTGGAATTGGGAGCTGGCGAACATTCACTCAATTTTCCTGTAATATATGCGTCAGGCCGTGACGGAAAAGCAGGATTAGAACCTGATTTAAATAAAATGGAAAATATCAATCCAGTTTTTGATGCTATTGTTGAACACATTCCATCCCCAATTGCAGATGCAGAAAAACCTTTGCAAGTGCTGGTAACTTCAATTTCTGCAGATAATTTTAAGGGCAGAATTGCAATTGGCAGAGTTTACAGTGGAATCGTAAAAGCTAATCAGGAAATTGTCCACATAAATAGAGAAGGAGAGATTAAAAAATGTAAAATAACTTCCTTAATGACTTTTTCGGGATTAGCCAGAATGGAAGCCGAAAAAATAAAAGCAGGAGATATTTGCGCAATCGCCGGAATTTCAGATGCAACGATCGGTGAAACGATTGCCGACCCAGAAAATCCAGAAGCCTTGCCATTAATTAACATTGAAGAGCCGACAGTTAAAATGACTTTTATGGTTAACACCTCTCCATTTGCAGGGCAAGAAGGAGAATTTTCAACTTCAAGACAAATCGGGGCAAGATTGTTTAAAGAAATAGAAACCGACGTAGCTTTAAGAGTCCAAGATACTGATGACGGAAAATGGATTGTTTCAGGCCGTGGAGAATTGCACTTGGCAATTTTAATTGAAAGAATGAGAAGAGAAGGCTATGAATTTGCAGTTTCAAGGCCGCAAGTTATTTTAAGAGAAGTAAACGGGCAGAAAATGACTCCGTATGAAAAAGTTTTTATTGAAGTTCCAGAACAATATCAGGGAGCTATAATGCAAAAAATGGGAATTAGAAAAGGAGAATTAAAAGAAATGAGAATTAATGGCGGTATAATTTTTTTGGAGTTTATAATTCCGACAAGAGGACTTTTCGGATACAGAAACGAATTTTTAACAGACACAAAAGGACTCGGAATAATTAATACAGTATTTTTTCAATATATGCCCGACCCAGGCAACTGGAAGGAAAGAGACAATGGATCTTTAATTTCCTGCGAAACTGGCCCGACAAATATGTACGGATTAAGAAATGTTCAAGATAGAGGCGTATTATTTTTTAGCCCGGCAGTAGAAATTTATGAGGGACAAGTTGTGGGGCAAAATTCAAGGCCTAATGATATATGGGTAAATGTCTGCAAAGAAAAAGCGCTTTCAAATATGAGGTCGAAAGGAGAAGGAAATACAGAACATTTTAATGTTCCAAAAACAATGGGGTTAGAAGACGCTTTAGAATATATAGGTGACGACGAATTAGTAGAAGTTACTCCTCAGAATGTGCGTATAAGAAAAGTGCATTTAACAGAAGTTGATGCAAAAAGAGCTGAAAGGGCAGAAGCCGGAGTCAAATTCGATTATTAAATAAAAAAGCCCGGCATGTTAATGCTGGGCGGTTAGGAAGGCGATGACGAAAGCCGAGGCCGCTCCTTTTTCAGCGCAAGGCCGAAATCTGCTAATTGTCTTTTTATTTCAGCCAGGCCCATATCGCCAAAATTAGGCATGTTTCTGAGTTCTTCTTCAGTTTTTACAACTAGATCTTTAATAAAAATAATGCCTTTGTTAGACAAGTGATTTTCTGTCCTGATGCTTAGCTCTAAATTAGAAATGGGCAGGGCGAGAGCTTCTTCTTCTGACACGGGGTCTAAATTTACTTTATCCTCATAGATATTAGTAAAATTGTCGCAAGCGTCGGCAAAACAATTTTCGCATTTTCCAATTTGTTCATATTGGGGTTCTACCGGTCCTCCGCATTTTTTGCAAAGCAT
>CAZGLJ010000017.1:0-8061 GCA_964526025.1 uncultured Candidatus Saccharibacteria bacterium | reverse complement strand
CCTCTTTTAGGAATAAAGTAGATTATAATAGATAAACTTAAAAAAACATGTCTAAAAAAAATTTAAAACAGATAAACGTTTTAGTCGGGTCTAGAAAAATTATTTTTGATCGTCTCAGGAAAATTATTAAAGATAATTCTTTTAGCTATAGAACTTTTGGCGTAGATATTGAGCCACATATTTCATCTGTATTAATAGAAATTTTTAAGAAAAAAAGTTTTATAAAGTCAGAAAATGATTATGTTTTAGCCCCGGATAAAAATTATTTTCCAGATTTTGAATTAAAATTTCCCCAGCCTTTAGCGATAGAATATAAATCAGGGAACAAAGTTAAAATATCTAAAGGTAAGTGGGGTAATTGTAAAAATAGTAATAATGATATGGGGACGTTGAATACGTGGTTGCAAAAAATAAAAAAATATGGGAACGAAAATATTTATTATATTTTCATTGTTTATAAAATAGATAATCGAAATAAAAGTATTATAGACGTACAAATTGCACCTTTTTATAAGTTTTTAGGATTAAACAGCGATGGTTTACTTAAATATAGGGAAAAAGACGGAAACTTAAGGCCGAAAGACTTTGATGAAATCTCTCCCATAAAGTCGTTTGGTCAATTTAAAAAACTGTTTGAAAAAACAGTTATTTATCGATCACGTAGGATAATAAAAAAACATCAAACTATTCTAAAATCACTAGGTCTTAAAAAATAGAGGATTGTCTAGTGGGTATACTTTTTCCTTTTCAGAGATGGTTAAATTTTTTAAATATTTTGATGTCTTACAAACGCCGTTATATAAATAGCCATTTGTCAGTCTGTAGCTGACATTTTTTAGTTTATTTTCAATTATTAGTTTATATTTAGGGTCGATGTCTATTCCGATAAAATTACGTCCTAACCTTTTAGCGGCCGATGCCGTTGTGCCGGCGCCTATAAAAGGATCAAGAACTATGTCTTTCTCGTCGGTCGTCATTAATATGAGTCTTTCTAGGAGTGGCTCTGGAAGCTGACAGGGGTGTTCATCTCTTCTATTTTTGTGTCTGATTCTGTGTATATCAGCCCAAACATCGCTTAATAGTGTCCCCAATGGGTTTATTTGCCCCTTTTTACCTCCGTAATCCTTTATCATTTCATTGCAGTGGGAGCATTTTTTATGCGGAGACCTTAGTTCATTGAATTTAAATCCCTTTTGGTTTTTAGTATAAAATAGAATTCCATAATGAGCGGGTAGAAGTGTTTTACCCAATGGTACACTCATAGAATCCCATGCTATCCAATGTTTAAAAAATGCAATTTTGTTAAGATGATTAGCATAATAAACGAGCCATTTGGGAATATTGTGAACCAATATGGAGCCAGTTGGTTTAGTAATTCTCACCATTTCTGTCAACCATTGCTCGCACCATCTGATATATTCTTCTTCAGCCTTCTTATCCTTATAATTGCCATATTTTTTATTTAAATTGAACGGTGGATCAGCAAAAGTAACATCAATAGAATTGTCTGGGATTTTTTTCATTATTTGAATTGCGTCTCCGCAAATAATTTCGTTTACTGGTAATTGAAAATATTTTTCGGTTTGAATTTCTTTTTTATTATCATTTTCAATATTTATATCTTTAATTACATCGACAACAACTCCTTGTATAAAAAAATCTCTGTCTTTTTTTATAATTATTGGTTGCATACTCTTGTTTGCGGGTTGTAATCTAATGTGTCCGTTTTCTTTATAAAAAGTCTTGAGAGTTGTCTCTCGATTGTCTATTAGCGCGATAACTTTGTCTCCATTATCAGCAGTGTTTTGTTGTTTTACTAAGACAATATCTCCATCGTTAATATTTTTTTCAATCATACTTTCCCCACTCACTTTCAGGCCAAAATAATTTTGGTTTGCCCTAATCTTTGTTTTTGGCACAGCTATGCTTTCACCTCGTTGCTCAAACATTTCAACCTGTTGCCCGGCTGCGACCATTCCAAAAAGGGGTACACTCACTAGCCCCTTTTTTTCGAAAATATTTATTGCTCTTGCCCTGTAATTTGTTTTTTCTAAATATCCTTTTTCTTTTAACGATTCTACATGTTCGTGTATGGTTGATTTTGCTAACTTAAAACGTTTGCCGATTTCTTCAAGAGAAGGGGAATAGCTATTTTTCTTTAAATATTTTTTTATGTAGTCTAAAATTTGTTTTTGTTTTGGTGTAAGCATTTGACAACGTTTTTATAAATACTATTATTATATTATACCGAACATTTACCGAACATAAAATAGTGTCAACTGTGGATAACTTTTTTAAAATATAATATAATAAGAAATTAATTAAGAAATAAGGATTATGGACGGGCAAACCCATTCGGCAAGCTCAGGGCAAGCTAGACAAAATATTAAAATTGGGGCGGAGGTGGATATTGTGCTTAAGAAAGATCAGCCGACGGGGAAGCTGACGCATGGGAAAGTGGCGGAGATTTTGACGAGTTCTGTCTCCCATCATCACGGGATTAAGGTGCGGTTGGAAAACGGTCAAGTCGGCAGAGCGCAAAAAGTTTATCCATCATTCCCCAAAATAAACGGGCAGGAGTATCAGGAAGGTTTAACTTAAATCTAAACCAAAAAATCGTCCCGACTTCGGTCGTGGACGATTTTTTGATATAATAAGAAAATGGCGAAGAAAAAACATAAAAACCTGCCCGCAATGCTCCCGCCACAACTTCGAAGATGTTGGCGGGGGCAGGCGGGAAATAAAAAATCCCAAAAAAAGCTTAATATTTTTTTGCGGGTGGCTGGAGGGCTTATTATTTTTTGGCTGGCGTTTGGAGCTTTTTTGTTTTTTCAGAAAGCGTCCGACAGCATTTATGTTTTTCCAGAAAATCCAAAACAGGGCGACACGGTTTTCATAAGAGTCAAAAGTGAAGCTGATAATCTGACGGGGAGTTTTGAAAATGAAGAATTAGTTTTTTACAGAAAAGGAAAGTTGCCAGAATGGATAGCTTTTTTAGGAATTGACGTTGACCAAAAGCCAGGCGATTACAAAATTTCTGTAAATACCGGCGGAATCCAAACTTTAACAAAAGAAATTAAAGTTTCCCTTGCTGAATTTTCATCGGCCCCTTCAGCTTCAGCTCCAAGCGCAAAACAAACTGGAGTTACGCAGGTAAAAGCCGTTGATAATGTAATAAAAAACGACAACCCTGTTCTAAAAAAAATTCTAAGTAATTTTACCCCAGAGCCCTATTTTAACGCCCCGTTTTCTTTTCCTTTAAGAGAAATGGAACAAAGGGGATTTTCATTTGGCAAATTTATAAGCTTTGCCACATATAATCTTCGGCATCTTGGAGTTGATTTAAAGGCTCCTGAAAAAACAGAAATTTATGCTGTCAACGACGGAAAGGTTGTTTCGACTGTTAACTTGTCTAACTATGGCAAAACCGTTATTATAGACCATGGCTTAGATATATTTTCTTTGTACCTTCATTTAGAAGAATTTAAAGTTTCTGAAGGCCAGATGGTTTCCCGAGGCCAGAGCATAGGGTTATCCGGGGATACAGGCTATACTACAGCCCCGCATTTGCATTTTTCAATGAGAGTTGGCAAGGCAAGAGTTGATCCGATTATTTTTATAGAAACCACAAAAAAGATAAACGACAATTTGTTTTTAGCCGACCTTCTCAACGCATTTTTAAATATTTTTAAATAACCCGCCACTACCAAATAAATTTGGTGTGGGGGCAAGAAATTTATGAAGAAGTTTATTATTTATACTGACGGAGGCTCGCGGGGGAATCCGGGAAAAGCGGGAATTGGTATTGTGATTTGCAATGAAATGGGCCAGGAGGTTAAAAAATACGGAGAGTATTTGGGAGATAATTTAACCAACAACGAAGCAGAGTATGGGGCTGTTATTTTTGCTTTAAAAAAATTTAAAGCGTTATTTGGCAAAAAATTATCGGAAAACACAGATGTTGAAATAAGGGCTGATTCAGAATTTTTGGCAAAGCAAATGAACGGAGAATATAAAGTTTTAGATGAAAAAATACAAAAATTATTTATTGAGGTTTGGAATTTAAAGTTAGATTTTAAATTAGTAAAATTTAAGCATATTCCCCGTGAAAGAAATAAGGAAGCCGACAGATTGGTCAATGAGGCGCTTGACGCAGAAGTCGCGGGCCAAAAATTATTTTAAAAATTGTAAACAAAAAGCTCGACATAAAGTCGAGCTTTTTGTTGCCTCAGCAAGACTGTAAGCCGAATTCTGTTTTAAGTGATTATCTGTCTGGGCCAAAAATTGCTCTTTGGCTCTGGCGAACTACTTTTAACAGAATTTTGAGATGAATTTAACCCAATCTTCTGCTTTGTTCTTGCACCCAATAAGGATTTAGCCGTTTCATTTTTACATTGCTGTAAAACTATCCCGCGAACGGGATGCCAGATCTTTCGATCTTAGCCGTTTCTGTTCGCACCTCGTCCGCCCGCAACTGCGTAGCTGTAGGCGGAGACGGCCGTTAGCCGCTATTATTTTAACTCCTTTAAAAAGGACGTTGGTGTTCGGACTTTCCTCTCCTCATTTCGTATAAAGAGCAATCACTCATCTTGCTGAGACACTTTCATATTACCAAATTTATACTTTAATGTCAAGACCTTTCAAAAAAATAAAAAAGAGCTTAAAATAAAACATTATTAACTTTGAATAGATGATTCAAAAATTTCTTAATTCGCAGACAAAGAGTATCAGCTCGGCATCTTTGATTTTAGCCGCTTCTTATTTAGCAAGCGCTCTTTTAGGCTTATTCAGAGACCGTCTTTTGGCCGGAACTTTCGGCGCGGGAAACGAACTAGATGTTTATTATACAGCTTTTACTGTTCCCGATTTTATCGCTTTGGTTTTAATTTTCGGCGCCATATCAGCGGCAGTTATCCCGATTTTCAGCTCTTATATAATAAAATCCAAAGAAGAGGCATGGAAATATGTTTCAGCTCTTTTTAGTGTATTTTTAGGGTTTTTGATTATCATCTGCATATTTTTGATAATTTTTGCGCCCTTTATTGTTTCTTTTATAGCTCCGGGTTTTTCTGGAGAAAAAAGAGAAATGACTGTTTTATTGATGCGCATTATGTTTTTGAGTCCTATTATTTTGGGAGCTTCAAATATGATAAGCGGAATTTTGCAAGTGTTTCATAGATTTTTAGTCACAGCTTTAGCTCCCATAATGTATAACATCGGAATAATAATCGGAATTTTATTTTTTGCGCCAAAACTGGGCCTGCCTGGCCTTGCATGGGGAGTGGTTTTGGGAGGCATTCTGCATTTATTGATTCAGGTGCCGGCATTTATCTTTTCCGGATTTAAATATCAGCCGATTTTTGATTACAAACATCCCGGCGTTGAAAAAACAATAAAATTAATGGCGCCAAGATCTTTGGGCCTGGGGGCCGGTCAGTTAAACACTATTGCAATCACAGCCATTGCTTCTACTTTAATGTCAGGGTCTATCGCAGTTTTTAATTTAGCGAATAATTTAGCTTCTATTTTAGTTAATGCGGTGGCAATTTCTCTTTCAACCGCTGTTTTTCCATCAATGTCTATGGCATTTTTGCAGGCAGAAGAGGGAAAATTTTTACAGAAATTTTCCAATGTTTTTAGGCAGACAATTTTTTTGATAGTTCCAATAAGTTTGTTGATTTTGATTCTGCGCGCCCAGATAGTCAGGGTGATTTTAGGAGCAGGCAAATTTGGCTGGGTGGATACAAGGTTAACTACCGCTTGCCTTGGCATTCTGGCTTTCAGCCTGTTTGCTCAGGGGCTTATTTTTATTTTGTCTAAAACATTTTACGCCTCCCACAACACTAAAATTCCTGCTATTGTAAGCGGATTAACAGTGGCTTTTAATATTATTTTTAGCTTAGTTCTTGTTTGGCTTATAAACTTTTCTACTGGATTTTCTCTTTTTATACAGATGTTTTTCAGGCTAGAGGGTGTAAAAAACCTTGGCGTTGTGGGACTGGCTTTAGCTTATTCTACAAGCGCGATATTGCAGGTTTTTTTGCTTTTATACCTGCTTTATAAAAAATTTCCAAAGCTAAAGATAAAAGAAATATCTGACTCTTTATATAAAATATTAATTGCCAGCTTGATAATGGTTGCTTTTACATATCAAGCCAGGCAGATATTAGTACAATTTAACTTAATCTCTCTGCAAACTTTTTGGGAAGTGTTTTTGCAGTTAGTTTTATCTGGCATTATCGGCGTTGCAACTTACGTTGTCGCCGCATATTTTCTAAAATCTCCAGAAATAAAAATAATCGCCGACTCTTTTCTAAGTAAATTTTCACATCCTGCAAAATAAATATGTCGCAAGAAAGCATTAGGAATTTTTGTATTATTTCGCACATTGACCATGGAAAGTCCACGCTGGCGGACCGGCTTTTGGAGTTGACGGGAACAATAGACCCTAAAAAAATGAAGCCGCAGTTTTTAGATTCTATGGATTTAGAAAGGGAAAAGGGAATTACCATAAAGTTAAAAGCCATCAGGATGAATTATAATTTTGAGGGCAAAGATTATATTTTAAATTTAGTTGATACTCCTGGCCATGTTGATTTTTCTTATGAAGTTTCAAGGTCTTTGGAAGCTGTCGAGGGAGCAGTGCTTTTAATTGACGCAACCCAGGGAATCCAGGCGCAGACATTGGCCAACTTAGAGCTGGCTAAAAAACAAAATTTAAAAATCATTCCAGTTGTAAATAAAATTGATTCTCCCATAGCAAAAATTGAAGAGTCAGTTGAAGAAATGGCAAATCTTTTAAATATCCTGCCAGAAGAAATTATAAAAATTTCTGCAAAAGACGGAACAAACGTTACAGAAGTTCTAAAAGCTATTATAAAAGAAATACCAGCTCCGAAAGAAAGTTTGGAGCAAAATTTCAGAGCTCTTATTTTTGATTCAGAATATGATTCTTTTAAGGGGGTTATTGCTTTTGTGCGCGTTGTGGACGGCGAAATTTCCAATGGAGAAAAAATTGAGTTGATGGCAACCGAAACTCCAGCTGAAATAAAAGAGCTTGGATATTTAAATCCCTTATTTTTTGAAAAAGACAAAATTTTAGCCGGAGATATAGGATATATTGCAACTGGGATCAAAGAACCGGGAAAAGTCACAGCCGGAGACACAATTATAAAGTTGCAAACAGCGGCAACCAAGGGAACCGTTAAACCATTGCCTGGATATCAAGAACCCAAGCCAATGGTTTTCGCTTCTTTGTATCCTGAAAACCCAGATGATTTTGATGTATTGAAAGTTGCTTTATCAAAATTAAAATTAAATGATCCGGCTTTGGTTTTTGAGCAGGAAATGAAAGAAGCATTGGGCAGGGGATTTAACTGCGGATTTTTGGGAACTCTGCATATTGAAATTATTTCAGAAAGGCTGCAGAGAGAATTTGGCTTGAATTTGGTAATTTCAACGCCGTCAGTGGTTTATAAAGTTTTTGACCAGAAAGGAAAAGAAATTTTAATACATTCGGCTGCCGACTGGCCCGACCAATCAAAAATAAAAGACACAGAAGAGCCATGGGTGTCTTTGGAAGTTATTGCTCCGTCAGCCCAAATGGGAAAGCTAATGGAAATTTTGAAAAATCTTAAAGGAAATTATTTAGAAACAAATTATTTGAGCCCGGAAAGGGCAATTATTGTTTTTGAAACTCCTTTGCGCGGAATTATTGCAAATCTTTATGACAAAATAAAAACAGCCAGCCAAGGATATGCTTCAATGAATTATAAAGTTATAGGATACAGGCCGGCAAAATTGGTTAAAATGGAAATTTTAATTGCAGGAAAAAAGGAAGAGGCCTTGCGAGTATTTGATGACAACCATGACCCGAACGAGGATGGGCCTGATGGCGACTTTCTGACTGGCCGCGCTGTTTTATTCAAAGCGCTGGAGGATATGGGATTGGAAAAACTTCTTTTTTACATAAATGTAGAATTATATCTGAGGAAAATAATGCATTAACAATTTATTTTTCACTAAATGAAATGGATTCTTTATCAAAAAGTTACTTATCAA
>CAZGLJ010000016.1:2383-14202 GCA_964526025.1 uncultured Candidatus Saccharibacteria bacterium | reverse complement strand
AGCCAAAATGCCAGCTAAAATCATTCCTATATTAAAAAAATATTTTGCATATTCAGGAAAAGATGAGTTATTATCTATTGACATCCCTAAAATCGTAGGATACCTTGTTTCAAGGGCATACACAAAACCAGCGTTCATTAAAAGAACACTGATAAAAATAAAAGAGAAAATAAATTTTTTTTTATTTTTATTCACTATAAATCTATAATTACTCTCTTTTAATTTTCAGCGCCTCCTATTTTTCTTTTTGCCTCTTTATTTCTTAAAACTTCTTCGGGAGCGGTGGTTATTATCTGGTCTTCTGTTTGGCTGGCGACAACAGATATTGCCACATGTTTTTTACCAGCGAAGAACAGCCCCTCGCCCACGGCCGCTTCAAGCAAAAGATATTTTTCCTGCTCGGTTAAATTAAAAGTTTTTTGCACAATCTCAATTGTAGCTGGAGACTGTTTCATTAAAAGCTGTAAAGACGAGTTTGTCACAATTGCTTTGCCATAATCTGATGTCATAAAATCAGCCACGTCTTGCGTTATTGTTGTGACGCCCAGCCAATATTTTCTGCCTCTTTTTGCTATCCCGAAAAGAAATGAAGCCCCGTCGTCTGACTGCATTAGCCACCAGGCTTCGTCGATTACCAGTATCCTCTTTTTTAATTTTGTTCTTACAATATTCCAGACATATCTCATAATTATATAAAGAGCTATCGGCCTCAAAGATTCTTCCATATCTCTTATTCCAAAAACAACAAGGCCCTTATCTACAGATATATTTGACTGCTGGTTAAAAAAGTCAGCAAAAGTTCCTTTGGTAAATTTTCTAATTCGCTTTACTAAAGATTCAGCTCCCGTCATACTTTCTAAAACTTCTTGGAAGTCAGACATTAATGGAGTGTTGTTCTGCCATGTTTTTGGGTCTGCCTGCGGAGTAATGTCCCGTATAGCATAGGTTTCTGTCAGAGCTTCATCTAAAATACTGTCTTCTTCGGGGCTTAACCCGCCCAGCATAATTCTTAAAAGTCCCACCAAGTTTATAATATTTGACCTTAAAATATCTTCTGGATTGTCATCGGGCCCTGGAAGTGGCAAATCAAATGGATTTAAATGGTTTGGCGAAGTTAAAGAAATTTTTAAGAAAGATCCGCCAACTGAGTCTGATAAAATCTCGTATTCATTTTCCGGATCAATAATAATTACATCAACTCCCTGCATTAAATAACGCAAAACTTCAAGTTTTATAGCGTATGATTTTCCAGATCCCGCTTTGGCAAAAACAACCGAATTGGCATTTTCCAAGCTAAACCTGTCAAATAATACCAAAGAGTTATTGTGCCGGTTAATCCCATATAAAATTCCTTCATTAGAGCTTAAATCAAAAGAAATAAAAGGAAAAGATGTTGAAAGGGGCTCTGTGTCCATTGGCGTGTGCACATCTATTAAGTCTAATCCATAAGGGTTGCAGGAAATAAATCCTTCTTTCTGTTTGAACAATGTAGGTTTTATATAAATTAATCTGGATTCAAAAATTGACCTTAAGGTAAGTTCCGTGTCTCTTAATTCTTTTTCAGAGTTTTCATAAATAGTGATATAAAGGCCAAACCTGAACATTTTTTCTTGGGCGGTCATCAGTTTGTCTCTTAAATTTTCAATGTCTTTGTAGGAAATATCTAATGTAGGATCTCTGACTAATCCCTTTTCCTCTCTTTCTAAAATTTCTGAAGAGACTTCAGTAATTTTTTTCCTTAATTTTTTCAAAATAAGCTCTGAAGAAATAGGGTGGATAAAAAATGATATATCCATGGGCGTATTTAAATCGATAACTGGCGAAAACCATCCAGTATTTAAATATCTGGGGTAAGAAAAAACAAAAAACGATTTGGCAAACCGTTCGCCTAATTTTATATGGTCTTGCGTAATTCCAATATATGGAGGAGCAATAATATCTCTTACATCAAAAGCTTCATCCTCAAAGATTTTATCTTCAACGTTAACCTCTTTTTTCCCAAATAGATTATTTAAAAAGTCAAAAGCCATGTTGTAAATTTAAAATTTAAAAATTATTTCAGGAGTTCTGGCAGGATTTCAGGATAATATCCAATTTCTGCCTGGTCTGGATGGTGTATAGACCAGAAAAGTTCAATCAGCTCAGGCGTTGTTAAAGGTATGGCTTCCAGTCCGCATCTTCTTAAGCCCATTGCTAAATATTCCATTCTCTGCCAGAGCTGGGTTTTGCATCTTTGAAATTCGTCATCAGTCATTGCCTTGCTCTGCTGTTGCTGGCCCGAAAGCTGTTTTAATGGATTAAATTGTTTTGCAGCCTGTCCCATGCCAAAAATTTCCATTAAAGTATATGGGACTACAACATAAAAGTTTTTTGTCATAACCACATCTCCCACAACCATATTTTTAATAAATTCCCTGTAAGAAGCAGTTTGTTTTCTCAATAGTTCATTGGTCTGTTTTTCTTCTAAATCTTTTATGCTGTCCAAATACGGAGTAATATTTATATTTCGTGATTGGATAACTATTTGGCAGGAAAAATCCAGCGAGTTTAAAAAACTTTGGAAAGCGTAAATTATGGCGGTTTGCTCTTCTTCTGATTTTAAAGCAAAATTTATTGAAGAGACCATCAAAACCCCTCTTATAAAATTATTTTTCAAAATCAAAACTCCTTCTCTTATGTCCTGTATTTCTAAAAATGCTTGTGTTGCTGATTCCGGCATAACCTTACTAATTTTTAAATTTTATAATTTTTAAGTTTTTAAAATAATGTTTAAATTTTTGAATTTTTAATTTCGCAACCGCTTGAAATTTTAGCGAAAATAAGTGTTAGCTGATGGGCCTCAGACCATAATTTTTCGCATAAATCTTTTTTATTTATATTGGCTCTCGCTATCATTCTTAGCCAATGTTTTGTTTCGTTCGCTTCTTTCTGGCATATTTTTATTTTGTTTTTAAAATCTTTTTTTGAAGCAGCTTGGTTCGCTTCCATATAATTTGCGCCAACACTTGTCGCGGACCTTATTATTTGGCTTAGTAAAGGATGATTAATTTCATTTCGGTCAACTGTTCTAATGAAGTCTATAATGTCTTCTCCAAATCTGGCGGTACGTTCTTTTAAGTCATAATTCATAGCGTGTTTAAAAATTAAAGTATTAAGAAATTATTTCAAAAATTGAAAAATTAAAGATTGAAAAATTACTTCGTCTTAAGTTCTACTTCGGTTTTTGTTTTTTTAAGATGACTCTGCTGGGCTTGCAAAATCGGGCCCTGCTCTATTTTTTTAATATGAGCCCGTTTAATAGGTTTAAAAGGATAAAGAGATTCTTTCTTTTTCCATGTATAATTTTTTCCGCCCGCCATAAATCCAACAGAAGCCAAAATCATATTTATTACCGGCACGCCATTTATTGTCACAAAAGCCAGAGCTACGGCAGTACCTCCTATTGCAAGGCTTGCCAATATAAACAAGAAGAAAGGAAGTATATAATATAATATAAAACAAATTACCCCGGCTCCCACAAGGTAAAAGAACTGCCTGAAAGATATAAAGAAGGCGATTTTTCCTTCCTGCTCAATAAATTGCGGAATAGGATATTGTTCCATTTGTTTATTATATCATATATGAAAATAAGACAACAATTAGAGTTATCAACAAGCCCTGTAAATATTTGACATAATGTTTGGCCGTGATATATTATAAAAGTAGAGAAGGTTTTCCGTTCATTGTCAACTAAATTAGATACTTAAAACTGTTAGGTTGTTTTTTTCTCCAGAAAAAGGAGTCTTTGTATGGCTACCTACGTCCATCATATTAACCATGTGGCTCAGCCAATAAATATTCCTGTGCCGCCGCCCATTGTACGGCCGCCAACAATTTTGTTGCAAAAAAGAGCGATAAAACAAGTTTCTAAACAACAGGTAGCAACAAGAATTTGCGAATGGTGTAAGAAAGTTATTTTAAAAGAAGCACTACTTTGTCCGCTTTGCAAAAAGTGGCGTAAGGATGTAGCAAAAGCCCGCTCTTTTATATTAGTGGGGTTGGTATCATCAATCCTATGTTTATCTCTGATATTTTTAATATGTATTTTTGCATTGTTAAAAAGTAAAGATGTTGCACGTGTACCAATATCTCAGTCTCAGATGGTTGACTATATTCACCCCGGAGAAGCCGAGGCTAAGATAGAGCCGAAAATAGCTGCACCAGCTGATATAAAAATAGCTGTAGAAGCATCGAAAGACTCAGTGGAAGTGAATCCGACGTATCTACCTGCCCCACTTCCCCCAGAAACTGAAAAAGACAGGCTGTTAGATGGTGCCTATAGGACAACACGCAGCGGGACGACATATCATTTTGAATTTTCATTGCAGAAGTTTTTAGCGAACTTCTGTGGTAGGATTGTAATTTTATCTTTTATGGGATTTTTATGTTCATGCGGTATATTTGTGTGCGGAGTAATTGCCCAGAATAAGCAATTCAAGAGAAACAAGATGCCGTTTTAATCAAGCATAGAGACTAACTGATATTGCCAGTCAGTCTCTTTTTTTGTCCGTAAAACGCTTGACATGGGTAATTATTTATGCTATAATTAATATAGTAACCTGAATATTGTATTCAGGTAAATTGTCAACAAAATAAGGAGAGAAAAGATGAGAACGATTTGCACAATTTTTGCCATGGCTTTTATAGTGATGCTATCAAGCGTTCTTAGCATCATCTATTTATGGCTAGGAGGAGTATTTTTTTTGGCGCTAACATATTTATTCGTTTACAATGGAATCAAAATAGTGCCCGCCAGTCCGCCCCATAAAGCCATATTGGTTTTTTTAGGGAGAAGATTGGAAGTGGTGCTAAACGAAGGATGGTGTTGGTTGCCGCTTTATCCAATTATTTTCAACTTTATTTTAATTAAAGTTGAAAAAGTAAATTATGACCTTGAGCCGCAGGAAGTAAGAACGCCAGACAACGCCTTGCTGTCCGTGAAGGTTAGTATAACATGGATAGCTGGCATAAAGAATCGCCCTGATTCATATATTACATATTTGAATTCAGGGGGAGAAGAAGGCGTTAAGAGGATTATTCATGACATTATTGAGGACCGCGTTAAGACCTGGGCTAGGTCAAATAAAGAAGGTCCGTCAACATGGATGGAAGCGCAAGCAACAAAAGATGATGCGCATGAGGTACTTGTAAAAGCCATCATGCGTGAAAGTTTGATTCCTATTAACAGCCCTGTTCCTACCAGCACTTGGATGAGGTTTTTTGACATTCCTCAGTCAGAGCCGACCGTGTATGATGCTAATCCTAAAAACGGTTGGGCGTATAAAAATCCAGATACTGGCGAATGGAACTGGGACGGATTGCAGTCGTATTATGATGGCCTGACATTAGAAGAAAGAGAGAGAATAAGTGCCGCCATTAGAGAAAGGAGAGAAATAGTAAGGCACATAAGAGAAGGCAGAGGAGAGGTTGGAGACAGGAGTTTAGGAATTACGATTGTTATGTTTGTTGTCAATGAAATTAAGGTTGAAGGAGCAGTTGCCCAGGCGGCAGACCAGGAAGAAAAAGAAAGGAGAGAGAGAGAAGCCGATCGGGTAGAAATAGAGAACATTTCTGCCAGGGCAAAAAAGCTCATGGAAGAACATTCTGGGTTGACCTCGGATGAGGCGTTTAGACTCGTTCAGGTAGAGCGAGGAAAAGCGACCAGAACGATCATTGACACAAGCGGAGCAAAAACCGCTGTTGGCAGCGATTTGCTTGGTCTGGCAGGTGTCGCCAAGGAAATTATGGCGGCACTAAAAGGTAGCGGAAATCCTAGTGGAAATCCTTCCATTGACCAAAAAGGAAATCCTGGCCAGCAAGGAGGCAAAAATAAAAAGTTGTCAGACATGACCGAGGAGGAGAAAGAAGCCGCATTCCGGACAGGCCTGACCGACGAAGAGAAAAAACGTTTTGGATTTAAATAGAAAGGAGTAGAAGGGTTCTGTTTTTGCAGAATCAAAAAGGGCAAGCACTAACGTGTGATTTGCCCTTTTTTATTACAATTTTTTACTCAATTGGTTCTCTGTAGTTGTCTGGTCCTCTTGTTTGCTTTTGTTGTGGTATTGATTTTAAATTATCATCAAATTTTTTAATCGTTTTTGCTTTTCTTATAATTTTTTCTTTATTCATAATTTCTGTATCTTTTTTTGGCTGGGTTGGCGGTGGAGTAAAAGTTTGACCAGAGTTTTTCTCGACTGGTTTTTTTGTATTTTCATCCTGAAAAATTTTAGCTCTTTTTGTTAAAAACTCTTTTAGCGGCGGCAAAACAATATTTTTTATTTCAGTTATAATTTGTTTGGCTTTTTCTTCTGGCATGCCCAAATTCTTTGTCAAAGATAGCGCTGCATCTGGCTCAGAAACTAAATTTTTTGCCAAGTCGCTGCATATTTTGCTTGCAATATCGCCGTTAGTTGGCGCAAATTTTTCTATCTTTTCAAAAGCTCTATCGGGATCCTCTTCTAATCCATATTTTTTTAATATTTCTGAGAGCAGATAAGTAACACTTGATTTATCCTCTTCATCTAATAAATTGTCTTCCATATTATCTAAAATAAATTTTATTTAAGATTTGGATTTTTGCCCATTTCGATCAAATGGTCTCTCATTCTTCTATATTCAATCATGTCTTTAGCAATGCCGCTCTTTCTAAGATTTATCATTGTTGCCTCGTATTCTTTTCTTTCAGGAGTACCGGGTGTTATATATTGTTTTTGCTTTTTTATTTGGGCATCTGAATATTCATCTGATGCTTTTGTATTTTTTTCTGGTTTGGTATTTCTAAAGAAATTTACATCCATAGCATTTGCGGAGAGGTCTCTCATGCCTCTTACTCCAAGTCTTGCATAACCATCATCAACATTTTTTTGTGCGGCCCGCTCTTCTGTCAATATATTGCCTTTTGCCTTTTCTTTTGTCACAGTATTGCGAGTCGCAGAAATATCATGGTACGATAGCCGCGGATCTTTTGCGCTATATTCGCTTAGATTGCCGCCTTGGCTTTGGAAATGAGTAAGACTAGCAACTTCTTTAGCATTAGTTGTATCAAAGTTTTTAGATTTAAGCAGAGCGGCAGCAGCCCCTCCTCTTTCTTTCGGGCTTTTATTCATTCCTTCACCTCTTGCTGTTCGTTGGACCGAAGCAAGATCGCCCTGCGCAATTAATGCGCTATATCTCTTCTCAGATTCTCCTAATTCACCTGCTCTAGATAGCGCAGTAGTCCCGGTTTTACGAAGTCCAAGATTTTCCATAGCTCGTCCGGTTGCAGAACTAATCCTTTGCCCGGCGGCTGATAGTCGTCCTCCAGATGCAGCATCTGCTCCTTTACCCAACATTTTGCCGCCACCCTTAGCTGCGCCAAGAGCCATTCCGGCTGCGAGTCCAGCGCCCCCTGTTAAGGCAGCTCCCGCTAATCCTATTACCGCACTTGCTCCCATGCCACTGCTCCTTGTCGTTATTTTAAATCCAACGACTAAAATTAATAATACAACTAAAAGTCCAACATCACTTAATTTATTATTATTAGAAAGAAGCAGGCCTTTTAATACACTATCAGAAATCCATACAAAAAATGAGGCGCCTACTCCAATAAAAGTCCACTTAATAAAATTCTCCCACCATTCCGTCCATATTTTTTGTGTCTGAGGGAATACCCAACATATAAAAGCTAAAGGAGATAATATATATAAAACTGCAAGCACGCCATATCTTGCAAGCAGTATTAAAGATAAATAAAAGAAAACAATTCCTACCATAATAAATACTAATGCAAACTCAATATCAGCTTTTACATATTTTGTTACGTTATTTTTGACATCGTCTTGTGCAAAGGTGTCGTTTACTCTGGCTACAATTGTATTATAAATAGTGGCCTGTTCGCCGCTTCCGCTCATTACCCCTTGTTGTGTTAAGGTTTTTACTGCTATATTAGATGCATCAATTATTATTCCACAAAATAAACCTGAAAAATTAATTAAAAGCGCTATAACTATTAACGGCAATAAAAGCTTTTTTGCTTGGTAGTCTTGAATTCTTAAAGTGGTGGCTATTCCAACAACTACAAGTCCAAGCACAATTAGCATATTAGCTATATCTCTTACAGCAGCCCATCCTTTGGTGAATACGTCGAATGTAGTTATTGGCCAATCTAAAATTTGTATTGCTATTCCAAAAAGATGCTGACCTAGCCATCCTATAGCTTGCCCGATATAATAAACTCCATCTGCTAACCCTTTTAATACTGCTATCCCAAGATCTTGTGCAACAGATGACACTGCCTGGCCAACAGTAGAATTATAAGCATCTTTTATTGTGTCTACGGGACTGCACCCTAATAATCCTGCTCCAGTAGGAGACACTAGTATTCCAACATTACACCAAAAACCTGCAGATGCGGGTTTTGGTAAAAAAATTCCTAGGATAATCAAAAACAGTAGAGCAAAAATAATTGTTTTTTTCTGTTTTAAAATTTTTGGAAAAAAATTCATAGCAAGATTATTTAACCGGGTGAATTTTAAAAATTCTTTGTTAAATTTACCCAACCAGAAACATTGAGAGTTTTTGACCGTTAATTCGATTCAGAATAATTTAATCATTACTCGATTTTCAAAACTGTTTTTCTATTTCTGACTTAATTTCCTTCCCAATTTTTTGTGTCTCTTCTTTAAAAAACATTTTAAAATTGGGTATATGTTTTTTAATAAAATTTTCTTTTTCCTTCTCATCGGCCGAAAGAAAAACTTTTTGTACGCCCTCTCCGCCTCTTTCATCAAGATATAAATAAGCTTTTTTAAAAACCCTGCCAATTACTAAATCAAAAATTCTTGAATTTAAGTCTGCTTGTGCTGACGACAAATTTTCTAAAAATTTATTAGATGCCATTTAAGTTATTTTTTATCTTTTTTATTTTCATTTGAAAATATTTCTTTTCCAATTTCATACCCTTCGCCAAATCCAATTTGGCCCTTTTTTTGGATAGCTTTTTTAGTAAATTTTAAAATGCCCAAAAGCGTTTTAGCGGTAAGAATAAGAGACACACCCAACGAAACACCTGCTATCTCGCCCGATGTTTTTGCATAACCTTTGGCTTTAGATGTCCACTCCGAAGAAATAACAGAATCTATTGCATCTTTATTCTCAACCGTAGACACAGCATTGCTTACAACTTGCTCTGGGCTTTTTTCTTCTTCAAAACTTTCATTTTTTGACCTTTCTCCGTTAAACATAATTATAATTTAAAAATTTTGAGTTAGGTTTATCCAATCACTGACACTCAAAGTTTCTGCTCTTTGATTAGGATTTGTGTTATTTTTTAAAAGCCAGTCAGCGACTTTATATTTATCTAATTTTACACCATTTAAAGATTTTAAGGTAGTCAAGTTATTAACAAGCTGTTTTCTTGGCTGGGAAAACCCGGCTCTGACAACTTTAAAGAAAAGTTCTTGGGACGTCCGACGTCCGGGAACTATTTTTATTATTGCAGAGTCAACTTTTGGGGCAGGCCAAAAACAATTTTTTGAAACATAGTTCATAATTTTTGGCTCTGCATAAAACTGGACAGAAACCGCCAGAAGATTCATATCGGGCGGTTTTGAGCAAATTCTTTGCGCCACTTCTTTTTGGACCATCAAAATAATTTCTTGCGGAGGGTTTTTACTCTCTAAAAATTTTCGGATTAGTGGAGAGGTTAGATAATAAGGAATATTTGCTACTACTTTATAATTTTTAATTTTTAATTTTGTAATTTTTAAATAATTTTCTAATTCCAAAATTTTTAAAACGTCGCCATAAATTACTTCTGCATTTTTATAATCTTTTAATGTTTCTTTTAAGATTTCTATCATTTTTTTATCTTTTTCTATCGCGATCACTTTTTTAGTATTTTTCGCTAATTCTTGTGTAAGCGCGCCTATTCCGGGTCCTATCTCTAAAACAATATCATTTTTATTTAAATCTGCTGCATTGATGATTTTTTGGAGAACATTTTTATCAATTAAAAAATTCTGGCCCAATCTTTTCAATGGCCGAGCCTCATATTTTGAGAAAAGTTCTTTTATTATTTTTAGAGAAGTGAGTTCCATTTGAATATTATAACACAATAAAGATGTGTGCATAACTTCTTGACCAAAGGTTTTTAAAATGGTAAATTGAAAGTACGTTGTTAAAAATACTCAGCAAAATTACAATATGGATAAAGGAGCTTAAGGTCTCCTTTAAAGAGATGCGAAAAAAAACAGAATCAAGGGGATTATTTAAAAATCCTTTCTTTTATTTTGGTTTGACCGTATTTATTCTGTTTGGAATAATGTATTATTCGTTAGAAGATAGCTTCGCCAGTTTTAATGGTTTAGATAATAGCCATATTGTATTTTTTAATTCTTTTTTTGATAATCCAGATAATTTAAATAAAGACGGTTTATTCTATAGCCAGAGCGATGGATCGCCGTTAGAAACGCCCGATTTAAAAATAATACAAGATAATACTATTTACGGGATATCTACTCCCCGCGTGGTGTCTGGGAAAGTTTTAGGAAATGTATTTGGGGGAAATTCTCGGGACAGAAAAGATATACTTGATTATATTGTGCAGGCTGGCGACACTTTGCAGTCTATCGCAGCAGCTTATGATATATCAATAAATACCTTGTTTTGGGCAAATGACCTGACAAGCTCTTCAACAATTAAGGTGGGTCAAAGTTTAGTTATATTGCCTGTAGACGGAGTTTTGCATATTGTAAAGTCTGGCGACACTTTAAGCGCAATTGCCCAAAAATATAAAGCGCAATCTGAAGATATTATAGCCTTTAACAACCTTGTTAATCAGGATGACATTTATATCGGTGATATTTTAATTGCGCCAGGAGGCGTAATGCCTAAAAAATCAGCGCCTTTAATAAATAACCAAATTCCTTTAGCTGATAATTTCTTTATTTATCCGACAAGCGGGCGCATTTCACAAGGTCTTCATTTTTATAACGCTATTGATGTGGCAAATAAATGCGGAACGCCGATTTATGCTGCAGCCTCTGGCGCAATACAAAGAGTAAAATATGGATATAATTTTGGAGGGGGAAACTATTTGACAATACTGCATTCAAACGGAATCACAACATATTACGGCCACTTAATGACAATTTTTGTAAAGCCGGGCGACAAGGTGAATGTGGGCGATAGGATTGCTTTGGTGGGCGGAGGGACTGGAACTGCGGGTGACGGGCTTTCAACTGGCTGCCATTTGCACTTTGGAGTGACTGGCGCTAAAAATCCTTTGGCAAAATATTATGTCGGTACAACGATAGACTTAAAATAATAAATTATCACTAACAAACAAAAAAATCCGAGAATCTTCTCGGATTTTTTTGTTTAAAATGACTCTATCTGCATTTTAGATGCGTTTTTGCCTCCGGGACGGCCCTCAGCCTTTTTTCTTCTATTTCTTTGCCGCATTTTTCGCAG
Organism: uncultured Candidatus Saccharibacteria bacterium; assembly: GCA_964526025.1. Classification (GTDB taxonomy): domain Bacteria; phylum Patescibacteriota; class Minisyncoccia; order Minisyncoccales; family Staskawiczbacteraceae; genus UBA11703. The sequence goes on along the minus strand of CAZGLJ010000016.1, from coordinate 2,712 downwards.
ATGCTGTATTTTCCGTTTTTAATTTTTTCTAAAGCCGAATTCACAGCTTTTAGTTTCAACTCCAAGCTGTGTTCTACTGGGAGCATGTTGCCATATTCTTGCACTTCATCTGCCTCTTCTTCCATGGTTCCGTTCTCGCGGTTTGGATAACGGGTTTCCCAGTCGCCTTTCGGCTGGTCGTCTTTTTTTGCAAAATTTTCCAATTCTTTTTGGATGGATTCTTTTTCAGATTCTAGCCTTTCTTTTAATTCTTCGATTATTTTTTTATCCATAAATTGATTTAGTTCTTTAAACTTTTGTTTTTTACTGTTTTTTGGGCGGTACGGGTA
>CAZGLJ010000016.1:0-2283 GCA_964526025.1 uncultured Candidatus Saccharibacteria bacterium | reverse complement strand
ATTGATTTAGTTCTTTAAACTTTTGTTTTTTACTGTTTTTTGGGCGGTACGGGTAGCGACCCCTCAACTTCCTGAATAAATTTTTCTCTTTGTTTTTCTTCTGATTTGGTCGTTTCTAATATCCTTGCTTTAGCCGGAGCAGAAATTCCGCCTAAAGACTCTCTGCCCATTTCTCGTTCTCTGGCTGCAGAATTTCCCCATTGTTGTCTCTGGACTCTTTCTCTTTGTTCGGTTCTTGATTTTGCCGCTATGTCTTTTTGTAATTTTTGCTCTGTTGCCTCGCCCCTTCTTTTCTCTTCTTCCCTGGCTATTACCACAGAATATATTCCTCTTAAAGATTTGTCTACGCCTAATATTTTTTGTTTTAACAGATTTCTTTCTTCTATAAGCTGGTCAGAAGACCTGTCTATCTCCTTTACTTTATTTTCTAAATTTTCTAATTGCTTTTCTACCTCCCATCTTTTTTTCTCAACTTCTTGTATTTCCTTATCTAAGTCCCATCTTCTTTGCTCTAAACTTTTCTTTTCTGCTCCTATAACGCTTTGCTGCGCTTTTTGAGCTATAAAACCCTGCTCATCTTCAAGCTTTTTCTCATCTGATAATATAGAATTAAGTTTTGCCTCCCAGTTTTTCTTTTGTATAAGAATCTCATTTTTCTGTAATTTTAAGCCAGGCCCCTTTTCCTTATCAATTGCGTCTGCCTCCTTTTCAAAATTAAGTCTCTCGGATTCAAATTGAAAAATTTGCTGCTTTTCTTGTTCTGTGGCGTATTCCTTTAAATCTTTTTCCGCTTCACGTTCCTGCGCAGCGCCCTTTTCTAACACAGTTTCTCTATCGGTTTTTTCTACTTGGGCTTTTGCTCTTTCTTTTTCTTGCAGCTTTTTTTCTTGCTCTAATTTTTGCTCTTCTAATGTTTTTATTTTGGCTATTTTATCTCTTTCTTTTAGAGCATCAACCTCTCTCAGGGCCTGCAAGTCCTTTTTCATTGTCTTTACCTCAGCCCGTTTTAGAAATTCTTTAACTTGTAATTCTTCAGTTTCCGTTACCATAGTTTTTACTTTTAGGCTTAAAACCTGCTTCTATGGCAGAAAGGTTTATTCTGCCTAATTCGTCTACGGAAATTACTTTGACCGGGATTTTATCTCCCTCTTTTACAATATCCTCTACTTTTCTGATTTGGTATGGCACAAATCTTGAAATATGGACTAACCCTGACTGGCCCGGCAAAATATCAACAAATGCTCCAAAGTCCATAATTTTTCTGACGGTTCCCATAAAGGTTTCCCCGATGGCAATTTCTTTTACAATTCCTTTTATCCAGTTGACTGCTTTTTCAACTCCCGCTTCGCCTGTGCCGGTAATAAATACTATTCCAGTATCTTCTATATCAATTGTAACTCCGCACTCTTCAATAATTTTATTTATTACGCTTCCTTTGGGTCCAACAACCTCTCCAATCTTTGAAGGATTGATTGTCATTGTAAATATTTTCGGAGCAAAAGGAGATAATGATTTTCTTGGTTCTGATATCTCTTTCTTTATTATATCAAGTATTTTAAATCTTGCATCTTTTGCCCTTTCTAATACCTCTTCCATTATTTTTTTGTCTATGCCGTCTATCTTAATATCCATTTGGATTGCTGTAATTCCGTTTTTGGTTCCTGCTACCTTAAAATCCATATGTCCATAGTGGTCTTCCGGGCCCTGGATATCGGTCAGCACTTTATATTTACCGCTATCTTCATCTTTTGCTAAGCCAATTGAAATTCCAGCAACAGGTTCTTTAATAGGTACTCCCGCATCCATTAAAGCAATGCAAGCTGCGCATACAGAAGCCTGTGAAGTAGAACCGTTGGAAGAAACAACCTCAGACACAATTCTTATTGTATACGGAAATTTTTCAACTTCAGGAAGCATCGGCGATAATGCTTTTTCAACCAAAGCTCCGTGCCCAATTTCTCTTCTTTTTGGTCCTCGCATAGGTGCTGTTTCTCCAGAAGAAAATGGAGGAAAATTATAATGGTGTAAAAATCTTTTTTTGCCTACAAATTCCATACCCTCTAATATCTGCTGGTCGCCGGGTCCCCCCAAAGTTAAAATTGAAAGCACCCTTGTCAGTCCTCTAAAAAATACTCCGCTTCCATGAGCTCTTGGCAATACTGCAACTTCGCAGGACAAAGGTCTTATCTCGGTTGATTTTCTGCCGTCCGGTCTGTGGTCTTTTTCAATTATGTTTTTAATAATTATTCTTTCAATCTCTTTTTCAAAAAAAGCTAAAACCTG
>CAZGLJ010000015.1:0-14790 GCA_964526025.1 uncultured Candidatus Saccharibacteria bacterium | reverse complement strand
TTATCAATAATCCCTCGGAATGGAGCGTTCTCGTACAGGTGCCATATAACAGAACGAATGACGCGTCTTTGCAGATTCATGTATTTGCGAGTAGCGAATAACTCGGGGTAAACCGAACGGTGATATTCCTTAAGCACGAATGCCTTATGAAACGCCAAACACGTGCCGGATTCTGTGAGCGCTATCATGTCGTCGCCCAGCAGTTTATACCCTTTTTCTTTTACAAGGAAGCCAGAGAGCGCTGTTTTGCCAACTCCTCCGCAGCCTGCTAAAATAGTGACGAGGCCCGCGGGATTTTGCAAAGCAGCCGCATGCGCAAATGAGATGCCTTTGCTAATAAAAAGCTGCTGGATAAGGCCGGTAAAAGAAAACATGGCATCGGTGTATACGGCGTATCCTGCCGGTATTTTTTCTATTGCCAGGCGAGAGTCGCGGTTCGCGTACCACGAATCTTTGCCGCCTTCTGATCTTTGAAATATCTCTCTGTCTTCTGCAAAAGAAAACATCGGAAATGGATTGACCAATATCATTAAGGGATTAGAATGGTCTTGCTTGGAGCTTTTAAAAGACCCTAATTGCCGATTGATTGATTTTAAGACCCACGGACGCACTTTTGGATTAACGCGCACGGTTATAAGATTGTGAATATGATATACGTGTTCATTCATATCTTTTTATATCGCTTTACCATTTTTTAATAGTTTCTTTTGTCTTTTCCCTGATATTTTTATAAACTTTATAAATCCCTGAACCCAATTCAGGCGAAAGAAGTTTCAATATTTCAGCCCCCCAAATTCTATACTGGCCCGAAACCTTATAGGCTTTTATAATTTCGTTTTTAATCATCCTCTTCATCGTGCTTTCTGAAATCTTTAAAAAATCCCGAGCCTCTTTCGGGGTGTATATTTTTTCTGATTTAATTTCTTCTGTCATAATATAATGTTAAACCCCTCTTAACATGGTGTCAAGAGGGGTCAATGGGTGTCAAAAATAAAACAGGGCGCTTAATTTTTAAATTCTATTAATTGTTCTACTTTTGCTTTTGCTTCTTCTAATCCCTGCCTCGCTTTTTTACGGGCGTTATGCGATTTTTTGACCGAATCCGCAATTTTTCGCTGGATATCGTCTTTTAATTTCGGCAGTATAATTCTTTTTAATGAAGAACTTGGTATAGCCGTTAAAATTGTGCCTTGCGCCTCTCTTTTTAATAATTCTTTTATAATTATGGATTTCATTAAAATCAAATTTACCTCCGGTTTAAAGTATTTTTCTTTTAAAATAAAAAATCCCGTTGAACCAACTAAATCTTGCATATCATCATTTATTAAGGCAATTTTATTAGTTGAACCCTCGACAGAAGAAACAATTACATCATTTTTTTGTAATTTCATTTTCGCTCTACTCGGCAGTTCTTTACCTTTTATTTTTTGGATTTTATCAACTATTCCTAAATTTTCATTTACATCAGCTAATTCAACATATTTATATTCTTTTTCTGGATTAACTTCTGTCTTCACATTTGATATTTCAATTAAATTATCAAAATTATCAAAACCATTTTTATATACTTCAATTTTAGAAATTAATTTTTCGTATTTTGATTGAAAATATTCGGCATCAATACGATTAATTTTTTTTACTTCTGACAAATTAACAATCGCAAATAAACTTTCTTTATTTTCAAAATCTTTTAATCCCAACTCTTCTAAAAGTAAATTTTCTGCTTGAGAATAAAATAATTTTGAATTTTCCAATTCTTTTTGAGATTTCAAAACATTATTTTTAACCTCTTGTCTAAATTTTGGAGTTCCTAAAATTATTTTTGTATTTAAAATATCATCGATAGTAACCGCGGGATACATTGTTGCAGTTGTTCTTCTATTCAAAAGCTCCACTATTGGTCTTGATTTTAAATAAACAAATAAATATTCTGGTTCAACTTTTTCTGACTTCAAGACGGCGAACCCTGAAGAACAAACTAAATTTTTTATATCTTCTGTTATTAAACTCACTGCATTACGAATTGGCCTAACCATAGAAACAATAATATCTCCTTTCTTAATAATCCATTGTGCCCTATCTGGCGCGTTTTCTCCTAAAATTTCTGTTTTGCTGTATTCGCCGGTGGACAAATCAACTTCTGATATTTCAATATAATTAAAAACTTCACCTTGTTTTGGTTTAAATTTTCGCGATGGATTTATCGCTATATCACTTACGGATATTGCTTTTAATCTGTTAAGATTGTTTATTAATTCTAAATACTCTGGCTGATAATATTCAGCGTCAAGTCGCAAAGCTCCCTCCAATTGCGATTTTTTGATTATTGAAAACACCATATCATAGAGACATCACTTCTTGAATAAATGATTTTAATTCTTGTTCTACTAATTCTTCCCACTCTTCTTTTTTCATTGCTTTCCAAATATCAAAATTATTTTTGAAGCTCATATTTTTAGTAATACTAAAACTAATTTTTATTTTTTCAAAATATTTTTTTACATCTTCTTTTTCTCCGATATGTTCTAAAACTTTATCATCTAAATTATATATTCTTTCAATCGATCTCGGATGATAATAATTCTCAATGCTTGATTTTTTAAGCAAAATAGCTTTACATTTTTGAGAGCTTTCAAAATCTTCTTTTCTTTTTTGCTGTAATTTTTGTTTAATGTCGGGACAGTGCTTATCACTATCAAGGATTAAAAATAAATCCGTGTCCGGTCTTTTTTTAAAATATTTTATATTAATAATTCCGTCTATATTATCTCCGCCAAATGGTAAAACTAATATGTCATCATTTATTAGGTCTCTACCAAAAATATTTTTGGATAAAATATTATAAAATTCAACATCGTTTTTACTTTCGACGAAAACGACTTTTTTAAAACTGTCGAATAAATTATGGCAGGGTCTAATCCCTAATTCTTTTATGATACTATCTAAAAATTGTTCTTTATTGTTTTCCTCAGCATTTTCATACACCGACTGATTTGTTTTTTTACATAATATTATTGAATTATGGTTTGTCGCACCAGCAAAGACGGGCGAATGTGTAGTTATAATTATTTGATTTTTCTCAGAAAGTTCTTTAAAAGAGCTTATTAAATCTTCTTGCGCTGATGGATGCAAAAATGTCTCAGGTTCTTCTATCAAAAAAATCGTATTGTTTCCTTTATTTTTTTTTGCTAAATATCTAAAACGAGCCACCATAAAAAGTCTTCTATATCCTGCACCTTTGTGAGTCATTGGGATTTCTCTGTTATCATCTAAAAATTTAAATTTAACATCAACTGATTTTACAGCATCTTTCCAAACAATGTTCGGAGTTATTTTTATATTTTCTAAAGACGATGCATATTCTTGCATGTATAATAATATCTCCATTGATTCTCGTTGCATTTCTTTTTCTACTTCTTTTCCTAAATCAAAAAATTTTTGATTTTTATCTTTATCAAAAAATTCTTTAATTTCTAACACAGAATTTGTTTTAAAACTAATATCTGCGATTAGTCCATAATCAGATGCAAACAACTCTACTTCGGGTAAAATCTTATACAATTCTCTATCGTCACTAACCCAATTTTCCACTAATTCTATATTATTCTCACTACAATATTTTTTAATAAATTTAATTTTCTCAAGCTTTGAGTTTCTACCTTTGCCCGAAACTGGTATTTCAATTTTATATTCTTCTAAAATTTTGTTTAAGTCTTCATCGCTTTTTTCGTAAAGTTTAGAAAAATTACTGTCCTTGAAATCTTTCATCAAAATATTACACTCTGAAAAACTATTTCCTGCCTTGTCAGCTTTTTTTTGCACAAACATCACTCCATCAAATAATAAATCGTCTATAAATTCTTCTTGTCCATCTTCTTTTTTAAATTTTTTTAAATGCTCTGATAAAATATCTCTTATAGTTTCACCTGTAAAACCACACTCAATAATTATCGGTTTTGCAATATCATTAAAATCGGCTTCTTCAATTTTATTTGTTTTAATGTCTAAAAAAGAAACTGCGGCATGTAATATTATCGATTTTCCAGAGTCATTTTTACCTATTATAGTCGAAAAATTCAGCAAGTTCACCTCTTGTCTTTCTTTTATACCTCTATAATTTTCAACTGAAATTTTTCTAACGAACATAAAAAATTTATTAAATAAAAATAAATCTATTTTCAACGATTAAACAAACAATCATTCTTTTTTGTCTTCTCCTGGTTCTAATAATTCAAAACCCCTTATTTGGGGCATTGACTGTCCTATTTTTCCACTCATTAATCCTATAATACCACCTGTAGTCTGAAATAGTTTTTGCACTTGTGCCTCTCTAGTTTTCCATATCTTTTCAAAAGAAACGCGTTCTTTTATTATCTGCTGATTCATGTCTCTGTATATTTCTGCAATTGCTTCAAGCTGTTGTTTAAATTCATAGCTAGTAATGTATTCATATAATAATTCTGCTTTTTCTCCACGATTTTGAGATACAAATTTTTCTTTGGCGACTTCAACCAACTTTTGTCTTAACATTTCTGCCACCTGTAAAACTAGACTATAACAACATATAACCACACCATCTTTCAATAAAATATCTGTACTAGAATCCTTTGGAAAAATATTTGTAACTATAATTGGAATATTGGCCTTTTCGGCTCTTAAGTTATCTTTAACAATTGTTATCCATTCATTTAACCACAATTTAGTTCTTTTTGATTCCCATAAGATTGTTCCACAGTTATTTCCCCTATGAGTTTTAACAATTTGTCTGATATCTGCACCCTTCACCCCCTTAGCTATCGGTTCTATGACATCATAAGGAAATGCTCTTCTCAAAATATCCTCTAAATCTAATTCTTGTACTTCGCCTTGCAATTGTTGCGAACGTTGTTCAGCCTTTCTTTGAGCATCTTCTAGCGCTTTTTTTAGATCGCTTATAATTTTTTCTTTTTCTTTGTCCTTCATTCGATTTTGTTCAGTAAATTCAACAATGGCCTTATTTCTAATTTCCTGTTTTGCCTCATCAAGCTCTCTTTGTTTTTTCAACTCAAAAAGCCGCCTATCCTCTTCTATTTGATTTTTTTCTTTTCTTAATTCAATTTCTTTTTTAGCAATATCTTCAATGGCTAAATTTTTATTATTCAATTCTTCATTTAGCAATTTAATCTCTTTCATTTTTTCTTTATTAATTTTATCTGAAATCTCTTTTTCGGCTTCTTTACGAACTTCTTGAGCTTTTTCATTAACTCTTTGTTCTAAAATATTATCAAATTCCTTTTTAGACTTTTCTATGCCCAATCTTTCTCGCTCCAAATCATTGCTCCTTTTTTGAGCTTCTTTTTCTTTTGACTCCAATTCTTTATATTTTTTATCAAATTCTATTTCTTTATTTTTATTTTTAATTTCGAAATCAGCTTTGACTGTGTCTTCTATAACCGAATAAATAGCCTTTGTTAAAGGAGTTTTGCATTTTGGACAAATTATATTTTGCTCTTCCATGTTTCTTTAAAAATTAAATTTTTGTTTTTTGGCGAAATCTATAAAAGCGTCTGCGATTTCGTCTAAATCGTGGTCTAAAACTTTTCTGAGATTCGTATCGTGAACATAATTTCCGTTTGTGTCTTTTTTGTAAATATAGTCTCCCGAATTATCTTTGCCTGCTTTTTTTGAAACTGCCATAAAAATTGGATAATCTTTTATCGGTTCGCCTTCCCATTTCTGTAAAAATAAAACAGAGGTTTTCACGCCAGCATGCGGTCTGAAGGTGTTCGCGTGCAAACCAACGACCGCGAGAATTCTCGCTTTATCAAACAAATAATCACGAATATATTCTGCCTGAGTATTATTTAAAACTCCTTGGGGCAAAACAATTGCTATCCTGCCACCTGATTTTACCATATCAATCGTTCTTTCTATAAATAAAATGTGGCGTTCAATTTTATTAACTAATTTACCTTTTTTTCTGCCAAATTCATATTGTCTTAATAAACCTTGGTCTTTTAACTCTCCTGCAAAAGGTGGATTGGTAAATAAAACATCAAAACCAAAATTTTTAAAATTCTTTTTGTTTTCTTCATCTTCAGCGTAATCTTTAAATTTCTCTAGTCTTTGTAGAAGTTGACTCCTTGCATGTAGTTTATCCGTATCTTCGCCTTGCCATTCGCGCGAATCAAGCGAATTTAATTTAAAAAGATGCGACCTTCCGTCACCAGCAATTAACATCAATGCTCTTGAAACTTTGGCTGTTTCATCGGCAAAATCTATTCCGTAAAGATACTCTTTTGCATATTCCTTTTTTTCTTCATCTGATTTTAAATATGTTTCTTTTACATAATTCATACAAGCAATTAAAAATCCTCCCGAGCCGCAGGCCGGGTCAACGACATATTCGTCTTTTTTTGGATTTAACATTTTTACCGCCATAGCAATGGCATGCCTTGGTGTAAAATATTGGCCCTTTTTGCCTTTTGCAACTTCAGGGATTAAATACTCAAAAGCTTCGTCTATAACCATTAAGTCAGAACCAAAAAGCTTTGTTTTTTCCATTTCTCCAATCACGATTGCTAAATGCTCAGGAGAAAGACGAATACTATCTTGTTCAAAAAATGTTCCGGGCCATTTTTTTACAGCCAAATGAAACAAATTATTTATAGAAGAAAATGTTTTATTTGGATCTTTATATTTTCTAAATAAAATCTCTCTATCTTCTCTTTTTTGAGCCTCTATTTCGTCAAATAGCTTGGCGTATATTAATTTAAAAACTTCTGTAAACACATCTACTCCAGCATTAGCCAACACCAATTCTTCAATAATTTTAATAACTTCTTTTAAATCGGTTTTTGGGTCTAAATCAGATAGTGTTTTCTTTTCAGACAACAAGTCGTCGATTGTTTTGTTGACAGACGGTATTTCAGAGAGTGTATCTTCAAAATTATTTGGATAATTTCTGTACAAAATTGTTTTTGTTTCTCCATTTGACCAAACTCCGATTTCGCAACCTTCGGCGTTAAGATAACTTTTTAATTGATCTATCCCTTTTTCAAAACTTGGTTTTTTTACTTCAATAATAATATATGGAGTTATTTTATCGTTTTTATAAACGACAATATCAGCCCTTGCAAATTCTTTTGAACCAAAATGAACGCTTTTCTCTGTATCAATCAAATCAAAAGAATAGCCGTAAAATTTATTTAATTTGTAAAGCCAAAGTTGCCTAACAATTTCTTCTGGTTTACCATTTTGTTTAGATTCGTCAAAAACAAAACGATTACTTCCTGATTTTAAATCTTTCACATAAAATCTGCCTTTTTCTTTTTCTGTTATCTTTAAAATATTCTCAATATCAAAATCCTTAAATTCTTTTAAACTATAAATGGTTTCTGTATCATGAAAAATTTTATCTATTATTTCTTTTGATTTATTGGGTTTTATGGTTGGCATAATTTTAATTAACCAGTTTCCACCGGCCATTTTTAATAATTGAAATTACTTTACCTTTAAGTGTCATATCTTCTGTGAAATGGATAATATTATAATTTGGGTTTTCTGGTTTTAAATACAAAAATGGCGGCTTATTATCAGAAACAAAACGCTTAACCGTCGCAGAGTCGCCTATCTGAGCATAAACTATGTCGCCAGAAATAAACTCTTTTTGCTCTCTCACTAAAACGATAGCCCCGTCATCAATGCCTGCGTTAATCATAGAATCGCCAGAAATTTTTAAAAGAAAAACACTATCTTTTAATTTTTCTAATTTATCGCCGATTACTGAATGAACAGATTGCCACTCTCCCTCCACTTCTATTGATTCTATAGGAAGTCCTGCGCTAACGGTTCCTTTCAATGCAATAAGAGGGGGCCTATTTATCAATTTATAGCCTAAGGGTAAAATAGTTAAGCTGCGCGCGCCCTCGTTCTTACTAATTAAATTTCTGTTTTTTAATTTTTCTAATAAATCAATTATTGACTGATTTGAAGAAACACTGAGGCTTTCCCTCATCTCCTCAAATGTCGGCGGGTAGCCGGTGTTTTCTATATAATTATAAACCACTTCTAATAATTGTTTTTGCCTTTTTGTGATTTTTTTCATTAAATCATTATAACTGACTAAATAGTCGGGTGTCAAATATACGTCTGTGGATTAAAAAACCTTCCAGTTAATTATGGAAGGGTAAAAAATCTTTTTAAAAATATCGTATTAAACAAAAATAAATTTTTTTTCTTTAGTTTTAAATCTTTTTTTAACTAAAACAGTTACAAGCTCATAAGCGCCAAAAAAGACCGCTGTGTAGAATAAATCGCCAAGCAGACTATTTCTGAAAAACGGCAGAGCCATAATATAGGACTGGATTAGTCCTGAAAAAGTTTTAGCATACCAAGGAGTGAAAGCCCAGACCGCAGAATTGGTAATAAGAAAAAATAAGACAGCAGCTAAAATTGCGCTCCCTCCAACTGTATACCACTTTTTGTTCTTTTTTAACCAAATGCCTAAAACTGCGCACAAAAGAAAACTTCCATAAACTGAGAGCATTATTTTTGGCTCGTAATAGCCGATAAACATATCTGAGATTATCATTGCTCCGAGCGGTAAAACAAGAGCTATTTTTTTTGAAAAATAAACTCCTCCGAACAAAGCCATGGCGGCTATAGGAGCAAAATTAGGAGCATGGGGAACAAGCCTTAAACTAATCCCAATTAAAATAAAAAGCAAAGCAATTAAGAATTCTAAAGTTTTTCTTTTCATAAATTAAAATGATGATTTTTCAAATTTAAATTCGACTTTATCTCCAGATTTTAATTCGTTTTTATCGGCAGCCACCATGGGCATTTGACCATTAACATAGTATAACCAATATTTTCCGTCTTGTCCATTTTCTTTATCTCCGATAACTTCAATCATTGTTCCAATATCATAAGTTTTAGTTTTTAAAATTATATTCAATTCTTCGGTTTTATTTTTTAATAGACCAAAAGCAGTTTCTCCCTCAACGAATTCAATTTCAAAAGTTTTTAATTCTTTTTCTCCATCGTTGATTATCAACGTCGCCTTTTTTTCTGCTGTTTCTAAAACACTGCTATTTTCTTTTTCCTTAATGTTAGGTTGCCAAGAATTGTCAGAAAACAACAACCAACTGCCGATAATAACAATAATTATTCCTACTCCAATTGCGATAAAAACATTTTTTTTCATATCTTATAATTTTGCTTTTCTATTTTTTGCCGTCAAAAGTCCAAATAAAACTAAAATAGAGATAATACTAAAAATATAAATCAAATTTTGCTGATTGTCAAATAATCTCTTAAAATTTTCTAAAATAGAAGCTAACCAAGGCTCGGCTTTTTTTTCCGAAATTCTAATCTCTAAAGGAATTTTCACTCCGGCATTAGCCTTAAATTCTCTTTCGGATAGAGGTTTAGCTACCACTGAAATCGTGGTAGAAAAAACTCCTATTTCTTTCTTTTTAATTTCTAAAATTACTTTTTGCGACTTTCCGGCTTCTAAAATAAAACTTTCCGGCTTTATTTTAACCCAATCTGAAAAATTATCAAGATAAACTTCAAAAAGCGCTACATCGCTTCCCGGATTTTCTATTGTTATAGTTTTTTGTTCTGTCTTCCCAAAAACAGCATCAAGCTTCACCTCCGAAGGCGTAATTTTTAAAGCAGAGGCGTTTGCAGTTGCCGCCAAAAAAATACTGGTCAATATTAAGATAATTTTAAATTTTAATTTCATTGTTGCGCCGTAGCCCAAAATGTTAACCCCCCCTCCTGCGAGCCGAATGACCCAGAATAATTATTAGGGATGGAAAATCCGAGCTGAATGATAGATGAACTATTTTTTATAATATTTGTGGAAAAATTATTCCAGATATTTCCATTGACAAAAAGATTATTCCTAAAAACCTCATCTCCCTCCACCTCTGTCTCAATATAAAGATTTTGCGAACCGTCATTTGATAGATTGACAATCTTGCTCTTTGTATCGCCGGCTTTCATATCGCCAAAATCTATGACAGAGGGGCTGACTGAAAAAATTATAGCATCTTGATTATCTGACGGCAAAGGCTGAACTTGGAGAATATTGACTCTAAGGCCGACTTGGTGGTCAGCTGGCGCCTGGCCCACAGTAAGCACAGTTTTATTGCTTCTTATATATCCGTTTTTTTCCGCAAATATTTGGTATAATCCATTTTCTAAAGAAGCAATACTGATAGAAACCATCCCTGATGAATCTGTAATAAAAGTAGAGCTTCCCGCCTTTATTGCAGCTCCCGACAAGTCTTGCCAAATTGAATTGTCAAAAAAACTAACATGCAAGGATGCTGTCGTTCCATCATTGTTCATTTCAAGTTTAGCAGGTTTCCAAGAGAAATCTCCAAAATACCAAAGCACTTCATCTGCTCCTTGCAAATTATAATCTCCTGCTCCCACCTGAGGAGACAGGCTGTTTACCAAATAAAGCCACCCTGTGCTGCCTGAGGCCGTATCGTCGGCTATGGCTGTAAGATAGGGTCCATAAGAAGTTGTTTGAATGTTGTAAGTGAAATTGCAAATACTTGCTGCGTTTTTTACAATATCTAAGGCGGTGGGACCTGATGTATTTCCTTGGCAAATAGTTTCATCTTTTCCTTCAATACGGAACGAAAAAGTTTGTGGCGGCGTAACAATGTTTAAGGGAAAAAATTTACCCTCTAAAGCAATAATCGCATAAGCTGTTTCTGTAAGGCTGAAAGAAGTTTCTTGGTCTCCTTGCTGATGATGAAAAAATCCGTTAACCGCATCCTGTAATGATTTTAAATGAGTTAGCGGGTCGCCTGTTCCATTGGTCCATTGTGAGGGATTTTGGCCTATTGCATAAATGGCTGAAATTACCCATGAGTCAGAAGCTGCGTCAGAAACCCTGCCCCAGTCTGAACCATCATATTTAAATCCGCCATCCTGATTTTGCATTGTTTTTAAAAACTCAATGGCTTTCTGGATAACAGGGTCGGTATTGGAAACGCCCCAGCTGACCAATGCCATAATTGAAGCTGACGTCATGTTAGAATCAGAATCAGCAGAGGAAGACCAGCCCCACCCTCCGTCTGAATTTTGTTCAGATATAATATAATTTTTAATTCCAGCAACAATGGGATTTGAAGAGGGCTCCCCGGCCGAAATCAAAGCCAGAAGCCCGAAAATATCGTCGTTCAAAAGATTTGAATCTCCCAATTGCGTCCCATCCCAAAAACTTTCTAATTTCGCCGCATAATCGCTCCCTCCAAACGTTCTCGGGTCCTGATTTATTGCGGTAATCGCCAAGATAGCAGAACTATAATCGTTGGCATTATTGCTGGCAATATTTTTAAGATGTTCTGAGGGTATATTATTTTGACCAGCTGAAGCCAAGGCCATAGTAGTCCAGACGTTTTGAGGTTTTGTTAATATATAGTTTGCCGCCGCTTGACTTGCATCTGATACGGCATTTATGCTGCCGCTGAATAAAAATATAAATACGCCTGCCAGCCCTGCGAATAAAAGGGCCGCCAATAAAACTTTCTTTTTTGAAAACATAAAATCCCACCTTCAAGTGGGAGACAACATATTGGCAAAAATATTGCAGTTTACGTTGCCCTTTGCTCGAAGGGATTAATACGATTAATTAATAATGATGGTATTCCGACTTTAACGGCTGCGGCACAGTCCCGGATTTTCCCGCCTTCGGCGGGGTCACCGGTGTTTCCCATCTTTTTTACTTTAAATTAAACTTATATTATCTTTTTAAAAAAGGCTTGTCAAGGTATACGCTCATTGTCTTTTCTAATAAATCTTTGTATCATAAATTATCGTGGAAAACAATAATCAAACCATTCCTCAAAACAAAACTTACCCCTTATTCTTCTGGGGAATTTGCATTATTCTATTTCTGCCCATAATTGTTGTTCCGCCGACATTCCAGCCGTCCGATTGGACAAGATTTATTTTATTGAGAATAATATTAACGCTCTTAATATCTTTTTTTCTTTTCAAGTTTTTTTACAAAAAAGAATATTCCATATCCATTCCCGACAAAAAAAACCTTGCTTTTATTCCGTTCCTTTTGCTTTCTTCTTTCCTCGCTGTCCTGATTTTATCAACAATATTTTCGCAAGATATAAGATTCAGTATTTTTGGCTCGCCAACCAGAGCCGGCGGACTTTTAAATTTATTGTTTCTCTTTCTTTTTATTATTATTTTGGCGCTTTTTGTCAAAGAAGATGGCTGGGAAAAATTACAGAAAGCAAATATCATTTCGGGTTTATTGGCGTCGTTTTTGGCTTTTATCCAATATTTCCGCCTTTTCGGCGGACTTTTCCTCTCTTATGAAGGCGGAGGAGTTCCCTCCTCTCTCGGCAATTCTACTTTTTTGGCTGTATATATGCTCTTTTTAGGATTTTGGAATTTTGTTTTGTTTTTCCTGGAAAAAAATAGAAGAAAGAAAATTTTTTACGCCGGCCTCTCTGTTCTTTTTTTCTTGACTATGGCTATTACTGGCTCGCGCGCCTCTTATCTCGGCGCCTTAATGGGTTTCTTCTTTTTCTTTTTCTTTTACCCTAAAAAGTTTAAAATATTAAAAACTTTTGCCGCTTCGCTCTTGGTCATAACGGTCCTAATAATCGCCCTTTTTAATTTATTCCCTCAGCTGGCGGAAAAAAACATCTTTTTAAAAACAATCGCCCCTCGCTTGTCCATAAAAACGGCCGCCAAAGACCTTGTTGGCACCCGCTTTGCCGCCTGGGAAATCACGTTTGAAGCAATTAAAGACAAGCCCATTCTTGGCTGGGGGCCGGAAAACTTTTATATTGGTTTTGAAAAACATTATGACCCAACCCTCCCCAGCATGCAAAGGCTCTGGTGGGATAGGCCCCATAATTTGTTTTTGGAAATTTGGGTAAATTCCGGCATATTTGCTTTAATCCTCTATATGGCTTTTTGGACAATGCTGTTTTGGCAATTGCAGATATATAAAAGAAGGCTGGGTGAAAACAGGAATACTTATTTAGCCCACGGGCTCCAGACAATGTTTATTGGATATCTGGTAGTAATGTTTTTTAATTTTAACAGCTTTGCGACCCTTTTGATATCTTCTTTGTTCATCGGTTATGCTTTTTATCTTATTTGCGAACAAGGAAAAAAAATAATCATTTTGCCGCCGAAAACAAATCTTTTAAGAAACAAATTTATTGTTATCCTGTTTTTGGCGCTGATGTTTTTATTTCTCTGGCCTTTAAATATAAAACCTTTATATCTTAATGAAAGAATTGTTTTTATCCAAAATTTAGTTAACGCGAAAAAATGCGAACAGGCCATTAACATGATAGATAAAAGTTGGAAAAATTCAGGCATTCTCCAAGCATACGCCGGCATAAGGTATGCAGCTCTTATAAAAAGCTGCGCGCCCTCACAGCCCGAAAAAGAAGTTGAATATTCGACAAAGGCTTTGGAAATTTTAAAAGTCAGCTCGAAGATGCAGCCTAAATTCACCAGGACCTGGCTGATTATGGGCGCCTTTACCAATGTTTTAGCGGCCAAAGAAACGAACGCGGAAAAAAAGAACGCGCTATTGTCAGAAGCCAAAGGATATCTTGAAAAATCCCTCCAATTGAGCCCGAAAAGGCAAGACATTTTTTGGGAATTAGAAAAAAATTATTTATTGGAAGAAAATTTTCAAGCAATGAAGGAATTGGCCCAAAAATGCGCAGAGATAGACCAATCTGACGGCGTATGCTATTGGTACTGGGGAATTGCTGAAATATTTTCAGGAGACCAGGACAGCGGTAAAAAACATATTGAAGAAGCTGAAGAAAAATTTTCCGGCGCTTTTCCATACATTCAGCTCGGCGTTGCCTACATGAGCCAAAAAAACTATGAAGGCGCCGCCGAGGCCTATGAGCTGGTTGTTAAATATGAACCAAACAATGCCAGCTATCATGCTGTTTTAGCCTTTCTTTATAAAGAAATAGGCCGATATGCGGATGCCAGCAGAGAAGCTTTAACGGTTTTCAGATTACAGCCGGAGAACAAAGAAGTAGAAAAATTCTTGAAAATTCTGCTGCAATTAGATATTAACGACCCAACGGTTCACGCTTCTTTGGCATATTTTTACAAGCAAACCGGGCAAAACGAAAAAGCGCGGCAAGAGTACTTAATAACCGAAACGTTTTATTCGCAAGCAGTGATACAATATCCTAAAAATGCTGGTTTTCATTTTAGATTGGCAAGTGTTTATAAAGAATTAGACGAATATGAAGAAGCATACAAAGAAGCCCTGCTCGCCGAAAAATTAGACTCAAAATCCTTCCATGACTTAACGATGAACTTAATATTATCCTTGCCAGAAAACTATTGGAAAAGATACCAACAAGCTGGAAACCAATAAGAATTTATGGAGGTAAAAAATTTAATAAAAAAGAAAATTAGGGAAATACCAAATTGGCCAAAACCTGGAATTAGTTTTAAAGACATTACTCCCCTGCTGGAAGACAAAGAAGTTTTTTCTAAAATGATTGACGAATTAGCAAAGCCCTACTTGAACCAAAAAATTGATAAAATTGTCGGCATAGATGCCAGAGGATTTTTATTGGCTTCGGCTTTAGCCTATAAATTAAAAACAGGCATTGCCATTATCAGGAAAAAAGGCAAACTGCCGTCAAAAACAATCTCTAAAGAATACGCGTTAGAATACGGAAGCAATACCATTGAAATGCACAAAGATTCCATCTTACCCAACGAGCGGGTTCTTTTAGTTGATGATGTTTTAGCTACCGGCGGAAC
>CAZGLJ010000014.1:3597-14793 GCA_964526025.1 uncultured Candidatus Saccharibacteria bacterium | reverse complement strand
TCCAACGAATAAACAACCAAAAAATGTCAAAAGCCATATACAAACATTGAAAATAAAAACCGAGTTCCATTTGAGGGCAGCAAAGTAATGCTGCGGGAATTTATAACCAGCAACGCCACGATAGGCTTTCGGAATTGCTCTGATGACTTCTTTCCATTCATAAGAAAGATAGCCGGCAAGGCCGCCGAGCAAGAACCCGATCCAGCAAAACATTGCTGAAACTTCCAAAGCCACAAACGAGCCGATTCCAGCTCCGATTGCGCACGCCAGAAACACTTTTTGCGATTCGTGAAACATTGTCCCAACTCCTTGTAAAAGAACATCTCGTTATTGAAAGGACCACCCCTTCAATAATTTTTATATAGTATATAGTATAATATATACTTACTCATGTCAACAGTTTACTACTTCGATTAGTTCTGATAAAATATATAAACATATGAAAAAGTTTATAGAGGATTTGCAATACTTCTTAGAAAAAATCGACCATTACAGGGACGAGCTCCTTTTTCTTTTTATAAAGCCGTACTGGCCCAGAAGTTTTACGCCCAATAAAATAACCTGGCTCAGAGTTGCCATATCGTTGGTGCTGTTTATTTTGCTGTTTTTTTTGGGAAGCGAAGAAAAAGTTTTAATAATTTCGCTTTTTACTATCGGAGTTTTAACCGACCTTCTTGACGGCTCTGTTGCAAGAGGAACTAATCAAATCACAGAGTTCGGCGCAATGTTAGATTCTACTTCTGACAGGATTTTAATAATACCAATTGCAGTTTATAGTTTATTTGAACTGCACAGATGGCTTTTGTTAATTTTGATACTGGCTGAAATCATCAATGGCTTAATCTCAATATATTATAAATCAAAGGAAATATACCTTGAATCAAATATTTTTGGAAAAACGAAAATGGTTTTACAATCAATCGTTTTTATTGTAATTTTAATTATCTGGCCTGACTCCCCTTCCCAGTTTTTTATCTATATGCTCTGGCTTACAATACCATTTTCATTTTTAAGCGCATTGGCAAAAATACTAGAATTAAAAGATAAAAATAAAATCAATGTTCCACAATTTAAAAATTTATAGCACGCTTACCGGAAAAAAAGAAACATTAAAACCCATTAAAGGCAAAAAGGTTAATCTTTTTGTTTGCGGACCGACTGTTTACGACTATTCCCATTTAGGGCATGCAAGAAATTATATAATTTTTGACGCTTTTGTTAGATATTTAAGAGAAATCGGTTTTAAGGTTTTTTATTTGCAAAACATCACTGATTTAGACGATAAAATATTAGCCCGCGCAAGAGAAAAAGAGGTCTCGCCCAAAGACTTAGCCATTGTTTTTGAAAAAGAATATTTGAAAGATATGAAGGCTCTTGGCGTCAACAGCGTTTCAAAATATGCCAGAGCAACAAGTTATATTAAAGAAATAATCAGCCAGGTAAAAAGGCTTAAAGATAAGGGTTATGCTTATAAAATAGAGGGCGATGGCATTTATTACGACATTTTAAAATTCAAAAGATACGGCAAGCTTTCCGGCCGCACGGCCTTGCAGGCAGAAGACGCTGTTTCCAGAATTGATTACAGCAAGAATAAAAAAAACCGGGGAGACTTTTGCTTGTGGAAATTTTCGGAGGAATCAGAGCCAAGCTGGAAAAGCCCGTGGGGTTTGGGCAGGCCTGGCTGGCACATTGAAGACACCGCTATTGCAAAAAAATTCTTTGGGCCTCAATATGATATACATGGCGCAGCAAGGGATTTAATATTCCCTCACCACGAGGCAGAAATAGCGCAAATGGAAGCTGTATCGGGCAAAACACCAATGGCAAAATACTGGATGCATGTGGGATTTTTAACAATTGAAGGCCAAAAAATGTCAAAGTCTCTTGGAAATTTTGTCATTATTAAAGATTTTTTGAGAAGATACCCTGCTAATTATCTAAGATACTTTGTAATCAAGAGTTTATGGCGCTCCCCGATAGATTATTCCGAATCAGCAATGATAGAGGTAAAATCGACTGTAGAAAAAATCGAAGAATTTTTAAGAAAACTTAAAAACCCTATAAATAAAAATAAACAAACCACAAAATTAATAAAGAACATTATTTTAAAAGCTGAATCAAATTTTTATAAACAATTAGATGACGATTTTAATACTCCTAAAGCTTTCGCGGTTTTATTTGATTTTATAAAGACAATCAACCAATCTTTAGACAAAGATCTTGTTTCAAAAAAGCAGGCAAATGAAATCTTTAATTTTTTTGAAAAGATAAACGATATATTCGACATTATTGATTTTAAAAATACGAGCCAGACAATCCCGGCAAAAATTAAAAAACTAACGCAAACCAGAGAAGGGTTTCGCAAAAAACAGGATTGGCAAAAAGCAGACCAAGTTAGAATAGAAATAGAGAAAGAAGGATTTATAATAGAAGACACTAAAGAAGGACCCGTTATTAGAAAAATCTAACTGGTATATAAAACTATATGGCTAAAGAATTACCCGACAAAATTCCTCCGCAAAATACCGAAGCAGAACAATGCATGCTGGGGTGCTTGATGTTAGATAAAGATGCGATTATTAAAGTCGCTGATTTTATAAAATCTGAAGATTTTTATAAAGATATCCATCAGGAGATATATCAGGCAATGGCCGACCTTTACGAAAG
Organism: uncultured Candidatus Saccharibacteria bacterium; assembly: GCA_964526025.1. Classification (GTDB taxonomy): domain Bacteria; phylum Patescibacteriota; class Minisyncoccia; order Minisyncoccales; family Staskawiczbacteraceae; genus UBA11703. The sequence continues at coordinate 12,126 of CAZGLJ010000014.1, read as the reverse complement.
GTCAAATCCAATTGATATCCTTTCAGTATCAGCCAGGTTAAAGGAAAAAAACAAGCTGGAGGAAACTGGCGGCTCAGCTTACCTGACTTCTCTTATAAACGCCGTCCCAACTGCCACTCATGTTTTGAATTACGCTAAAATAGTCCGGCAGAAAAAGATTTTAAGGGATTTAATTTCTGCTTCCCACGAAATCGGGCTTTCTGCTTTTGACGAGGCAGAAGAAGTTGATGTTTTATTAGATAAAGCAGAAAAAACGGTTTTTGGCATCGGCCAGCGCTCTCTCACCCAGACATTCACGCCGATAAAAGATATTTTATCTGACACATTTGAAAGAATTGACGAACTGTCAAAACATCAGGGAAAACTGCGCGGATTATCAACCGGCTTTACAGGATTAGACAATAAATTAGCCGGCATGCAAAAAACCGACCTGATTATTTTGGCAGCCAGGCCGTCAATGGGAAAATCGTCTCTGGCTTTAGATATTGCCAGACATGTTGCAATTTTTGAAAACAAGCCTGTGGGGCTTTTCAGCTTGGAAATGTCAAAAGACCAGATTGCCGACAGGTTAATTGCCAGCCAGGCAAATATTAATTTATGGAATTTAAGAACCGGCCGTTTGCAAGAAAGTGGCGGTGATAACGACTACTCAAGAATCCAGCAGGCTTTAGGGACATTATCAGAAGCGCCAATTTATATTGATGACGCTGGCTCTGTAAATATTTTACAAATGAGGTCAATGGCCCGCAGATTACAGGCAAACAAAGGCTTGGGCTTGATTATTGTTGATTACCTGCAGTTGATGGAACCTTTAAATAAATTTCAATCGTCTGTGCAACAAACAACTGAGAATTCCCGCGCATTAAAAACTTTAGCTAAAGAATTAAGCGTGCCGGTACTGGTTCTTTCCCAGCTGTCTCGCGCTGTTGAGTCAAGGGTTCCGCAAATACCAAGATTAGCAGACCTGAGAGAATCGGGCGCCATTGAGCAGGACGCTGATGTTGTAATGTTTATTTACAGAGAAGACAGATACAACGAAAACAGCTTAAGAAAAAACCTCGCAGATGTAATAATTGCAAAACACAGAAACGGACCTTTAGGAACAGTTGAGCTTTACTTTGACGAGCAAAGAGTAAGCTTTAGAAATATTGAAAAAGGAGAATATTCATCCGAAGGAGAATAAATTTTTAATGGATTCAATTGAAAAGCTAAAAAATTTATTTAAAGATTTTCCAACGGTTGGCCCAAGAACAGCTGGCCGTTTTGTTTATTATTTAATAAAACTGCCGAAAGAAAAAATCGACGAGCTGACAAATGTTATCCAAGAATTAAAAAACAAAATAAAACTGTGCCAGCTCTGCTTTAACCCCTACGAAGACAGCGGAAGCCCGTCCTCCGCTGGTTTGTGCCCGATTTGCTCTGACTTGAAACGAGATAAAAATTTATTATGCATTGTTGAAAAAGAAGCCGATTTAATTTCAATTGAAAACACAAAAAAATATAATGGACTTTATTTTATTTTAGGCGGCACTCTGGCTATGATGAGAAAAGAAGATATTGATAATTTAAGAATTGAAGAATTAAAAAAAAGAGCTGCGCAAGGCAGCTTTTCAGAAATTATAATTGCATTAAACCCAACGCCAGAAGGCAAAGCAACCTCTATGTTGGTTGAAAGAGTATTAAAAGAGATTTCGCAAAATTTTAAGATAACACATCTTGCAAAGGGCATCCCAGTCGGCGGCGAACTCGAATACGCCGACGAAGAAACTTTAGAATCAGCCTTCGAAGGCAGAAAATAAAAAATTATCTCCTTTTCTGCTCAGCTTGCCTTACTTGTTTTTCGTCCATGCCGAAGTGATGGGCTATTTCGTGCCAGACGGTGTTTTTTACTGCTTTTTTGATGTCTTCCGGGTTTCGGAAAACCCTTTCTATAGGATTTTTAAATATTGTAATTTTGTCTGGCAAAACCTGGCCGTACTGTTCCCTCTTTATCTGCGGTATGCCTTCGTACAAGCCAAAAAGCAAAGCCCCTCTAAGCTTTAATTTTTCTAGCTGCTGAATAGTCGGGTCGTCTTCAATAACGATTTCTACATTTTTTAGTTTTTGCAGAAATTTTTCGTCAATTGCGTCAATCCCTTCCCTTACTAATTGCTCAAATTCTTCGTGTGTCATAAATCTACTATACAAGCAAAAAAGCGTTATTTCAACGCTTTTTTGCTTTTCGTTAAATTAAATTTATACGCCTTCTGTTTTTCTGATTTTCGCGATTCTTGAGTTTAGCTTTTTCTCTGTTTTATAATCTTTGTAGATTTTTTTCCTGTTGTCAGCCCACTTTCTAATTCCAAAAAACATTCCTGACCTCATCAGCCAAACGCCAACCAGCGCAATTGCCAATGGTATAAAGAATGAGTCTACCCAAAGGTTGTTGGTTAATCCAGTGGATATGGAGCTGGCTCCATATATAGCTGTTCTGGTGACAATAATAGAGGCATTGCTTGTCGGATTATAGCCTGAATTTGAACTGGTTACTGAAACGCTGTTAGTTAAGGTTGTAGTTCCATAAGCAAAATTTTGAGCTGAAGCTACCTGTGTCTGGTAAGTAATTGTTATTGTCTGGCCAGCTGGAATTGCGCCTAAATTTATTCCAGAAGTAATATCTCCGCCGTAGTTATAGCTTCCGCTAGAGCTGCTGCTGTAATTAGCAGCGCCAGAAACAATTAACTGGTTTTTGTAAATTAAGTTGTTTGCCAAATAATCTCTTACAACGGCATTTTGGACATCCTGATTCCCTGTTGCCTGGATTGTAATCATAAACATTAAAGTGTCCGACGGATTTGCGTAAATCGTATTTGAAAAACCAGAATAATTTCCCGAAGTTAAGTTTCTCGCTGTTTTATTTACTGTCAGCAAATTTCCGCTGGTGCCTGATGTAGAAAACGTCATATCCTGGCCGTAAACAATCTGTCCTGCGCCGGATTGGGCCACCGCTCTAAAATGATAAATGGTGTTGCTATTTAAGTTGGCTATATTCTGGCTGAAAGAGCCGGAATAATTTATTGATTGCCGCGTAGTTTCGTTTCCGTAAGATGCGCTAGTTCCCCACTGAAACCATACAGAGGTTGAGCCGGCGCAGCTGCCTGAAGAACAATTGCTGTTTAAATAGCCGTTCAAAGTTGCTTGGTTATTGTAAATATTTGTTGCAGAATTTGTCTGAACGCTAATATTGTGCTGCTGATTGCAGGAGCTTCCAGAACAGCCGTTCGGGCAGTATTGACTTAACTCTTCTTGATTGCCGCAAGAATTGTACCAATATAAATTATTCCCTGAACATTGCTGATATGAATGGCTGGTGCAGCCCTGGTTAATATTTACAGAGCAAGAGGAATTATTTGTCTGGTTTCCCGAAGTCACGTTTATTGTGGCTGTTTTTGTCCCTGGCTGTGAAAAAGAATTGCTGCAAACTTGGGAGCCTCCTGTACAAGCTCCTGACCATGAATATGTATAAGAGCCCGAACCTCCTGTTGCTGCCGCGATAAAATTAACTGATTGGTTTGTGTTTGCCGGATTTGGGGCGGCGTAACAAGAGACGACTAGCTCGTTCTGCACACAGCTTCCGTTAGAACAAGTTTGGTTTGAGGTGCAAGTCTGTTGCAATTGAGCGTTGGTTGAATTAGAGCAATATGAGTTAGCTGTTCCAGGGTTTGAGCAGGTATATGTTTTGTAGTTTTTATAGACCCCGTTGCCTTGGCAGAAAGGACTGCCTACATAGCCATTAGTTCCGCAATCGGAGTTGGCTGAACAAGCGAAAGTACAATAGTCTTCAGTTGTCATCGCTGCGTTAAAAGCAAATGGGAGGGTATTGTAATTATCATAAATGGTGCCAGTATAAAGTTGACGCGGGGCATCTTTGTACCAAATGTCTATTTGTGTTTTGCAAGCCGCAACACTAACAGAGAGGTCTGCGCTCTGGTTTCCTCCTATATTTCTTACGGATGTTCCGTCATAAAATTGCTGCGAAGAAAGGGCTGGAAGCGGCTCAAATACCTTATATGAAGAAACACTTATCGGTAAATTACAATTAGTATTATTTACAATATGAGCAATCTCTGTTCCGCCCTGCCTGCTAAGCGATGTGGTTACTTTTCCTGCGCCGACTGCAACTGCTAACTCTTGGCTAGTCATTTCAATGCCATTGGCGCAGTATATGGTGCTAGCTGAAACTATATTAGCTGTAAAAAAGAAATACAACGTAAATATAGCTAGAACCAAAAGGCCGGCTTTTAAAAACGTACCGCTGAAAGTATTATTTATTTTCATATTTTTGAATTATGCTATAACTTATCAAATTATTGATAAATTGTCAATAGTTTTTAATTAGCCGGCAAGCACGGCCCGAACAACAATTCTTTTATAGTCTTTGCCTGGCGGCCAGCAAGTTATAAGAATTAAAACGTTTTTGTCTATAGTTGAATTATTAGTAGGAATGTCCGCCCCTTTATCTATAATTGATTTCTCTTTTACGATAAAAGTATATTGCTTATTATTCAAGTCTATAAAAATAGTATCGCCGGAATTTAGATTATTTAAATCGTTGAACACCCAATCGTACTTTATTTTAGGCCAGCCCGGCGGAGCTGAGTGTCCCAAAACTACGGCCTGTCCTATCTGGCCCGGAAGCACAGACCCCGGATAATAAACAACCCCAGAGTCTAGGTCTTTAGTTATAAGATCCTTATCTGTACTTTGCGAAAAAACTATAGGAACTGAAAGAGACAATTTTGGTATCTCTAATGTATTTTGCTTGTCAGTGTAGGTTGTTTTGACTCCCTCTATTGTTTTACCTGCGTGCTGACTGTGATTGGGATAAAAATTAAGGTCTAAAGAAAAGGCGTCTATGCTGGGATACGGGTTGAAAAAATCATCTAAAAACCCTGAAACTACTCTGTAGTTAAAAATCCAAGAAACGTCATTCCAGTTTATAATCAAAAAGCTGGCCATGTATATTAAGGCTGTAATTTTAGCTATTTTAATTAATTGTTTTTTGTCCATAGCTTATGGCTAAATTATATTATTATCTGGTGCGGAATCATAGAAACTATCAATTCCCTATTCAGCAACGCGCTAAATAACAATAAAATTATAATAACAACAGACCTTAAAATAAATTCTTTCTTCGTATAAATACTAGAGTTAAATAACACTGCAAAAAGTAAAATTCCTGTTATCACCATTAAAAGCCCGTAAATAATATCTTGTATAAGAGTATTATAATTATATATATCCTTTAACGGCTCTATCAATATTTCCGTTGTCTGAGATAATACTTTTTCGTTTCCATCTTCGTTTTTATCGGCGCTGTCAATTAAAGCCTGCTCGTTTGATTTTTCGGTATTATTTTTTACAGCAACTGGTTTTATTAATTCGCTCCCGAAAAGCTGTACAACAACAATAGCGTTGTTCGGGCCGAATCCATCTAAAACAGCTGTGCCGACTTCTTTATAATTCTGGCCCAAAATATTCGCCTTGTGCGATGGCGAGTCCAGCCAAGCTGAAAAAGCCTCTTGCGAGTCGTAAAATCCGACAGCTAAATTTTCGCCCGCATATTTATAACTGTATCCTGACTGCAAAAACCAATACCATGGAGTCAATCCTTGCGGACTTGTATGGGAAAAATACTGCTTTTTAACCATATCCTCAGCTTTCATTTGCGCCGCCATGGCTAGTTTCTGGTTTTCTATTAGCGGTTGCAATCTTGAATCCAATCTTGCCTGATTCAGCATATCTACAAGCGCTGTTTTTGTGATATCGGCAAAAAATATATTTTTAGGAAAACTGACAAAAACAACAGATATGCTAATTTTTAGTACTAACAAAAAAATAATGCAATATAACAAAATCCTGCTTTGCAAAAATTTCTCAAAAAAACTTCCTATATCATCTTTTTTTATAAAATAATCCATAGAACTATATTGCCTATTTATATAATAATCTCTATCTTTTGTCAACTAAAAAGTCCTACTCTCGGTAGGACATAATTTCTAATAGTTTTCACTTATAATATGCCCTGTCAAATCTTAAATCTATGTATTGCAGGTTCTTCCTGGTTTCGGGGCTAATTTTGACGCTCAACAATAGATTCAATTTTGTAAGCTGCAAATTAATATCAGAATCTGCGTCTAAATTAAAATAAATCTGCCAGTTTTCAGATGTTTTAACGTCTAATCTTAAAGGGCTTGTGATAAAAGCCTCCTCTATGTCTATTTGAAAATTATCTTTTAGGTTTTTTTTAACCTTAGAAATTATATTCATAATATTTTTTTCGATAAGGTCTTCGCCGACAAATAATTGGGGCTGATTTAATATTTGCCGCACAATAGGATAACCATTCGGGACTGCAGCCAATAATTCAAATATAACTCCATTTTCATCAATTAAAAAACATTGCTGATTGTCGGTGATTTTGCTATCGCAAAAAACGCCGAGCGGCTTTCTTTCTATTATTGAAAGCATTAATGTCTGCGGCAAATTTTTATCTATTTTTATCTTCTCGATATTCGGAAACTTTTCTAAAATATCTTTTTCCACTTTTTCTGGCCTAACCAGAAAAATACTCCCAGATTCCAATGTCCAATCTAAAAAACTTATAATCTTTTTATTAACATTGTTTTCGACTATATTTTTTATGCCTTCTAGGCTCGTCTTCTCATTCCCTGAAATTATTATGTTTTTAACTTGAAAATTAGGGGAGAAAAGCAAAAAATAGAAAACAACAGAAATCAAAATTAAAAATAAAATTAAGTACCAAAAAATAGGCCTTTTAAATATTGATTTTTTGGGCCTTATTTTCCTGATTTTATTTTTTATATGCCTTCTCCTATTGTAAGACATGGCGAAAATCATTTAAAGATTCCTTTTCCTTTTTCTTATTTTTTCTATTATATAACTTAACCAGTATTTTGCAGAAATAACAAAGTCTTGCGTTTTTACATATTCTCTCCTGTGCCCGCCAAAACCCATTTTAAATAATGACAAGCCAGCCCATGGATGCTGAGATTTTTGCGCATCAGATTCGTTCTCTATGCCAGGAGCTATGCCCCAGAAATTATATGTTTTACACCCTCTATTTTTTGCTTCTTTTATCGCTTCCCACTGCAATAAATATGAAACCGGTATTTTATTGTATTCTGATAAAGAGCCAGAGTGGTGGTAAAAGCACATATCCTGCCAAAAGATAAAAATAGCGGCAGAAACAACCTCTTTTTTATATTTGCCTAAAAATAACAAAATTTCTTTATCGCCCGAAAACGAATTAAATTCTGCTTCCAAATATCTTTTAGAAAACACCACAAAACGGTGCCTCTTTGCGGTTTTAAGATATACCGGCCAGAAAAATCTTAAGTCCTCAATATTGCTGCTCTTTATAATTTCTATATCCGGATTTTTCTCTGCCTGCCGGATTAAATATCTTGTTGTTTTTCTCATATCCATCAAAAGCTCTTCTTCTTGCAAAGTAATGCCTAATTCCCAGGTAACTTCAGGGTGCATATGTATGGGCGCTTCTCTTGAAACCGAATCTTTAAAAAGATTTATATTTTCCTCTGACCTGGCCAAAATAGGAGCTACCCTTATAAAACTTGCTCTTTCCTCTTTTGCGATATTTTCAATTTCAAGCAGCAGTAATTGTAAAATTTCCTTTTTATCTTTTATTTCTAATCCTTCCGCGATAACCGGCCCATGCGGAATAAATAAAAAAGTCCCGCGCTTTGCAGATATCTTTACAATTAAAGCCGTTCCTATTAATTTTTCTGAATTATATATTCCAAATCTCCATATTTTTTCACCCATTGCCGTGTTAAACTCGCCCCAATTCCACGAGTGCAAAAAAGTTTTCTCAAAACAGCTTAAAAGAAAACTCTCCCATTCTTCTTTATTATTTATTTCTTTTATCTCCATATCTAATTATTCAATTCCTAAAATTTGCATCTGAATTTTTCTATATCTCGGCCTGTCTAGCTCAATCAAAAAAATCCTCTGCCACTGGCCAAGCTGTAATTTTTTATCAATTATATTTAAAGTGGCGCTAACCAGCAGATGAATTGCCTTGCAGTGAGAATGGCCGTTTATGCACTCATTCTGGCAGACGTTTACATTTCTTTTTGCAAGATTATCATGCTGATAATTTTCAGCGCTTAAAGCGCTTCCTTCGATGTTTTTTCTAAAATCTTCAATAAGCAACGGCTCGTTTTCATTGACAATTAAAGCTGCTGAAGTGTGTAAAATTTGGATATTAACAATGCCGTCTTTTATCTCGCTTTCTTTTACAAATTCCTCAACTTTTTCTGTAAAATCAATGAAGTCAAACATCTGCTTTGTTTCAAATTCAATTGTCTTATTTTTTATTTCCATTTAAAATATTTTTGATTACTTTATACTGGTCGTCGAAAAAAACAATGCTATTTCTCGGGTCCTTCCCGGATTCAATCGAATAAAATTCGTCGCCTTTTTCGATAAAAACAAAAGTTGGCAAAG
>CAZGLJ010000014.1:0-3497 GCA_964526025.1 uncultured Candidatus Saccharibacteria bacterium | reverse complement strand
GATTCAATCGAATAAAATTCGTCGCCTTTTTCGATAAAAACAAAAGTTGGCAAAGCTTCTTTGTGAATTTTTCCCATGTTTTATTATTCATTGTAAAGTTGGTTTTAAAGATTAATTTTAATCCTGAAAAATCAAATTTGTCGTAAAAATTACTTCCTAATTCCTCTTTGCATTCTCTTTTCACGGCACTTTCAATATTCTCTCCTGTTTCAACCTTTCCTGCCCAACTCGCCTGACAAACATTAATAAATCTCTTATTCAAAAAAGATCTTTTTTACAAAACAATTTTACCTTTATTTGTCCCATCTATAAACACGAGCCAAACAGATATACTCTTACGTTTTACCATGTTTTTTGTTCTATATTTTTTTGTTCTATACTCCAATTTCCGAAGCTTCTGAAATTGGAGTATATCAAATTTCCTCTTCAAACTTCCTCTATTAGGAATATTTTAACATATCTATCTAGTGAATACATTTGAAGTATTTTCTCAATTTTTTCAGAAATATCATATGGAGAAACCCAAACGCTCTGCTGAAATAGCTTAAATCCAGAATTTACCAGAATGCTTCTTAATAATTCCCTAGACTTCTTATATTTTTGAGGTATGTCAAAAATTAACATTATCCATTTTCCATCTCGCCTCTTTTTGTCTTTTTTTATCTTAAAACTTGCCTTTAATGCTTTGCCTATACCATTTTTTGTAAGCAAGAGGGCTTTTCTATTTTTTAAATTTTCTATTTTTATGTATCCTTTTTGTTTGAGATAATAAATTAATTTACTGAACTCCCTTGCGCCCCTTTCCTTTCTGTATTTCTTAAAAATGGGATTTTTAGGTCCAGGCAAGGAATTATACATCGTTGGATACCTAAAAGCAGAATCTAATAAGTCTCCCGCCTCACTAAGGAGGCTATAAACATCCCAAAGAAATCTATCTGTAATATTTAATCTCATAATATAACTATACTACAATTTCCAAAGCTTTTAAAATTGTGGTATATATTATAAGTGGTATATATTATAAAAAGAAATTTTTATATTCTTAGCCGAACTTCTTAAGAAAATTTACTATTCTTTCAGCGTCTCTTCGGGAAATATTAATATGGGTCGGCAAGTTTAATGTTATCTCAGATAATTTTTCTGCTTCTGGGCACATTCTCATTTTATAATGCATCCGGTCTAATTTTGTATCAAAAGGCGCTATCGGCGATGTGTACCAGTCGCCAAGCAAAATATTTTGCTTGTGCCAGGCCTCATAAAGTATTTCGTGTGCTTTTGGATGTTTTGTTGTAAAACGCAAATAGCTTTGTTTTACGCCTTCTATTTCCAACGGCAGAATAAACGAAGTGTTTTTTAAATTTTCTGCGTAATATTCAAATAATTTTTTTCTGCGGTTATAAAATTTATCCAGTTTTTTAAATTGATTTAAAGCCATCATTGCCAAAGCGTTTGGCAGAGCTTTTGGAAAATAATCCGGGCGGTTCCCCTGTTTTTCTTTCCAGTGGACTGCTTTCGATAAAATATGGAGCCATTGCGACAAAACCAAAAATATTTTTCCTAAATCTAAAAAATTATAAATCGGTAAAATTATATAGGCTAATAATAATGGATGCAGTAATTGCTGTTTAATCCAAAAAATTGACGGCTGTCCGAATTGTTTTTGTAGTTCTTCAAGCCTCTTCCCAATTATGTCATCATTTGCCGCGGCTATTCCGCCGTACACAGAAGAAATTACTTTATCTCTTGAAAAACTAAAAAATGCAGCTTTGCCAAATGTTCCGACTTTTTGGCCGTTGAATTCGGCGCCTAACGAATGGGCGCAGTCCTCAATTAAAATCATATTATTGGCTTCGCAAATAGCTCTAATTTCGTCCATATTGGCTGGCAGCCCAAAAGTGTGCTGAACTACCAAAACCCTGCTTTCCGGGCTAGTTTTGGCCTGCCTGCGCAGGCAGGCCTTTAAATTGCTCACATCCACGTTAAAATCGTCTTTGTTGCAATCAATATAAATCGGCTTTAAACCAGTCCATAAAATCGGGTTTATTGCCGCATTGCAGGTAAACGCCTGCAACAAAACCTCATCGCCTTTTTTTAACCCTTCGGCCTCGCTCAGGGCTTTCAAAATTGCATAAAAAGAGCTTCTTCCGGAATTAAAAGACACGGCGTATTTTACGCCAAGATATTTTTTAAATTCATTTTCTAATTCTTTTATCGTCTTTCCCTTCTTCCACATCCACGGCCTTATAATTAAATTCAGGGCGATTTTTAAATCGTCCTTTTCCACATTTGGCGACAAAGAAATAGAAATCGGTTTAAAATAATTACTCATTGACAAAATTTTAATTTCATATAATATAACCCTATGTGTTGTTTGAATATTTTTCACCACCAGACAGCTCTTTTTTATGGGAGAAAAAAATGAACGAACCTAAACGCCCAATCTCTGCAGAATATGATGTTATACATCATCTTAATAACATCCATGTTGAAGGATGCGCAAGCTACGTTATTGAAGAAATAACCGCTGAGTTTTATCAAAGGCGTAAATTGATCTATGACGGAATGAAAAAAGAATGGGATGAAACAATTGGAGAATCCTGGCACAACGTTCCTACTGGTAAATTAGTTCTTGACCCAAAAGCCGAAGCAATGTTCCAAGATTTAATGCATTGGCTCCAAGACCTAAAACATTGGTTTGACGAACATAAAAGTCAAAACTAATTCCCGACATATTTTCTCCTCATCAAGGCATCGTACGCAAAGCGGTGCCTCTTTTTTTACAAAAAAACTACAAACTGCCGACTACTCACTGCCAACTAACAATTTAATCAATTTTACAGGCACTCTGCCCTCTAGTAAAATTGTGTCGCCGGCGGCGCAGAAAAGCGTGACCATTGAGTAAATGTCTTCCGGCTTCTCGCAAAATAAAATATTTCCTTCTTTTATTCCCGACTCAATAGCTCCCCTTTTTATGTCATCAAATTTATCTTTACTGGTAATTATTGCCAAGTCGCAGATCTCGCCTATTTTTTTTCCAATTTTTTCGTGGACTTCTTTTGATTTTGGCCCAAGCTCAATTAAACACGGCATTACAATTATTTTCTTTTTTGGAAAAATGCTAAGGTATTCCAAATCCGCCAAAACTCCGTCTGAATTTGCCGAATACGAAGAGTCAATAATTTTAATTCCGTGCTTGCCTTCTTTTAAATTCATACCTGCCTGAAATTGTTTTATATCTTTGCAAGCTTCTGCAATTTCATCAAAACTCATGCCAAGTTCTTTGGCAGCTAAAATAGCGGCTAATAAATTCTGCACGTTATGTTTGCCTAAAACATTAACATTAAAGTGAGCCAAATGCTTATTTTTATCAATAGCTAAAAAAGAAATGGAATTTTGCGCGACTTCTATGCCTTCTGTATGTATGTCTAAATCAATCTTGTCTTTATTTATACTATAAATCTTTTTATTTATATCGCTTCTTTTATATAAATCTAAGC
>CAZGLJ010000013.1:1616-14867 GCA_964526025.1 uncultured Candidatus Saccharibacteria bacterium | reverse complement strand
GTTTGATGTGGCAAACTATAAAAAAATAATAGAAACAGTTGCTAAATTTTATAATCTAGAGGAGAAAAACTTATTTGACCCAACAAGGCGCAAAGAAATTGTAAAACCAAGGCAAATTGCCATGTTTTTATTAAGAAAAGAGTTAAAATATTCTTTTCCGGCAATTGCTAGAAAATTCGGCGGCAAAGACCACACAACTGCAATTTATGCTTATAAAAAAATCCTGCAAGAAAATGAAGAAAATAATAAATTAACAGAGGAATTAAATTTAATAAAACAGAGAATATATAGTGGATAAAAAGTGTTAAAAAGTATAATAATTTTTATCGTATTAAAAATACCACAAATAATCCATTTTAAAAACCACTAATTTATCCCCAACATTTTAACAAATTTTTTTAAAACAAACTTACCTATATTTTTATTTTTTAAAAAAGGGAAAAACAAAACACTAACAATAATAATTTAAATAAATATTTAATTATTAATTATATGAAAGTAGAAATTTTGAAAGAAAATTTTAAAAATGGCTTAAATGTGGTTGAAAAAATAGTCGGTAAAAATTTATCTTTGCCGATTTTAGATAATGTTTTAATAAATACCGAAGATAGTTTTTTAAGTTTAAGTTCGACCGATTTAGAAACCGCAATAAAATTATGGATTTTAACTAAAATTATTAAAAAAGGTAAAGTGGTGGTTCCTGCTAAATTTCTCTCAAATTTTATATCTTTATTGCCTAATGAAAAAATTGTATTGGAAGAAAATAAACAAAGTTTATATATTGAATGTAAGAGTTTTAAAAACCAAATCCAGGGATTTAATCCAGAAGAATTTCCTTTAATCCCAGAGTTTAAAAATACAGAATATTTAGAGATTGATAATAAAAAACTATGCCAAGGTTTAACCCAAATAGTTGATATTGCCTCGCCTTCGCAATCAAGACCTGAAATTTCTGGCATTTATTTTATATTTTCTAAAAATTCAATAAAAATAGTGGCGACCGATAGTTTTAGATTAGCAGAAAAAAATATATCTTTAGAAAGTCCAGTAAAAAAAGATATTTCTTTTATTCTTCCCCAAAAACCAGCACGCGAAATAATAAATATTTTAGAGGGAAAAGAGGGAAAAATAAAAATATATTTTTTACCAAACCAAACAATGTTTGAGTTTCCAATGAAAGAAGCACCTCATCCGCAAGTTCAAATTATATCCAGGTTAATCGAAGGGGAGTACCCTAATTATGAAGAAATTATCCCTAAAAAATTTAAAACCCATATTATTTTAAAAAGAGACGAATTTTTAAATCAAATTAAAGCGGCATCGCTTTTTTCGGGCAAGATTAATGAAATAAAAATTAAAACAGACGGCAAAATAAAAGAAATTCAAATATCCGCTCAAGATCCAGATATTGGCCAGAGCCAGTCTAGTATTCCAGCTAAAATAGAGGGCGAGCCGATAGAGGTTTCTTTTAATCATAAATTTTTAATAGACGGGCTGTTAAATATAAAAAGTTCAGAGGTGATTTTTGATATAAGCAAAGAAGAGGGGCCGTGCGTGTTAAAGCCAGTGGGCGATACAAGTTATATTTATGTTGTAATGCCTATTAAATCTACTTAATTATTCCTATTGCTGATATCTTCCAGTCTCTACCAGCCAATTATTAATACCTATTTGCCACAATGAATATTGTGGGTCTGACGCAGGGTTTTGAGGCGCTGGCCCTAAAGGATCGTCTTTATTAATGTAATATAGAATAGTGTTAATATCATCTAAAGGTAATTGGCCCAATAAAACAGGGCTTTTATTTGTAATAGGATCGGGCGGTGTAAAATTTTCAATAGAATGATCTGTTATTATTTTTTCCATAACCTGCCTCCACATCGGAGCCGCTAGCCCAATACCTATATCTTTTGTCGGCGAGTTGTCGCTGTTTCCAACCCATACCCCGACAACAGTAAATGGCGTATATCCTATTGTCCAGCCGTCATTAAGTTTTTGTGTCGTGCCTGTTTTGGCAGCTATTTGGTAGTCAGGAAAATATAAAGCTGAGTTGTCCCCAAATATCGGAGCTCTTGCGCTATTGTCAGATAAAATACCATTAATTTGTCTGGCAATTTGAGTGTCTAAAATTTTTCTGGCTTGTTTCCCATTTTGCTCAATAATATTGCCTTCTGAGTCTTCAATTTTTAAAATACTCACTGGCGGAATATACATTCCTTCATTTGCAAAAACCCCGTAAGCTGTAGTTATCTCTAATAAATTTACATCTCCTCCGCCCAATACTAGAGATAATCCGTAATCATTGATATTGTTTAATGTTGTTATGCCAAAATCTTTTGCTGTCTGCAAAGAATCTTTTAAGTCAGCTAAATAAAGAGTTTTTACAGACGGGATGTTTAATGAGCCAGCCAGGGCCTGACGTAAACTTACAGGGCCTCTATATCTAGCGTCATAATCCTGGGGGTTGTAGCACTGAAGGCCATATATATCTACTGTTCCATTGCCGTTTGGGTCGCAATTAGGGTTAAATTCTGTTTTAACATCCCATAATATAGTGTCTGGCGTAAATCCTTTTTTAAAAGCTGTTGCGTAAACAAATGGCTTAAATGCTGAGCCCGGCTGGCGCTGGCCGATTGTTGCTACATCATATTTAGGATCAAATAAACAGCTCCCGGCCGGTTTTTCATCGCATCCTTCAGGATAGGGCTGTGCATCATAGTTTTTTGAGCCGATAAGCGTTAAAATCTCGCCTGTTTTAGGATCCATAACCACCAGAGCTGTATTGTTTGCATTTTTAGCCATATTCGCCTCCTCCGCATTTTTAATAGTTTCCTCTGTATATTGCTGGAGGTCCCAATCTAAACTCGTGTAAACTCTTAACCCTTTTTCTTTTAAATAATCTTCTCCATATTTATCGTCTAAATATTTTTTAATATACATTACAAAATGAGGGGCTTTTATAGGGGTCGTTGATTCAGCAAAGTTTATTTTTTCTTTTTTTGCGTCCTCTATCTGTTTTTCTGTTATATAGCCAAGTTTTTGCATCCTTTCTAAAACATAGTCTTTCCTTTTTAAAAGTTCTGCTTTATTCGGGCCATATGGAGAGTAACGGCTTGGAGCTGGGATTAAAGCCGTTAAAGTTGCCGCCTCAGCTAAAGAAACGTCAGAGGCGGGTTTATTAAAATAAGTTTGGCTGGCCGACTCAACTCCATACGTGTTTTCTCCAAAAGGAATAGCGTTTAAATACCAGTCGAGAATTTGGTCTTTAGAATATTTTTGTTCTAATTCAATGCTTAAAACAGCTTCTCTAATTTTTCTGGCTAAAGTTTTTTGTCCAGTCAAATAAACAGTTCTGATTAACTGTTGAGTTATTGTAGACCCCCCTTGATTTTTTGATTGCAGTTTCAGGTCTACTAAAATAGCTCTTACTATAGCTCCGAAGTCTATGCCGCTGTGCTGGTAGAATCTGGCATCCTCGGAAGCCACGACTGAGCGCTTTATATTATCTGAAATTTTATCAAAAGAAACAATTTCTCTTTTTTCTTCCCCGTAAATATCATACAAAAGAACCTTGCCTGTTCTATCATAAATTTTAGTTGACTGGATAAACGGCGTTTCTGTAAATTTTTCTGGCTGGGGCAAGTTGTAAGTGTAATAAAAAAATAAAAATAAAATGAACGCAAAAAATCCTAAAAACAAAAAAGCCAGATATTTCCCGACGGCATATAAAACTCTCCGCTTTCTATTATCGGCTATGATTGATGTTAAAAAACTCTGTATTTTTTTAAAAACAAATATGTGCTCTTTTACCGGCTGACCTTTTTGTTTTTTGGAAGGTTTTTTCTTAATTTGTTTTTTCATATTTTTATTATATCCTTTAAAAGTATATTTTACAAAAATACACAAAAATAACAAGTACGGCTCTTTTAAACAAAAACTTTGCTTTAAAAAGCAAAGTTTTTGTTTAAAATGCGGCGATAAGCTTTATTATTCATCCTTTGATTCTCCCTCTTCGTCATCAGCGGCAACATCATCGTCGCCGTCTCCGTCGCCGTCTGCATCCGCATCATCATCCCAGTTATCATCCTCAAGGTCGTCATCTTCGTTAATTAACCTGGTTAAAAATTCATCTTCCATTTTTTTAAAAAATGATTTTCCAAAAATTTAGTTGTCCTTCTAAATTTTTGGAAAAATTAAGATTATTTTTTGTTTATATTTCCCTATTATATTTTTTAATAAAATCTTGTCAATACCTATTTTTACACAAGTCAGTATGTTTTTATTGCGGCGCATACAGCCATACCCAAAGCGTCA
Source organism: uncultured Candidatus Saccharibacteria bacterium (assembly GCA_964526025.1). GTDB lineage: Bacteria > Patescibacteriota > Minisyncoccia > Minisyncoccales > Staskawiczbacteraceae > UBA11703. The sequence continues at coordinate 10,553 of CAZGLJ010000013.1, read as the reverse complement.
AAAGCATCGTCTTTTTTCCGATTATTTTTTTTAAGGTCAAAATTATTCAAATCAAGCGTTTTTTTTATCATTTCCTGCAGTTGTTTTTTTTCAGCTCTGCCATAGCCAACTATCGCCATTTTCATTTGTAAAGGAGTAAATTCAAGGACAGGGACCTTTTTTTGGCCGGCCGCCAGCAATATAACGCCCTTGGTCTGGCTTACGGGCATTACTGTTTTTAAGTTTTTAAAAAAGAACAATTTTTCAACAGACATAATCTCAGGCTTGTGTTTGTCTATGAGTTTAATTATTTCTTTGTGTATTTTTTTAAGCCGTTCGCATGCCGTAAAATTTTTTTCTGTTATTATACAGCCAAAATCAATAACCTTAAGGCATTTGTCCTTATTTTTTTTGATAATAGCATAACCCGTCACCACAGAGCCGGGATCGATTCCGATGATAATCATGTGCTTAAAAATTTTATGAGTTTTTTTGTCCTTTTTTGGGAGCCTTATCTAAAATACTTTGCGGTTCATAAAACCAAAAGTTTATAAAATTATATGGATTATGAGATTTAAAACCATTAGTGCTATCAAATGCTATACGTAATCCATTTTTTTTGCACTTAGCATTGAAATCATCGATTACTTTAAATCTTTCTTTCTCGCTTTGAGAAAAGCTCAAATTTTCCCGAGGGAAGAAGGTTGCTTGCTTAGATTGATAAATTTTCCACTTTTTAAACTTTTCGTAATGGCCCCACGAATATGCTCCCATGCCTGCGAATAAGTCTGCTATCTGAATCAAGGGATATTTAATGGAATTAGAAGGGATAATTCTTCGTAAATCTATTTTTTCGAAATCTGGATTATTTTGGAAGAGATCTCGAACGCATTTATTCAACTTATTATTAAGACAATCATACAAAGTATCCCAATTAACTGAGACCTGCTCGTCTGGACGCCACTTCCAACAATTTCCTTGAGTCGGCCAATATTTGCTAAGAGTCCTATAGACAAGATGATAATACATTCTTACTAAATTTTCGTTGTCATCTCTTTTAATTAAATCTCTATGTCTACTATCATTTAAATCCCAAACCAATATATCTATTCTTATCTTCTTGTAATTATTAAATACAAATTCTATGATTTTATTTGCAGCGAATCGATCCCGAGCACCATCCAAATCGTGCCATTTAAGTTCTTTTACCTCAGATTCTTTAAGAATATTAAAAATTTCTCTCTGTAATTTTCCCGCATCACAATATTTTAAAGTAACTAATGATAAACTATTAAATTGTCCATCTTGATGTTTAGAATCATCGGAAGCAGCTACGTGAGTAAATGGAAAATTCATATTTAATATGTTTAATTATATCCGATTCATAAAAAGTTATCCACAGGTTGACTGTCTTTTATGTTCGTTAAATGTTCGCTATAATATAATAATAGTATTTATAAAAACATTGTCAAATGCTTACGCCAAAACAAAAACAAATCATGGAATATTTAAAAAAATGTCTCAAAAAAAATGGCTATTCTCCCTCTCTTGAAGAAATGGGAAGGCATTTTGGGTTAGTAAAATCAACCGTACATAAACACATAGAGAATCTAAAAGAAAAAGGGTATTTGAATAAAACCGACTATCAAGCACGGGCCATAGAACTACCAAAAAATAAAAAAACCTCTGAATTAATAGAAATTCCTCTTTTGGGGACAATCGCTGCTGGCCAACCCATAGAAGCAATTGAGGATAAAAAAACTATTAAAGTTCAGCAGAATTTGCTTTCAAAATCAGGAGAACACTTTGCTTTAAAAGTTCAAGGCAATAGCATGATTGAAGATGGAATTTCTGATGGCGATACTGTAATAATAAGAAAACAACCAACCGCAGAAAATGGCGAAACGGCAGTTGCCGTGCTAAACGGCAACGAAGTTACTTTAAAAAAAATATTTAAAGAAAAAAACGGTTTTCGCTTGCAACCAGCAAATTCAAGTTTAAAACCGATTTTTGCAAAAGAATTAGAAATTCAAGGTAAAGTTATCTCTGTGATAAGGAGATTTGAAGACCTGAAAGAAAGAATAACTCAAGATGAAGACAAGTTCAACCATCATGAAAATACTGAGAAAAATGGAATATTTTTAGATGTTGGATTTAGTATAAATAATATATATAATATAGATTGTTTAGAGTTAATGAAAAAAATAAAAGGTAATTCTATAGATTTGATATTTTCTGATCCACCCTATAATCTAAGTAAAAGCAATTTCAAAATTAAATTTATTAAATCAGGAGGTTCAGATTTAAACACAAATAAAGGAAAATGGGATTATTTTAAAAATGATGACTATGAAACGTTCACTAAGAAATGGCTGGAGGAATCATTCCGAATACTAAAAGAAAATGGTAGTATCTGGGTAGCAGGAAGCTATCATAACATTTATACGGTAGGTTATATAATGCAAAAAATTGGTTTTGAAATATTAAATGAGATATTGTGGCATAAATCTGATGCAACTCCGAACATGTCTTGCACTAGGTTTGTCGCAGATCACGAAAATTTTGTATGGGCGAGAAAAGGAAAGAAGCACACTTTTAATTATGATATAATGAAAAACCTTAACGAAGGAAAGCAAATGAGATCAATTTGGACCAGAGGAAAGACTGCTGGCGGTAAAAAAATACATCCTACGCAAAAACCAGAATGGCTTTTAGACAGAATAATTATTGCCACATCTGTGCCTCAAAATATAGTATTTGATCCCTTTATGGGTTCCGGCACTACTGCTGTGGCGTCTAAAAAACTAAGCAGAAATTTTTTAGGATCAGAAGCCGATAAAGAATATTATAAAAAATCTCTAGAAAGATTAAAAAACACAAATAAATGCCTCACTATTTAATTTTTGGCGATGCTATTAAGACTATCCCTCAATTAAGGATCAATGTAGACGCTATAATGGTTGACCCTCCGTATAATACTGCCAACAAAAACACGAAAATGTTAAAAGGGAGAAAAGCAAGGTCTTCGGATTTTGGCCGTTGGGATTATTTCTCCGATTACGATTATTTAAAATTTACAGAAAATTGGATTAGGTTAGTTAAACCTATTTTAAAAATATCTGGCAATTTACTTACTTTTTGCAAATTAGAATATCTCAGTGATGTTCGCCGTTTGTATGAAAAAGAGGGGTTCAAACACCACGGAACAATAATATGGCATAAAACAAATCCCGCGCCACAAATCAGAAAAACCGGCTTTCTGTCATCGTGCGAAGCAATATTGTGGGCATCTAATGGATTTGATGGCAACAAAATATCTTATACTTTTAATTTTTCGAAACAAAATGAAATGCATAATTTTATCGAGTATCCAATATGCATGGGTAATGAAAGAACACCTCATCCAACTCAAAAACCTAAAAAAGTTTTGTCTCATCTTATGAAAATATTTACTAATGAAAATGATTTGATATTAGATTGCTTTGCGGGTAGCGGCACCTTGGCAGAAGTTGCTAATGATTTAAACAGGAATTCAATAAGTATAGAAAATAATAGAGATTATTTCGAAATTATGAAAAATCGTTTAAAAAAAAATGAAAAATTGAAACCCGTAATAATAGATAAATCAAAAATAGAAACATTAAAAAAAGATAGCTAATAACTATCTTTTTTCTTATTAATTTTCAAAAAATAATTTTTAACTCCTTAAAAGTTTTATTTTTCCAATCTATCAAATAGGCATGCCTGCTGCCGTCTTCGTCTACGCATAAAAATATATCTGGAATCCTATCATTGTTTCGCCTTTTTTCATCTTCAAATAATTTTAATATTTTCGGAAAATCAAATTTCTCTTCGGCAAAAATCCAAACATTTTTAAATGCAGGGTTCGTTTGGTGATTATGACTTAAATAACTGTTCCACAAATGCTCTAACTCTAATTTTTGAATTGTTCCGCCCAAAAAAAGTAGTTCTACATCTGGACCGCCAGAACTAATGCTTCTTATGTCAGCAATATCCCTACCATTTATAGAAAATTTATGATTCCAGTGTAAAAATAATCTAAGAAAATTACTAAATTCATCTTCTTTTCTCACATCCTCTTCAACCTCTTCTTCGCAATATTTTTCCTTTAATTCTCCCCATTTATAATTTAATCTGTCTTCTATATTGTCATCCTCTTTGGAAAATTCTTTTAATGCTTCCGTCAAAGGATACATTTTATAAGTATTTCCATTTTTATCAGTACAAATTTTAGTGGATAAATCTATATTTAAAAGTAATGGTTTGTTCGTATATAAATCTTCATTTTTGATAGCATAGATTTCTCCCCAAGGATTATTATCTTTTGGTAAAACAATGAGGGGATGTAAATTTTTTTTACGAAATTTTATACCTTCCCATAAATTTATAATACTAAATTGAAGGACTTCATTGTTTGGGTCAACAAAATTATTTATTAAACTTCTAATAAAATATTGATTTTTGTAGCTTTTAAAAACAGATTTTTTGGGGAAATTAATATTATCTCTTTTCAGTGGTATTCCGGATTTCTTTTTTAGCATTACTTTTACGTGAGCTTGATTCTCCCTAACATTAAGTAGCCACGCTTCATTTTCAAGAATATTTTTTAGTTTTTCGTCGTTAGTGTATGCAGATAAATCTTTTCTATTTAAAATTATTTTTCCATTGCAAACAGCATTAACTAATCTACCATCTCTTCCCAAACTATATGTATTAACGATACCAGACCCTCTTCTAACCAAACCTCTCCATGTTAATAAAGTTGAAAAATTACCCCTCAATCCACCGAATTTAGTATCGTCTAAATATTTATAATCTTTCTTATTAACCCTCATACGAACTAAGTCTTTTTTATAGCGATTAGATAATATTGCGAGATCGTTAGTATTAAAAAAACTATTGCGGTAAAAACTCGCAACATCTAATGCTAAAAATAAAATTTTAGGAATTTTTATTTTATACATTTTTAGCGTTTGAATATATATCATTTACCGCATCGTTTTCATCTAATGATTCAAAGAGTTTTTCAGCCTGCTCTTTATCTTTTTCTGAAAGTTCAACTTCTTCTTTCGCCGCCAAATCTAATGAAGCGGACTCTATTTTTATCTGTTTTTCTTCCAGTAATTTTTTAATCTTATCAAAATCTTCAGGTTTTGTGTAAATATCGAGCATATTGTCATGCCACAAAACATCTTCTGCTCCAACCTCAATTGCTAAAAACTCTAATTCTTCTTTTGTTTTTCCTTGGCTGCTGACTGTTATTGCTCCCTTTCTCTCAAAGAGCCATCTTACAGCTCCTTCGCCTGCTAACTTGCCTCCATTTTGGTTTAGGATTACTTTTATATCAGTTAAAGTCCTATTTTTATTATCTGTTATGCCATCGATAATAATTGCTATCCCTCCAGGGCCAAAAGCCTCAAAGGAAACTTCTTCTAAGTTTTCTCCCGCCAATTCCCCAGTGCCTTTTTTAATAGCCCTTTCAATATTATCTTTAGGCATATTAAAAGATTTTGCCTGCTCTATGGCAACCTTTAATTTAGAATTTATAACCGGGTCGCCGCCTTCTTTTGCGGCAATTGTAATTAATCTGCCAAACTTAGAAAATATTTTCCCCTTTTTGGCGTCATTGGCCATTTTTGTGGCCATGATTGTTTTTGCATGACTATGTCCTGACATTGTTTTTATTTAATTTAAATTTAATAAATAATACAATTACCGCAGAAATTATTGCTGTTCCTATGGCTATAAAAAATAAAAACCAAGGGTTTGTTGTTTTTCCTGCCTGTGCAGACAGGATTCCTTCTTGATTTATATCTATGTTTGAGCTTAAACTTGCTAATCCTGTATCAGTATTATTCTTAACAGATTTTTTTGATTCTGGCAAGCTTTTAGCAGAGGCAGTAATGGTGTTTGCGGCTCCTGGAGTTAAAGTTGTGCTCCATTGCCAGCCTGCCTGCGCAGGCAGGCTGGAGCTAGTCTTATTATACGACTGGTTTAAAGGAGCTGACGTATATGTTGCAGAATCTATATTTTTTTCAGCTGGCGTAAAAAAATCCAACTTATCTTCATCGTTATTTAATGTTATTTTTGTTTCAGTTCTTTTTAATAATAAAAATCCATTAGAGGATATTCTGGTATTTTTAGAAAAGGTGTAATTTGTTATAGTCCCCATTGTGTCGTTTATTTTCCATCCAGATAAATCAACTTCAAAATTATTTGAATTATACAGCTCAATCCATTCGTTAGTTTCATCAGCCCCATCGGGGTTCGGCAATATCTCGTTTATAAAAACACCTTCAGGATAGATTATATTGGACGCTTGATTTGTTTCTATATTGGTTTGTGCTGGTGTATTGGGTGTATTATTAGATGTTGAGTTTTTAGTGTTAGTTGTTTGATTTGTAGTTTCTGTTTTTTCTTCATTTTGCGTATTTTGCGTTGTTGAGTTTTGCTCTTGTGGAGAAGGAGCCGGAGCAGGCGGAGGATTTTGAGTTTGGTTATTCTGTTCTTGCACATAAGCTAAACCTTGGTCTTTTATTTTTTGCAAAGTTTTTTCTCCAATGCCCTTTACTCTTAACAAGTCATCAACCGAAGAAAAAGGCCTTGCGTCTATTATTCTTTGCCCCAGCACTGGACCTATTCCCGTTATTATATCCAATTGTTCCAGCGATGCCGTGTTGATTTCCACTTTGTCCGCCGCCAAAACAAAAAACGGAAAAAGTAAAAAACCAAAAAATAAAAATAATACAATAGTTTTTTGCATATTCTTATTATAACAAAAAAGCCCGATTTTGTGTCGGACTTTTTATATTAACTGGTTTTGATTATTTTTATTTTTTATTTCCAAGTGGTCGTAGGCGAGGCGGGAGGCAATTCTGCCTTTTGGGGTGCGCTCAATAAATCCGCATTGCATCAAATACGGCTCGTAAATATCTAAAATTGTGTCTTCTTCTTCCATAGCTGCGGCAGCCAATGACTGCAAACCAACTGGCCCGCCGTTAAATTTTTCAATCAGCGCTAATAAAATTTTTCTGTCGCCTGGCTCTAATCCCATTTTATCAACTTCTAAAAACCCTAAAGCATGGTCTGAAATTTCTTTTGTGATTAATCCTGTTCCTTCCACCTCTGCAAAATCTCTCACCCTTTTTAAAAGCCGGTTGGCAACTCTTGGCGTAAATCGCGAGCGTTCGGCAATTGTTTTTACAGCCCCTGGTTCGACTCTTATATTTAAAATTTCAGCAGACCTCTCTATTATCTTTTCAATATCTTCTTTTGTATAAAAATTTAACTGGAAAGTAGCTCCAAAGCGGTTTCTTAAGGGGGCCGATAATAATCCAGGCCTTGTGGTAGCTCCGATTATTGTAAAATGGGGCAGTTTTAATTCCATTGTGCGCGCCATGGGGCCTCGACCTAAAATTAAATTCAGTTTATAATCTTCCATGGCAGGATATAAATATTCCTCTATGGTTTTATTCATTCTGTGCACTTCATCAATAAACAAAACATCTCCTTCTGATAAATTAGTTAAAATTGCAGCCAGATCTCCAGCTCTTTCTATGGCGGGGCCCGAAGTCACCCTTATATTTTTTCCCATTTCCGAGGCGACCAAATAAGCAAGCGTTGTTTTTCCCAAACCCGAGTTGCCATAAAATAAAAGATGGTCTGGCGACTGGCTTCTTTGCTTTGCCGCCGTTATAATTATCCTTATATTTTCCTTAATTTTTTCTTGGCCAACATAATCAAGCCACTTTTTCGGCCTTAAAGTAGAATCCAGCACTTCATCTTCCTTGTTTGATTTTTTGTCTAAGAGACTTGACATAAGTAATATGAGGTGATATAATTAAAAATATTGGAACCAGGTAATTTTACGTATTAAATGTTAGCGCCCGCCAAAATTCCTGCGGGAAATTTAGGCGGGTAAAAAGCGGCTCTAGAGTTGGAGGTATATTTTTGGATTTGTTTTAGCTTCGGATAATCTTGCTTCGGCTCGATTACTCCTCAAACAAATCTTTGTTTATGTCCCAGACATAAAGCTACCTCCAACTCTAGAGCCGCTTTATTTTACAATTTTTAAGCTTTTATCTGTGCTGTTGCAGATTCTTCGTCTTCTTCCACAACCCTTAAAACTTCTTCTAATGTTGTGTCTCCTAAAACAACATCAATTAAGCCGGATTGATACATTGTCACCATTCCTTTTTTAACAGATAGTTCTCTTACCGAAGAAACTGGAGGATTGGTTAAAATAAACTTTTCCATTTCAGAATCAACTAAAAATGCTTCAAATAATCCCTGCCTGCCTTTATATCCTGTAAAATTACATGCGTCGCACCCGCCTGTTTTTACTTTTGCAATTTCTATTTTATTTAAATCAGGGAGCTTAATATCAGGCGGCAATCCTTTTAACCCTTTTTTAATTTCTGAAAGCTCTGCAGGGGTCGGCTTTGCAGAGGTTGAGCATTTCTTGCAAACTTTTCTTAACAACCTTTGCGCTACCGCCATTTTCAATCCCGAGGCGATTGACGAGGAATCAGTGCCCAAGTCCACTAATCTTGGTATGGTGCCTGCTGCGTCGTTAGTGTGCAGAGTAGAAAGCACCAGGTGCCCTGTTAAAGCCGCTTGTAGAGCGATTTTAGCGGTCTCTAGGTCTCTAATCTCGCCGACCAGTATAACATCAGGGTCCTGCCTTACAATTGACCGCAGTCCATCGGCGAACGTATATCCTTTTTCAGGGGACACCTGCGTCTGGGAAACGCCTTTTAAGTGATATTCAATAGGGTCTTCAATGGTTATGATTTTTATTTCAGGGTTTTGGATTTTTTTCAAAAAAGCATAAAGGGTGGTAGTTTTGCCAGAACCCGTTGGCCCCGTGACAATTATCATTCCGTTAGGCTTTGTAATCTCTTTTTCAAAAATTTTATACAGGTCTTTTCTCAAACC
>CAZGLJ010000013.1:0-1606 GCA_964526025.1 uncultured Candidatus Saccharibacteria bacterium | reverse complement strand
CAAGCTTTTCGGATTTAAAATTCTCATTACAATTGATTCTCCGTATTCAGCAGGCAGGCTCGAGGTTCTCACTTCAATCAGCGAGTCTTCAATTCCTATTGTAAATCTGCCGTCCTGGGGCTTGTCAGTAATATTTAATTTAAGCTTTGAAAGAAGTTTTAAGCGCGAAAGCAAGTGGCGGTATGCGTTATAGTCAAAAAAAACAACATCCTGTAAGATGCCGTCTAATCTTATCCTTAACCTTGATTCTTCCTCCTGCGGCTCTATATGAATATCAGAGGCATCAAGAATAATTGCCCCGAATAAAATAACATCTAACAGCTCTGTAACATTTTGGTTTATGTAGTCTTGGATCTTTTTTTTAAATCCAGCTATATTTTTTATGTCCTTTTTAACCTCCTCAATAATTTTTGGGGAGATTGCCACAGACCCCAATATTCTTTTTGTTTCCTCCATTTTTTTATTTTTTAAGATTAAATTGATTTATAAATATTGTCTGTAATTTCTTTTAATGCGGCTCCCTTTTTCATTAAACTTCCTGCCGCTTCGAAGATGTCCGCTGTTATTTTAGAGTTTCTGAAGTTTTCAGTATAAATTATCAATCCTGCTAAAAGGCAGCCGGCCACGTCTTTTTTAACAGAGTCGTTATTAATATTTTTTATCAGCCTTAAAATTATTTCTGTTATAGAATAATCCTCTAATAAATTAATTTTACCAAAATTTTTGTTATCTTGCCTATTGTCAATGTTTAAAATGTGAGAATCCATCAAAAAGCCAAAAGAATTTAACTTGTTTTTTAATTGAGCTTCATAATCTTTTATGCCCAAAGTTGTAATAAGATCTGGCTTTGTTTCTGAAAAGTAAAAAGAAATATCATCTTTTTTTATAAAGCCATTTTCCAGTGTTAAATGTATTTTTAAGTCGTTATTATTTTTTTCGTAATGGATTTGGGAGATGCTGGCAATTTTATTCGGGATTGAAATTACAAAATTTTTAGGATAGGAAATAAAATCTAAAGATGGAGCTAAAAACCTAAGGTTTTCCGGCAGGTCTTCTATAATTAAGTTTACATTTTTATTTAATTCTTTTAAAGTATAAAAAAGGGCCAAAGCGCAAACAAAGCCTTCCGGCTCCTCTGATGGTATAATATAAATGTTTTTTGAGTTATTGATTGCTTGGACAGCTTCCTGCATATTTTTATATTTTAGAGTTATTACACCCTATTCGATTTTAAAAAATAAATCAAGTGGAAAAAAAATATATAACAAAAAGCTATAAAGAAACTCAGAAACTAGGGGAAGATTTTGCCCTTGGGCTTTACTCATGGCAAGCAAAAGAAATTAAAAACAGAAAGACTGCGATTGTTTTGGGTTTGCAGGGAGATTTAGGCGGAGGCAAAACAACCTTTCTGCAGGGATTCGCAAAAGGATTAAGAATCAAGAAAAAAATTCTTAGTCCGACATTTGTAATTTTAAAAAGGTTCGAAATCAAAAATCAAAATTTAAAATTTACGAATTTTTATCATATAGATTGCTATAGACTAAAAAATACAAAAGATATTTTAGAATTAGACTTCAAAGAAATTATTAAAAATCCGCAAAATATT